>JACAEO010000144.1 GCA_013388805.1 Chloroflexota bacterium
CTGCATATGTTCAGCCTCGGCCGGGTATCATATGGCGTGCCGGATCCCGGCTACGTTGAGGATGTGCACGACGAGCGGCGGGTCAAGCTCAACCAGGTGCTCACCGCGCCGAAGCAGAAGCTCAGCTACGAGTACGACTTCGGCGACAGCTGGACGCACGAGGTGCTGCTGGAAAAGGTGCTCGCCCCTGAGCCGGGGGTGAGCTACCCGCGCTGCACGGCGGGCAAGCGCGCCTGCCCGCCCGAGGACTGCGGCGGGGTCTGGGGCTACGCCGCCTTTCTGGAGGCGATCGCCGACCCGGAGCACGAGCGGCACGAGGAGCTGCTGGAGTGGGTCGGCAGCGAGTTCGACCCCGAGCAGTTCGACGTGGCCGAGGCCAACGCGGCGCTGCGCCTGATGTAATAGGGAGGGGCGATGGGCAGCAAGCAGATAACACCGGCGCAGCCGCAGCTGCCGCCCCTGAGCGAGGCCCAGATCCGCCAGCACGCCAGCGCGGAGTCGTTCGCCCGCGGCGCGGACTACGAGCGGCGCGGCGCGGTCGGCCAGCTGGTGCTGCGTGGCGACCTGCTGCAGACCGAGGTCGAGGGCAGTGAGTATGAGCCCTACCGCGTGACGGTCAGCCTCGACGCCGGCGGCGTGCGCGCCGCGAGCTGCAGCTGCCCCTACGACTGGGGCGGCTGGTGCAAGCATATTGTGGCGACGCTGCTGGCCTACATCCACGCCGCCCCCGGCGCGGTCGTGGTGCGCCCGCCGCTCGCCGAGCTGCTCGCCGGGCTCGATCGCGGCCAGCTGGAGGGGCTGCTGCTACGCCTGGCCGCGCACGACGCGGAGCTGATCGAGCGGATCGATGCGCTGCTCGCCGCGCCGCCTGCCGCCGCGGCCACTGGAAATGCCGAAGGGGCTGCGGTGGCCTCAGGCCGGCGTACCGCCGTCGACGCGGCTGCCTTCCGCCAGCAGATCCGGCGTATCTTCCGCGCCGAGCGCCCCGACGACTACATGGCCTACGCGAGCATCCTGGCAAATCTGGCGCCGCTGGTTGCCCAGATCCAGGCCTTCCTCGACGGCGACGACGCCCAGAGCGCGCTGCCGCTGCTGGAGGCGCTGACCGACGAGTACAGCGATGCCTGGGTCGACTACGACGACTCGGACGGCGAGCTGGGCGGGTTCTTCGACGAGCTGGGCGCGCTGTGGGCCGCGGCGTTACTGGGCGCCAATCCGAAGAAGGCGGAGCTGAAACGCTGGCGCGAGCGGCTGGAGGGTTGGGCCGCGAGCGCCGAGGAGTACGGCTGCGAGGGGTTCGGTATCGCGCTCCAGGCCGCCGACGAGGGCTGGAGCGAGCCGTGGATCGATGCGGCGATCATCGGCGAGGCGCGGCCCGACCGGCGGCCGACGGGCGCGTATGCCGATGAGCTGTTGGCGATTCGCCTGCGCATCCTGGAGCGCAGCGGCCACACCCGCGAGGCGCTGAACCTGGCCGCGGCGGCGGGGATGGCCAGGGAGCAGGCGCTGCTGCTGCTTGGCATGGGCCGCGTCGATGAGGCGGTTGCGCTGGGCCGCGAGCAACTTAGCAGCGCTGAGGAGGCGCTGGAGATCGCCCAGGCCCTGCGCGAGCGCGGCGAGCCGGCGCACGCGCTGACGATCGGCGAGCATGGGCTGAGTCTCGGCGGGTCCGAGCCGACCATCTACGCGCAGGAGCATGCGCGGGCGCGCCTGGCGGCCTGGCTGGTCGATCTGGCCGCCGGCCAGGGGCGCAGCGACCTGGCGCTGCGCGCCGGGGCCGAAGCGCTGCGGGTCGCGCCGGAACTGGCGCTCTATCTGCGTCTGGCGGAGCTTGCCAGTGCAGACTGGCCGGAGCTACGCGAGCGGCTACTGACGGCGCTGCGCGCCAGCAAGAGCTGGATGGTCGCGGGGCGGATCGACATCTTCCTGCACGAAGGACTGATCGACGACGCGATCGCGGCGCTGGGCCAACATCCCAGCGGCGACGACCTGGCGCGGGTGATGGACGCCGCGCTGGCAACCCGCCCAGACTGGGTGATCGCGGCGGCGACCGCCAGCGCAGCGGCGATCATCGACGCCGGCAAGGCCCAGCACTACGGCTCGGCGATTGAGTGGCTGCGGCGGGCGCGGGCGGCCTACCAGGCGGCGGGCCGCCAGCCGGAGTGGCAGGCCCACCTGCAGGGCCTGCGCGCGCAGCACGGGCGCAAGTACAAGCTGATGGGGCTGCTGGACCAGCTGGAGCGGGCGCGGCGGTGATGGATGCGGGAGGCGTAGCACCCGGTACCGGCTGGTACAGGTAACGTCAGCGACCGGCTGGATCACTCCAGTCCTGCAGATACGGGCTCACTTTGCTCAGCAGGCCACGGAGGTGCTTATAGCCCACCGTCTCATCGAACATCAACTGGCCGAGAAGGATACCCGGATGAATCTGCTGGGTGGCGGCGAAGCGCTCGATCTTCTGGCGCGAGAAGTAAGGCCGGGTACAGGCGACCCAGGCTTCGAGGGCCTTCTGGTCAATGAGCCATGATCGCGCCTGCTGGTTCGCCTCCATCTCCTGAGTGTCTCGGCGCTGCTCTTTATCATCTAGATTATCGAGATGCAATGCCCGGTGGCCAAGCACCAGGTGGGCCAACTCGTGCATGAGGGTGAACCAGAACGAATCGATCCGGTCGTAGCGCAGGGTCAGCCCGATGATCGGCGCGCTGTCAGCATCGCAGAGAACTCCGTCGATATAGGTTTTTGGCAGCTGTGGCACGATGATGAAGCGCACGCCAAGTGACTGGAGGAGCGATGGAACCTCGGCCACCTGCTCTGGAGTTGAAGCCAGCTGGCGGATGGTCGGAATCGCCCTGGTCAGGGTTTCGCGGCTGAAGGGCGGCACCTCCTGGCTGTGCGCAAGCTGGCGCACCCGGGATACCCAGGCGACCTGGGCGCCACGCTCGGGGCCGCGGGCGACACTGTGGCGCAGACTGACCGCCGCAATCACCGTTTCGGGATCACCACCCAGCAGGTGACGTAGGTCACGCTCCAGATCATTGGCGACACTGGTCGCGCGCAGCCAGCCCCGGCGGATCAGGTCAGCGATTGGCAGCATGCCGTAGAGTTTGCTGCGCGTTGCGATATCGGAGTCGCCGTCGCCGCTCCGCTGACGAGCGCGTTGGAGGCGGTAGTTTGCCTCCAGGTTCGTCCAGATCTCGGCCGAGGTGCCGAATGCCTGTGCCAACTCCAGCGCTGTCTCGGGAGTAATCTGCTTAGCGCCGCGGATAATCTCACTGATCGCCTGGGGCGGCCGGCCCATAATCTCGGCCAGATCGCGCTGCGACCAGCCCCGCTCCTCAAGCTCCATTTCGATGATCTCGCCCGGCGACACTGCCTGGGCGGGCTGTGCTATCTCACGCATTCCGGTGCCCCTTCCGGTTTCCTAATGGTAGTCCACGATCGCGATGATTACGACCTCCTGGCCCTCGTCGTCTCGCTCAATGCGAACGATCAGGCGCCATTGCCTGTTCAAGCGAAACGAGTACTGGCCTGCACGATCACCGCTGAGCTTCTCGTAGTGGAGCGACTTGAACATGTAGAAGTCACGGGAGTCTGGCGCGCTCTGGATGATGGCCATGACGCGGAAAAAGCCCCTTACCACACCAGGCTCGTACTGCTCTGCGCCCGTCTCGTCGGTGTAGAGCGCCTGGAGCTTCTTGTCGGCAAAACGGAAGCGCATGCAGCAGCCCCGAGTAACGGGCGAAGCTGCATCTCAGTATAGCACGCTGCACGACGAACTTCAATGGTTATCATCACCCATGGGGTGATTAGGTGATGATATATCGGCGCTCCAGGTCGTGCAGCAACTAGGTCCGGCTGAGCAGATCGGGGTCAGCGCAGAGATCGACGATCAGCGCCGTGTGCTCGCGGGCCAGGGCGAGGAAGCGGGCGAAGCGGGGCATAGTCATCTGCTGCGCGCGCTTCGCCGCCTGGCGCTCGCGGAGTACACGGGTGCGCTCTTCCCAGAACCGGCGTTGCTCTGCGGGCGTCATTCCCTGCAAGCGGTGCAGCCAGCGCCGCCGCACCCCGACGCTTGATCGTAAGCGCATCAACTCGTTTCGGCATTGGGCTCATTGGCGACCCTCACCCCCGGTTCCTCTCCCGCTGCGGGAGGAGAGGGGCGTCTCAAGGCTTCGATGATGCGTTGGCATACGCCGGCAAGATCGCTGTTGATCTCCGCAATGCCGCTTCGCGGGTGGCGTCACGCTCGTGTTGCTGGTCATGGACAGGCCCGTCACGCTCGACAATCAGCCGCGTTTCGGCACAGTAGAAATCAACTCAGCACCGCGCGGTCAGTAGGGCTAATACCATTTCCGATTGCAGATTTTGGATTGCAGATTGCCGCACATGGCGTCACGATGAGCGATGACGGCAACGACAATGCGGAACTGCCAACTGGATCTGGTATAAGATGGTATCTCCGGTTGTAGGAATAGCCGATCGTACGACATACAACTGTAGTACGTACCGTGATTGCTAGTCGAAATTCGTGCATGCCAACGCAATTAACGATGCATGGACCTTCAGCTCCAGCCCATGGTTCGTCCGCGCGTGGAACCGCGCCAGTCCCATCTTTTCCAGCTGGCTATTGACGGTTTCAATCGTATGCCGATACTCGCGCAACTCCAATTCATCGAGAAACCAGGCATGGGGCGCCATGTTCGTCTTGCGCACCGGAATGAGCCGCACCCCGCTCTCCGCCTGGATGGTCTGCTCGTCGGCAGCTGCATTGTACGCCTTATCGCCAAACAGGCGCGCCCCCGGCGCGAGCCCGAACGCCAGTTGATGGATCGGGGTCAGGTCATGAAAGCCGCCCGGCACCAGCTGAAAGGCAATGGGCACGCCCTGCGGCGTGCAGATCAGGTGCAGCCACCAGCCAAAGAACTTTTCTTTCTTGGCCGCGCAGTACCCGCAATAGGCGCGCCCGCGGACCTTCCGGCAGCGTCGCGCCCGCGCCCGTCGACAGACCGGCACCGGCATGCTGTCAATGACAAAGACCTCCCCCTGCGTGAAGAGCTCCTCCAGCGTGTCGGCGATAAAGGCGACCCAATCACGCAGCGCATGCACCCGCCGGTTGAAGCGCGAGACACTGATACGCCCCGACAAATACCCGTACCCCTGCATCACCTGCACCGCCCGTGCATGATGATTCGCGAAATACTTGGCCGCCACCACCGCCACGGTCACAATCTCGGCATCCGGCACCTGGGCCTGCGGATCGCTCTGATGATCGAGCCGCTCCATCAGGGTATCGATGATGACGAAAGCCGGTATAATCCAGTTGGCGTCCATCGGTTCCTCCATGTCACGCTGCGGTTTGCTTTCCAGCATCGTGCGCGAGATCTCGATGGGCATCAACTAGCAATCACAGTAACGTATTGGGTCTAATACCAAATCAAGTTGGCAGTTCCGCATTGTCGTTGCCGTTATCGCTCATCGTGACGCCATGTGCGGCAATCTGCAATCCAAAATCTGCAATCGGAAATGGTGTTACACAAATCCCCGTTCGCGGAGGAACTCCACCAGCGCATCGGCCATCTGCGCGGGGGGGCCTTCCAGCACCTTGCCGGATTTGCGGGTCACGCCGGCGGTGATGATCTGGGTGATGCGCTCGTGGGCCGGGCGGGCGCTGTCGGGGGTGAAGATCGGGCGCGTGCGCGGGCGCGGCGGCGTCACCATCCGCACGGTCGCGGCCGGGAAGGCCAGGTCGGCCGGCTCCAGCCCCAGCTCGTCCAGTTCGCTGACGGGAATGGCGGCACGCTCGGCGCGCATCAGCCCGGTGAGGCTGGCGTGGCGCAGGCGCGCGATGCCCGCCTCGACCGCCAGGACAGCGGGCAGGCGCACCTCCAGCTCCTCGCGCGCCCCGCGGTCGAGGCGCCGCTGCACCCGTGCCAGATCGCCTTCCACTGTGATCTGGGTGACATCGCACACCACCGGCCAGTCGAGGAATTCGGCGAGCAGGGCCGGAAGCTGGCCGCTGCCCTGGTCGCTGCTACGGGCGCCGCAGAGCACCAGGTCGGGGCCGGTGTCACGTTACAACGCCGCGGCCAGCAGCAGCGCGGTCTGCGCCGGGGCCTGGAGCGGGAGGAACGGCGCCCAGAGCCGCCGCGCCTCCGTCGCGCCGGCAGCGAGCGCCATGCGCAGCACCGCGTCAGCGGCGGGCGGGCCGACGCACAGCGCGCTGACGTGGCCCTCCGCGCCGGCCAGTTGCAGGGCCACCTCCAGGGCCGCCGTGTCAGCCGGACCGGCGATGTAGAGCATGCGGCGCGCATCAAGCGCCGCGGTCAGCGGATCAACCTCGACCGTGGCCGGGTCGGGCACCTGTTTGAGACAGACGGCGATCTGCATTATGCCTCCCGAAAGGTGACGCCATAGCCGCCCCGCGGGTATGACCACTGAATGGCGCCCTCCTGATTACAGGCGATGTAGCAGGTTCCGCACTCGAAGCACTCCTCGTAGTTGAAGAGAATGCCCCCATCGTCCAGCGGCACGAAGAGGTTGGCCGGGCAGACATAGACACAGGCGCGCACGGAGCACGTGTTGCACACCGCGGCGTTGACCACGATGTGCGGCCGGTCGTCCACCTTGAAGCGCACCGTGCGCATGCGTTCTTCGAGAGGAATGCTCACCATCCGAATGACCTCCCTGCTTGCCAGGCATCCTGGAGCATATGCA
>JACAEO010000063.1 GCA_013388805.1 Chloroflexota bacterium
CCCTACCCCCTCCCCTGCCAGGGGAGGGGGGGAGGGGGGTGAGGGCAAGCAGCGCATCAGGACGCCATCCGCCAGAGACTCTACCCCTGAGAGCTCCCAACCTCCCCCCGCTGGGGGGGCGTCCAGCTCCCTCCCCCAGCGGGGGAGGGCTGGGGAGGGGGCGGGCCGGGACGTGCCGCTTCCAGCGGTGCCGCGCTCCCGAACCCTGGTCGCGCGGTGTGAGCGGGGGGCGTGCAGCACACTTCGTCACACCCTGGGATGGCGCTTGCCTTGTCTCATCATCGGAGGCCTGCTATACTCAACACACGCGCTGCAATACCTGCCTGGCAAGGGTCATACCACGATGTATGACATCCGCTACACGGAGGGAGCCCTGGACGACGTACAGTGGTTTCGCAAACATGACCAGAACATCATTCTTGACGGAATTGAGCGACAATTGCGTCACGAGCCCGCCTCGGAGACCAGAAACCGCAAGCGTCTGCGGCCCAACGACGTAGCGGAGTGGGAGTTGCGCATCGGCGATTTCCGCGTGCTCTACAACATCGACGAACAAACCCTCATCGTGGAAGTCCAGCGGATCGGCGAGAAACGCGGGAATGCGTTTCTCTTCCGAGGAAGGCAGACCGACGTATGATGACCTGGAATTACCGCGTCTTTCGTGAGGACGATGGCGATTATGTGGTGCGCGAGGTCTTTTATGCCGAAGACGGCTCGATCCTTGGCTGCACGGCAAACCCCGTCGAGCCATTCGGCCGCACCCTTGACGAGCTCAAGGCGAGTATCGCCGACTTCGAGGCTGCCCTGAGCCTGCCCGTCTTGAGTCTGGCCGATGTGCCCCAGCCGGCGCTGTCGCGCAAGCAGGCCCGCCGTGAGCGCACGCTGTCGAGCGCGGAGGTCCGCGCCAGGCTGGGCCTCGATCCGGCCGCCGTCGCCAAACAAGAGGCGTCGTGACGCGCCGAGCTGCGCCGGGTCGCCAGGCGACACCAGCGCCGGCAGCGCGGGCATCGGCTCAACGGCGTGCGCGATCCAGCTCCGTAGCGAGGCCCGCACGCGGTCGGCTGCGAGCTCCCCGGCCCGGTAGGCCCGCTGCTGGCGCCGCACGCGGCGCACATACTGGCGCACGTTGGCCCGCCGGAGCCGGCGGTGCGCACGGAAGAGCCGGTAGCCCACAAACTCGACGCCCTCGTCGAAGCGGTAGCGCCGGGTCTTGACCGGGTGCAGGGTCAGCCGCAGCCCGGCCATGCGCTGCGCAAGGGCAGCGTGGGCCTCCCAGAGCCTGGCCTTGTCGTCGGCGAAGACCAGGATATTGTCGCAGTAGCGCCGTGTGGGTACTGTCGGGCTGTGGGGGCTGTGCGCAACCTGTGATGCTGGAAGGCACGACTCGGAACCAGGCCTAAGCGCTTCGTACGCGCGGGCCGGCTCGAGACGATCGGCCGCTCGCCGAAGATCTGTGAACCTCGCCGTGAAGCGTGGCATGACCGCCGGCAACCCCCTGCCCTGCCGCGCGCTGGGCAGCCCCTGCGGCAGCATGGTTGCCCATCCCGGCGCTGCCCAGTGCGATTGCAGATTGCAAATTTGCGATGGTAGATTGGGCGCGGCGCAGCTGGACACGGTCGAGGTCGCGCTGATGCCCGAACAGGTCGCCTGGAACTGCACCAGGGACCGTTGGCGCCACCTAACCCGCTGACGTGATCTGCGCCAGCAGCGCATCGCGCTCGGCGAGCAGCGAGGCTGTCTCGCCGGCCAGCTCAAGCTGCAGCTCCAGCACGGCCAGGCGGCGCACCTGTTGCTCCAGGTCGGCGCCCAGGGTGCCGCCCTGCCAGCCCGGCCGCAGCGCGACGGCGATGTTGTCGTCCAGCTGGCTGGCGTAGAAGAGTGGCTCCTGCTCCAGGGGCTTCCCCTGGTAGCGAATGTGCTGCGCATCCGCAGGTACCCTGGCCCGCAGGTAGGCGAACAGCTCGAAGACGCCCACGCCCGCTCCCTGCCCCGGCGCCTGGCCTCGCAGCGCGTCGAGCAGATGGGCGCCAAAGGTCGTGTGCTGCGGGCTGGCCTGTGAGCGGGCGCCGGACTTCTGGGTGGGGCGTGCGGACGAGATGACCACCTGCCCGCTCCCGGCGGCCAGCGGCCGATAAAACGCAGGCGGCGGCGCGGCGCCGGTCGGGCCGCCCCCCGTCGCGCTCAGCACCTCGTCGCCGACACCCCCGGCGTGGCAGCAGTTCAGCACCACGACCAGCCGCTTCGCACGCTCGCGGATCTTCGCGATCCGCTGGTGGAAGAGCTCGGCGGTCAGCGATGTCGCGGCCAGGTTGGCGAGGTCGGCGTCGTGGGGGAGTAACCCATAGCTGTCGCCGACCGGCTCGCCGTGGCCGGCGAAGAAGATCAGCGCCGTGCCGCCGGCGGCCCGGTGGGCCAGTGCCTCCAGCTCGTCGAGGACGTTGGCTCGGGTTGCCTTCGCGTCGACCAGGATGCGCACCTGCTCGCGGGGATAGGCGGCGAGCTGCGGGTCGCGCAACAGGGCTGCCAGGGCGCGGGCGTCGTTGGCCGTCGTGCCGCCGGCGACCTTCAGGCGCTGGTCGGCATAGTCAGCCACGCCGACGATCAGGGCGTGGCCATAGCTGAAGTGAACGCCGTCGGCGCTGAGGGTGGCCGGGAGTGACGAGTGACGAGTGACGAGTGACGAGTGGTCAGTCACGGGCGCAGGGTCGGTGCCGGGGGAGGCGATGCGCTTGTTCTGGCTGAAGTCGACCGGGCCAAGTGAGACGTTGCCCGTGATATCGCCTTGGAGAATACTGCCGACCTTGCCCTGGTCACGGACGATGACCGTGCGCGCGTCCGCGGCTGTTGCCGGTGCGGGCTGCATCGCGGCGATCGCTTTCGCCAGCGCGATCAACGCCTCGGGGGCGGGCTTGAAGACCTCGACCAGTTGAGTCTCGATGATGCGCTGCGCATCCGCATCTTCGGGGTCGGTGCGGTAGAAGTCCAACGCCCGCGCGGCTTTCGGTTGACTGGAGAGCCGGGCCTCCACGACCGTCGCTACCTGGACAAGATCGGCCTTCTCTCTCGCACTCAGTCCGCGCTTGAAACGGGCCTCGACGGTCTGCCACGCCCGCGCCAGGGTCTCCTGTGCCGTGTCGGTGATATCCTCGCCGATCTTCGCCAGGGCACCGCCGGCGATAAGTGGGGCGATAGTGAGCAGCACGGTCCTCGCGGCCTCGGCCAGGGTGATCTGATCCATGACCCCTCTCCGTTCGCGGCGCAGTTTTGCCAGCCCGGACTCATACCGATTCTGCTTGATGGCATCGCATTCGCGCACCTCCACACCTCCACAGCGCTACAGCTCTCCAAAGCCCTGTGTGGAGCTGTAGCGCTGTGGAGATGAGCGGAACAATGCGGGATTGCCAATTCCACCTGGTATCATAGGCCTCAGAGTCGATCACGTCGGCGGCGTAGGCATCGCGGAGCTTGTGCAGGCGGGCGGCGAGGTCGCCACTCACGCTGAAGCCTCCACGTGTTCTCAGCGAGGAAAAAACTTCCCGGCTGGTGTATTAAGCATGGGCAGCGCCTCGGACGGCAGCATGTCCTCGCCGGCGTAGGTGCCGCGCTCCGCATAGGCGGTGCCCTGCAGGACCAGGAGCGTGATCGACCGGCTGGCCGGGTCAATGATCCAGTATTCAGGCACGCCCATGCGGGCATACGCGGCGCGCTTGCCGCTCACCGCATCACGGTCGTAGGCCGCGGTGCTGGGCGAGCTAATCTCGACCACGAGGTCGGGCGGGCCGACCAGCCGCCGCTCGGCAACAATACCGGCGTTGGCAGCCAGAACCACGACCGCATCGGGGCGTACCACACTCCCCCCGGCGTCGATATCGGGGCTGGTGAAGACCCGCCCAAGGCCCGTGTCTTCCACGGCCGTCACGAGCCGTGCGGCGACAATCGCCGCGATGTTCTCATGCTCAGGGATGGGGGCGGGAGCCATATAGAGCACTCCGGCAAGGATCTCGTAGCGATAGCCGGCAAGGTCGGGCAGGGCGCAATAGTCGGCGTACGACCACCGGCCCTGGGGCGGCCCGGGGACGTGACTTGCCCGCACGACAACCTCTGCTGTATCGGGGATCGTGAGTGTCATAGGCAGCCTTACGCACTGGTGGTTCAAGGGTGCGCCGCGCCCTGATGGTCGAGCGGGTGGCCGCCCTACTGGCCCTGGCGCGGCGCGGGGTTCTTTGGCCGGAGCAGGCCCCGACCGGGACCGGAGCTGGCACCAGGAATAGCCGATAGCCGATAGTACTACAGTTGGAGTTGCTCGAATGGGCGGGCACCTGGGAATCTGAGCCCCACCCAGATCTGCGCCCAGATACCGCTCTTGCGCCAGGTGACGTAGTGATC
>JACAEO010000056.1 GCA_013388805.1 Chloroflexota bacterium
CGCCACATCGAAGCTGGCATCAACCGAAGGGGTGACGGTGAAGGCCTGGGCGCCACTGCCGCCGAGCAGGCCGTTGGCCCAGGCGGTGTAGACCTTGCCGGCCTCAACGCTCAGGCTGGTGGTGAAGATCGGGTCGCCACCCGCCGGGGCGATGCCAACCTCGTAGCTGCCGGCCGGCACCTCGAGGTAGCCCGTCACGCGGCGGAAGCTCAGGTTCTCGATCGCGCGCGCGCCGTTGATGAAGATATCGACGGCGGGGGCATCGGGCGAGAAGTGGGCCACGCGGACGCGGGCATTGGCAGGCGCTGGCGCGCGATTATCATCCTGGAGCAGCCGGCTGCCGACGTTCTTGCTCGCGACGCTGCCGCGGGCCACGACCGTGTAATCACGGCCGGCCTTGAGCTTGTAGGTCCGGTTGATTACGAACAGGCTGGGATGCGCGAGGTTCTCGCCCGCAGGAATGACCTGCACCTTGTAGTAGCCGGCGGGCACTTCCAGGTACGGGCTTACGGTGAAAAAGGTGACGTCACTCAGAACCTTGCCGCCGTTCACATAGATGTCAACAGCGCCGAAGTCGGGCACGGCATGCACTGCCCGCAGGCGGGCGGGTGCGTCGGTGGCGTGGCCGGCATAGGCGGCCGGGGGCAGGAACGACAGGGCGGTGAGCAGGGCCAGGAAGGCCAGGATGAGCAGGCGGCCTCGATGGCGAAGCAGGCGTGTACCCAAGGGGATCCTCCTTGACATCACGTGTCTATCCGACAGGGCAGCGACCGTGAACGGAGGGGGCTGGGCGGTTGGTGTGTTGCCGTTCGCCTTCTTCTACGCAGCATCGTGACAGATGGATGTGCAAAACCTGTTCAAAGTTGGCTCTCTCTTGTGTGGCCGGGCCGCTGCCACAGCCATACCCCCAGGGCCAGGCTCAGCACCAGGTAACCAGCCACTGCGGGCCAGGGCGGCATGCCCAGGCCAAATTCGATCGGGCGGGTGGCCTGGATCAGCCCGAGGGCGAGCAGCGCCGCCAATTGGCGGCGGGAGCCACGGGGCGCGGTGAGGCCCAGCCAGGCCAGGGGTAGGCTGAGGAACATCAGGTGGTGATACCAGATCAGGCTGGAGCCGACGGTCAGCGCGGCGACGCCGAAGGCCAGCGCGGCGCCATCACGATCGCCCCGTCGCCGCCAGCAGAGCGCCGCCCAGGAGGCGAGCAGGCCCAGGCTGAAGACACGGCCCAGCCAGGCCGCGGCCTGCTCTGCAGGCGATCCCGGTGTTGCCAGCCCGGTGAGGATCGCGGCCAGGGCCTGGTTGTAGGGGTTGCGCGGCACGCCTGCAAACAGTGCCGGCAGCAGGCGGGCGAAGTCGCGCCACGGTGTGATGCCGTAGCAGAGGAGCGCCGGTAGCGCGAGGAGCAAGATGCCCGCCGCGACTCGCGCCAGGCGTCGCCAGTCGCCGCGCGCCAGCGGCCAGAGCAGCAGGGCTGCCGGGGTCAGCTTGATCAGGATCACCGCGGCGAGGCCAAGGTCGCCGGCCCAGGCCAGTCTGCGATCGTTATGGCCGAGCACGAAGAGCGCCAGGCCGAGCAGCATCAGGCTGTTGATCTGGCCGATCGCCAGGGCTTCCAGGAACGGCGCAAAGCCCAGGCCGAGCACGATCAGCGTCAGCAACGCGCCACGGACCGGGCGGCCGGGGAGCGCGGCGTAGCTGGCCAGCAGCGCGAAGAGATAGAGCGCCAGGTTGCCGATGAGCCAGAGGCCGTAAGCCAGGGGCGGCTCGCTGGCAGCCAGGGCGGCGAAGAGCGGCACGGTGGGCGGCGGATAGACGAACGAGACCCCGATCACATGCAGCTCAGGTGGGTCGTACGGGCTCTGCCCGGCCAGCGCCAGCTGCCCGGCGCGCAGGTAGATCCCCAGGTCGAGGGCCAGACCGGGGTGGACGTTGCGGTGGTTCCAGAGGGCCGCGGCCAGGTACAGGCCCAGGCCCACGACGATGATCGCCGGGGGCAGCGGCCGCGGGGCCGGGCTGGCGGTCTGCCTGCGCTGCTGCGCCACCTGCCAGAGCTGCCAGCCCACAGCGGCGACCAGGGCGGTGAGCGCGGCGAGCGCGCCGAGCGGCGCGAAGGGCCATGCGGCCCAGCGCCCCGCGAGCTGCCAGCCCAGCAGCGCGCAGCTAGCCAGCACGGCCATCGGTGCGGCGACCAGCACCGGCGTGGCCGAGCGTGCCGCCAGGGAGAGCGCGGCCGCAGTGGCCAGGGCCGCCAGGGAGAGGGCGCGCGGCGCCGCGCCCCCACCCCGCAGCGCCACGTCGCCGAGCACCACGCCCACCTCGCGCGTCTCTCCCGCCGGGGTGAAGGGGGGCGCAGTGAGCAGTAGCGTGACCCGCTCACCGGGCTGCGCGGGCGTGAGCAGCAGGTAGCGGCGCAGCTCTGGCCCGAGGCTCAGGCGCACGTCGACGAGGCCGCTCAGTTCTGCTGTAACCGCCTGCCTGGCGCCTGCCGCGAGCTGCAGCTCGAGCTGCAGTGGCCCGCCCGGGTTGGGCAGCGTGAAGCGTGCCTGGCCAGTGGTCCAGCGGTAGGGCGTCCCGTCCTCGGCGGCGCGCTCGAGGGCGTGGAGCCCGGTGGCCGCCGGTGGGTCCTCGGGCGAGTAGTGGGCTGCCCGTGGACCGCTGGCGAGCAGGAACAGGATGAGCGCCAGGGTTGTCAGGGCGATGGTGAGCGCCGCGGCATCAGCGGTACCGCTCCGGGTTTTGGGCATACGTCAAACCTGCCTGCCAATCCAGCCTTCAGTGCTCCAGCGCTCCAGACCGGTTCTGTGGAGGTGTGGAGCAACGGTCAAGCTAGAACACCCGTTTCTGAAATATGCCTCAGGCATGGTTCAAACTCGCTTGACAATCTGGCCTTCACCTCCACAGCTCCACACCTCCACACCTCCACAGCTCCACAGCTCCACACCTCCACAGCTCCACACCTCCACAGACCAGTCATGCGGGGCCGTGGCGCAACGGTCAAGCCGGGAGATCCAGGTCTGAAGCATACCTTACGGTTCAAGGCGGGCCTCGCGCAGCGCGATGCTCAGCAGGCGGGAGCTATTGGCGATCGCCTCGGGGTCGGCGGGCGCGTGCAGGGTCAGCCGGTGCTCACCCGGGGGGAGCCAGAAGTGGAAGCGGGTTCGGGTTGGCCCCAGCCCGACCGGCCAGCGACCGGCCGGCGCGCCGTCGAGGCTGAGGCTGACCGTGCGGGGCTCACGGTAGCTGTGGGCGGTGAGCGTCAGGCTCAAGCGCCGCGACTGTGCGCCGGGGTTGATCAGCGTGATCGTGCCCTCCGGCCCCATCCAGCGCCACGTCTGCTGCCCGTCATCCTCAGGGCGTTGCCAGCCATCGCCACTCAGCGCAGCGATCGGCTGCGGGTCGAGGACCGGGAGTTGGTAGTGGCTGCGGGCGCCATCGTCGAAGACCGGGGCCAGCCCCGGCAGCGCCTGGGCCAGGGCCGCCTGGACCTGGGGCACCCGCTCGGGCTCGATCTGATCCCAGCGCACCACCACATCGTGCACCCCGTAGAAGCTGAGCGCAGCCAGGGGGCCGTCGGAGCCGGCCAGGAAGGGGTCGGCGGGCTCGGGGCGCATACGCCAGAGCGGGCGCACGGCGGGCGCCTCCCGCGGCCAGGGGTAGCGGGGCGGGCGCGCCAGGTAACCGCCGGGGATAGGGCGCCCGTGGATCAGCTGGGCGCGCTGTGGCTCGACATACTTGTACGCTGCCGGCGGCACATCCAACACCACGCCGCTGCCGCCGGCCAGGCGCTGGTTGAGTGGATGGGTATCGGCTGGCAGGCGCGGCCAGGGCCCGAGCGCCAGTTCGAAGGCGATCAGCGCCAGGGGCAGCCCGACGAGCCAGGGTCGACCCCGGCGCTGCGCCGCCGCGCCGAGGGCGCGCAGGCCCAGGGCAACCGGTGGGACCAGCGCGATCGTGCTCACCGCGGTGAACAGGGCCGGGCGTCGGCCCAGACTGAGGCCCGGCAGCCGATCGAGCAGCGCATAGGGCAGGGGCAACCCGCTCTGCCAGGGGCCGACCTGCAGCCGGGGGCCGAGGGCCAGGAGCAGCGCGGCGCCAGCCAGGACCAGCCAGCGCCAGGCGGCCTGCGGGCTCCGCAGCGCGCCCAGCGCGGCCAGGGCCAGCGTACCATAGCCCAGGGCCACGTTCCAATCGCCACTGAAGTCGTGCCAGGCCAGCCGCACCGTCGTGAAGAGCCACGGCCCCCAGAGGGGGTGCAGGTAGCTCGGCAGCCAGAAATCGAGCAGGTTCGCCGAGCGTTGCAACACCTCTTCGTCGGCGAACTGGTAGACCGCATCGGGCGCAGTGATTGCCAGGGTGAGTGCCGGGGCGAGCACAGGCAGCAGCAGCAGGCCGCCCACCAGCAGACTGAGCGCCGTCTGGCCGAACACCTGCCCGGGGGCGAGCCGTGTCGCCGGGCGGCCAATCGCCCAGAGCAGCGCGAAGCCCAGGCTGAAGAGGCCCATGAACAGCAGGTAGTACCAGCTTGCAAGGCCGGTGAGGGCCAGGAGCAGGCCGGCGGCGAGGGCGTCGCGCCGGCGCCCGTCCTCGACGGCACGCAGCAGGAACAGCGCGTAGGCGGCGGGCCAGTGGAGACTGGCCAGTTCGAGCTGCCCGTCCCAGATCCGGGTCAGGTGAAAGGGCGAGACGGTGAAGAGCAGACCGGCGACGAAGGCGGCCCACGGCGTCTTGCAGACGCGCAGCGCCAGGGCATAGCCGGTCAGCCCGCTCAGCGCCAGACTGAGCAGCATAGCCGCATTGTAGGCCGCCACCGGCCCCCAGAGGGTGGTGACCGGGAGGACCAGCAGGGCATTGCTGAGCCCCAGGGGCTCCAGGTAGAGGCTGACGCCGTCCGGCACGAAGAGCAGATCGGTGACGAAGGGGTTCTGGCCACTGGCAAGGGCGCGCTGGACCCACCACAGGCTCCAGACATTCTGCCAGCCGTCCACCTCGGCCACTGGCCCGCCGGGAATAGCCGAGCCGAACACCGGCAGCGTGGGTGCGAGCAGCATCAGCGCAATGGCGCTATAGCCGGCCAGGGCGACCAGCCAGCGCGGCAGCCGCGCCGCATCAACCAGCCGGGCGTCCTCGATCATCGCTTGCTAGCGTCCCTCGCGCTGGGGGAAGAGCCGGTCGGCGATCCGCACCAGCTGACCGATCGCGCTCGGCGGTGGGCCGCCAGCAGGCACGGCGTACTCGGGTGCGCCCCCGGCTGGAGCGACGGGGGCCTCAAGCGCGCGGATGGCCTCGGCCAGCGCCTCGCCCCGGGCCGTCGCCGACAGGGCCGCCTCCTGGGCGTGGGTTGCCCGTCCCTCAGCCTCGTCGGCGCGCCGGCGCTGGACCTCGCGGCCAAAGAGGAAGCCAGCCGCGGCGAAGGCCAGCGCCTCGACGCCACGGTACAGGTAGAGCGCGCGCGACCAGCTCGTCTCGCTCTGCTCAGTCGTTTTGCTCAGCATCGTGATGGTGAGCCAGCCGAAGAAGAACAGGGCGATAGCGGCGATCAGCAGCACGATGGCATCGCGCCAGAGAGGCGTGGGTTGGGCCGCAGGCCCGGCTGGGTTCGAGTTCTCGCTCACGCGGGCCCTCCGATGGGGTGCGACCGTCGCGTCGCACGTTGCTTGCAATGGCCCTATAATACCGCACTACTGTTGTTACGCTGCGCCTGCCCGGCGCATCAAACTGCCAGGCGCCCTGAACACAGGCTGACGAGGACAACGATGTCGTACGATGTACTGGTGGTCTCGGCCCACCCTGATGACGCCGAGGTACAGATGGGCGGGACGATTGCGAAGCTGGTTGAGGAGGGGTTGCGGGTGCTGCTGGTGGACCTGTGTGACGGCGAGCCCAGCGATTACGCTGCGCCGGGGGTACGGGTGGCCCAGGCGCGGCGTGCCGCGGCCATCCTCGGTGTCGAGCGAATCTTCCTCGATGGCCAGGATCGGCTGCTCAGCGATACGCTGGCGCTCCGCTTACAGGTGGCGCGCCTGATCCGCACCCACCGGCCGCAGATGGTCTTTGGCACCACTGATGCGTGCGTGCACCCCGATCACGCCGCCGTGGGCGCGCTGATCAGCGCCGCGGTCTTCTACGCGCGGCTGGATCGCTGGGAGCAGGTGCCTGGCGGCCAGGCGCTGGCCGCGAGCGAGCCCTGGAACGTCGAGCGGCTGTTCTTCCCGCACTGCAAGATGGAGCCGCCCTGGGGCCGCGATTTCGCCTTTGCCGTCGATGTGAGCGAAACCTACCCGCGCAAGCGCACGGCGCTCGCCGAGTATGGCTCGATCTTCCGGGTGGAGGAGGGCGACCGGCTGCTGACGCTCTACGAGGCGGAGGATGCCTACCTGGGCCGGCTGTTCGGCGTGGCCTATGCCGAGGCGTTCAAGAGCCAGAGCCCGCTGCTGGTCGAAAGCCCGACGGTCTTTCTGCCGGCGCTGCACGGCTGAATCGCGTACGAAGAGGATAGGAGTATCTGATGGTGTCGAGCTCGCGTCCCGTAACGTTCCGCAAGCGCCACTACCGCAGCCTGGCCCAGCTGCTGGCCGATCTGCGCCAGTTGTTTGCCCTGCGCGGCGGCGGATCGGTGCGCGCGGCAACCCGTGAGCGGCTCATGCTGACGGTCACCGCGGTCAACCGCTGCCGCTACTGTGCCGCCTTCCACAGCCAGGTCGCGCAGCTCAGCGGTCTCAGCACCGACGAGGTGGCGCAGTTGCTCGGCGGGGTCACCAGCCTGGCGCCGGCGGGCGAGATCCCGGCGCTGGTCTACGCCCGCCAGTGGGCCGAGGCGGGCGGCAATCCCCCGGCAGAGCTGCAGGCCCAGCTGGTGGCGATCTACGGCGCGGAGCAGGCGCGCGCCATCGAGCGCGTACTACGCGTCATCTGGATCGGCAACCTGCTCGGCAACAGCTGGGATGCGCTGCTCTTCCGTCTGTCGGCTGGCCGGCTGGGCCAGGGTCGGGAAGCGAGTAGCCAATGATCGACCACTTCGACCTGCTTGCCCCGCTCTACGACCTGGTGATCGGCCCGCCCGACCCGGCGCGGCTGCGCAGCTTGCTCGACATCCCGCCCGGGGGCCGGGTGCTCGACGCTGGCGGCGGCACCGGGCGCGTAGCGGCACAGCTGCGCGCGCTGGCGGGCGAGGTGGTGCTCCTCGACCGCTCGCTGCCCATGCTGCGCCAGGCCCGGGCAAAGGGGCTGGACCCGCTGGCGGGCGACGTCACGCGCCTGCCCTTCCCCGATGCGGCGTTCGACCGGGTTGTGGTGGTCGATGCGCTGCACCACTTCGCCCATCCCCAGGCGGCGATCGGCGAATTGTTGCGTGTGCTCCGCCCGGGTGGCCGGCTGGTAATCGAAGAGCCAGACATCCGCCTGGGGGTGGTGAAGCTCGTCGCGCTGGCCGAGCGGCTGGCGCTGATGGGCAGCACCTTCTTCGCGCCCGCCGAGATCATCGCCATGATCGGCGCATACGGTGTGCCGGCCCACGCCGAGGCCGACGACCGCTTCGCGGCCTGGGTGGTGGCCACCAGGGAGTAGAGACGCCCTCTCAGGTGGAGGGTTTTTGGCTGATGGCGTCCTGATGCGCTGCGTGCCCTCACCCCCCTCCCCCCCTCTCCCAGCCTGGGAGCGGGGGGTATGTTGTTGGCGTTGCGGTGCGCC
>JACAEO010000080.1 GCA_013388805.1 Chloroflexota bacterium
CGCCCGGGTCGGGCGGCGCGCCGAGGCGCAGCACGGCCCGCCGCTGCTCGCCGAGCGTAAGCAGCAGTGTCCGTTCCCCCAGCGGCTCCGCCTCGCGCAGGCGGGCGCCAGGGAGCGCGTGGGCGACGATCCGGCCGAGTTGCGCGTCGCTGATGGGCATGGTGGTGACGTGCTACGCTGTCGCTCGTAAGACCGCGACGAGCCGGTCGATATCGGCCTTGCTGTTCATCTCGGTGACGGCGAGCAGCATGGCGTGGCCCAGGCCGGGCTCATCCTCGCGCAGATCGTAGCCCCCCACGATGTGCTGCTCGCGCAGGGCGGCATTGATCTCGGCCACCGGCCGCGGGCAGCGCACCACGAACTCCTTGAAGAAGGGGCCGCTGTCCACGCGGTACCCCGGCAGCGCGGCGATCTGGGCGGCGGCATAGTGGGCGCGATGGTAGCACAGCTCGGCCACCTTGCGCATGCCCTGGCGCCCCATCAAGCTCATGTAGACCGTCGCGGCCAGCGCCATGAGGCCCTGGTTGGTGCAGATATTGCTCGTGGCCCGCTCGCGGCGGATGTCCTGCTCGCGGGCGCGCAGCGTCAGCACATAGGCCAGCCGGCCGTCCACGTCCTTTGTCACACCGACGATGCGCCCGGCGATCTTGTGCACATACTTCTGCCGGGTGGTAAAAATACCGAGGTACGGCCCGCCGAAGGTGAGCCCGAGGCCCAGCGGTTGGCCCTCGGCGGTCGCGATGTCGGCGCCGACCTCGCCCGGCGTCTGGAACAGGCCCAGGGCGATCGGGTCGAAGTGCACGCAGAGCAGCGCGCCACGGGCCTGCACCTGTTGGGCCAGGCCGCGCAGGTCGTGCAGGCGGCCAAGAAAGTCGGGATTCTGCACGATCAGCAGCGCGGTCTGATCATCGACCTGGGCCAGGGCGTCCTCGACGCTGGCCCCGGCGCGCTCATCGCCGCTGATCGGGATATCGAGGGCCTGCAGATAGGTGCGCAGCACCGCGCGGTACTGGGGATTGACACCGCGCGCGACGACGATCTTGCGCCGGTTGCGCACGACGTTCAGGGCCATGATCGCCGCCTCGGCGATGGCGGTGCCGCCGTCGTAGTGCGAGGCGTTAGCAATCTCCATGCCGGTGAGCGAGCAGATCAGGCTCTGGTACTCAAAGATCGCCTGCAGCGTCCCCTGGCTGATCTCGGGCTGGTACGGCGTGTAGGCGGTATAGTACTCGCCGCGGCGCAGGATCTGGTCGACGGCGGCGGGCACAAAGTGGTTGTACGCCCCGGCGCCCAGGAAGATGCGATGGCTATGTGCGTTGGCATTGGCGCCGCTGCGGGCCTGCAGCTCGCGCACCAGTTCGGGCTCGGACATGGGCGCGGGCAGATCCAGCTGGGGGAAGCGCCATTCCGCCGGGACATCAACGAACAGGTCCGTTGTCGAGCTCACGCCGATCGCCGCCAGCATGGCGGCGCGTTCGGCCTCGGTGATCGAGATATAGTGCGACATGGGGCTTGTAGATTCCAGTTGGTGGGCGACTCTCGTCCTGCGCACGCGCCTGGTTGTCGGATTGCGCTCGTTGGGCCGAAGCATTGGCGCAGCCGGTGCTTCGGCCTGATGGGGCGGGGGCCGGCCCAGCACCGCTGCGCGAACGCCGTGCTAGTGGGCGCGTTCCTCGATGTACGCCGCGTAGGCGGCGGCGTCCAGCAACTCCTCCTCGGCGCCGGAGGGACGCATGCGGATGAGCCAGCCGGCGCCGTAGGGGTCCTGATTGATCGGCTCCTGGTTGCCCTCCAGCTCACTGTTGACAGCGACCACCTCGCCGCCGATCGGGGCGTAGAGATCGGAGGAGGCTTTGACCGACTCGATCACCCCGAAGCTGTCGCCGGGGGCGAAGCTGGCGCCGATCTGCGGCAGCTCCAGGTAGACGATGTCGCCTAGCTGCTCCTGAGCATAGTCGGTGATGCCGATCACCACCTCGTCACCCTCGACCCGTACCCACTCGTCCGACTTGCTGTAGCGGAGGTCCGCCGGGATGTTGCTCATGGCTGGCTCCTGCACCGAGCGCGGGGGCGGCGCTGCGCCCCTACTTCTTGTAGCGCGGCTTGTAGAACGGCATCTTGATCACCCGGGCGCGCACTGGCTTCTCGCGGATGATCACATCGAACTCGCTTCCTTCGCTGCTGAGCGCGACCGGGACCATCGCGATGCCCAGGGGCTTGCCGAGGGTGGGCGAGGGCATGCCGGTGGTCACGAAGCCCACTGGCTCGCCCGAAACGGCGTGGACCGGGTAATCGCCGCGGGCGACGCCACGGCCGAGCAGTTCGAAGCCGGCCAGGCGACGGCCCGGCCCCTGGGCCTTGATCGCCGCCAGCGCCGCGCGGCCAACGAACTCACCCTTCTCGAGCTTGACCACCCAGCCGAGGCGCGCCTCGTAGGGGTTGATCGTCTCACCGATCTCGTGGCCATAGAGCGCCAGGCAGGGCTCGAAGCGCAGGCTGTCGCGGGCTCCCAGGCCACAGGGCTTGACGCTGCCGGGCGTGCCGAGGGCTAGCAGCCGCTGCCAGACCATGGGCGCGTGGGGCGCATCGAAAAACAGCTCGAAGCCGTCTTCGCCGGTGTAGCCGGTGCGGGCGATCAGCACATTGATGCCGAAGAGCCGGGTGAGCGCCACGCCGTGGAAGGGCAGGTTGCCGATCTCACTGGCCTCGCAATCTTCGGCGTGGGCCAGCAGCGTCTCGGCGGCCGGGCCCTGCAGCGCGAGCATGGCCCAGCGCGCCGAGCGGTCCTCCAGCTCGACATCAAAGCCGTGCGCATGCTGCTGCAGCCAGGCCCAGTCCTTATCGCGGTTGGCGGCGTTGACCACCACCAGGAACTCGTCGGGCAGGTGATAGATGAACACATCATCGACAATACCGCCATCGGGCCGGCAGAGCAGGCCGTAGTTCGACTGGCCAAGCGGGATGGCGCCCACATCACAGCTGACGACATACTGCAGAAAGGCCGCGGCCTGGGGGCCACGCACCATCACCCGCCCCATGTGGCTGATATCGAACAGCCCGGCGTTGTGGCGCACCGCCTGGTGCTCATCAACGATCCCGCTGTACTGCACGGGCATCTCCCAGCCGCCGAACTCGACCATACGCGCGCCAGCGGCAAGGTGGGCGTCGAAGAGCGGGGTTCGTTTGAGCATAGAGCCTCCAGTCCTAGCCCTGCAGCGCTTCGCGAACCCGCCGCAGCAGGTCGCGGCACTCGATCGCGTAGCGGGCCAGGTCCTCATCGCCACTGGCGCGGGCCTCGGCGGCGAACTGCCAGAGCGCCTGGCCGGCAGCCTCATCGAGCAGCACGGGGTAGCGGTCGATCACCGCGACCAGGGCCGCCTCGCCATCGGCGACGAGCAGCGCCTCGATCGCCTCGTCGAGGCTGGCCGGCGCCGGGTCGTCCGGGATGGCGTCCGGCGCGCCCGCACGCAGCTGGGCAAGGGCCTCGCGGCGCTGCTCAAGGGCATGGGCCAGGCGCTCGTTGCCCGTATCGAGCGCCAGGTCGATCTGCTCGGCGAGCAGCGCGTCGGCCTGAGCGTGGCGCAGCACGGGGTAGGCCACAAGCGCCGCCTCCAGTTCGCTGGCGTTCTGCGCGCGGAGCAGCGCCTGAAGCGCCGCAGCGGGCAGGTCGCTGGCAGGCGGCGCTACCGCTTCGCGCGGCGCGGCGGCCATGCGCGCCAGCAGGGCGCGGGCATTGCGCAGACTATCGGCGATCGCGAACTCGCGCTGCTCGACCGCCACCTCGATCAACTGGGCCAGCGTGGCATCGGTGCCGGGGTCGAGCAGCACGGGATGGGCGGCCAGCACGGTCTCAAGCTCGGCGGGCGTATCGGCGGCCAGCAACGCTTCGACCGCCACCAGCAGCGGCGGGGCCTGCTCAGCTGGAGCGTTTGCCAGCGGGGCGGCCGGCGCAGGCTGCGGCGCTGCCTGGCCACGCCGGCGATCCATGCGCTGCAGGAGCTGCGCGACGCCGGCCAGGTCCTGGGCGATAGCGACATCGGCGAGATAGGGCCGGCGCTGCTCCTCGGCGATCGAGCCAACCAGGAGCGCGTGCAGGTCACGGGCCTGTTCGCGCCACTGGTACTCGGCGCTGCCGGGGGCGGGGGCGAAGATCACGCGGCGCAGGACGCCATCGTGGTAGAGCAGCGGCGCGCCGGCGGGGCCGGTGGCACCACAGTGCGGGCAGGTTACCTGGTTCAGCTCGCCGCGTTGCAATGCTGCGGCTGCCTCGGGGGCCTCCTGGGCATCGAGGATTAGCCAGACTGCCGCTGCGAAATCGGCGCGGCAGGCGGGGCAGGTAAGCTCGGTCTGCTCCTGGTAGGCGATGGGCATACGGCAGCGTGAACTGTTCGGGCTGGTAACGACGCGAGCGCTACTCCTATTGTACCATCACTTGTCAGGCTGCCCGCGTCGCCGGTGGGGGCTTCCAGGGCGGAGGCAACGTCGCCAGGTGCGCCGGAACCTCACCCCCCAACCTTCTCAGGTAGAGGGTTTGTTGCAAGATCCTGCTGGCAAACCTGGGTACGCGGGCCTCCGGCCCGCATGCGGGCGGGACGCCCGTGCGTATCGGTGGATTTTCGGCGACGCGCCCGACTCCGGCCCGCATGCGGGCGGGACGCCCGCGCACCCGGCGTGGGCAAAACGGCGTTTGCCAGCAGGATCGTTACATCAGCCCTGCCTGCACCGGCCAGGCGGTTGCATGCCAGCAGCGCATCGGCTACAATGCTCGCCGTCCCCCCAATCCCCGGCATGTTCTCTCGCGAACTGCGGCTGCACTGCGCCGCATAGCACGGAGATGCGTCGATGCAGATGATGCACGTTCGGCCTCACCGAAGCGGCCATCCCGGAGGTGGCCGCCCGGGCCAGCCGCGCCAGCAGTATGCAGGGCAACCCGATCACGCTCAGCCCCGAGGAGCGCGCGGCCATCCTGCGCGCAGCGCTCTGAGGCCAGGGGCGTGAGGCCATCCGATCGCATCCTCGCATCCTTCGTGACAGCCGGCAGAAGGAGGGGTCCATGGGCGAACTGAGCGACAAGGTGGCGCTCGTCACTGGCGGCGGGCGCGGGATTGGCCGGGCCGTCGCCCTGGCCCTGGCCGGCGCCGGGGCGGCGGTTGCCGTCACCGGGCGCAGCGCCGCCAGCCTGGAGGAGACGGTGGCGGCGATCAGCGCCGCGGGCGGGCGCGCCATCGCCCTCCCGGGCGACGTCGGCGACCCGGAGGCGGTGCGCGCGGCCTTCGCGGCAACGCGCGCCGCCTTCGGCCCGGTCAGCATCCTCGTCGCCAATGCCGGCATCACCGCCAGTATGAAGCTCATCGACACACCGGACGCGCTCTGGGAGCGGATCATGCGCGTGAACGTCAGCGGAGCGTTCTACTGCTGCAAGGCCGCGGCGCCGGATATGATCGCCGCCGGCTGGGGCCGTATCATCACCATCGCCTCGATCGGCGGGCTGCAGGGCATGCCCTACTCGGCGGCCTACAGCGCCTCCAAGCACGCCCTGATCGGCCTGACCCGCTCATTGGCCGGCGAACTGGCCCGCCACGGCATCACGGTCAACGCCGTCTGCCCCGGCTGGACGGCCACCGCCATGCTGGAGGAGGCCGTCGCCAATCTCGCGGCGAAGACCGGCCGCGCGACGGACGAGGCGCGGGCCGCACTGCTGGCGGCAGGCGACCAGGCTCGCGCCGTTAGCCCTGAGGAGGTGGCGGCGGCGGTGCTCCGCCTGGCCAGCCCGACCTCCCAGGCGAACGGCGAGGCGGTCGTGGTAGCATGACGACGCCACGCTACACCCAGGAGGTCGGACGCAAGTTCCACCCGAACGGCACGCCCCGGCTGTTTCCCGGCACGACGATTATCTGCTTCGTTGACCCCACAAGCCCGATCGGGAGGGAGGCGCAGGCCTTTCAGGCCGCGCTCGGCCAGGTGCCCATCGGCCGCAAGTTCGCGCTGCTGCCACCGGCGAGCTTCCACATGACGGTGATGGAGTTGCTGTGCGACCAGGTGCGGACGCCGGAGCGCTGGTCGTCCTGGCTCCCGCTCGACGCGCCGCTCGCCACGATCGATGCCTTCTTCCTGGAGCGGCTGCCGACAGTGCCCGCGCCCGAAGGGCTGGCCGTGCGCGTGACCGGTGTAGCGGGTTGCCTGTCTTGCCCGTGGTCAGTGCGCGAGGATGCGACATCGCCTTCTTCTCAACCACCGCCCCCGGCAGCCTGAGCCGGGGCGCGGACGATCAACCGGACGTTGACGTAGCCCTGGGGTGACAGGGACGGCCCGCATGCGGCCGTCCCACCTGCACATCCGGCGTGGGAACAACGGGGCTTACCAGCAGTTGCACATCGCCTGGTACGCAGGGTGCCAGACAGTAGAAGAGGAGATCAATGACCACCAACGGACGGCTCACGACCAACGGCAGGCATCCGGACTCGGCGGCCAGGAACGTGCTGGGCGGACCGCTGGCGACATGCAGCGTCCAGCCGCTGACCGGCTTCTACCGCACCGGCTGCTGCGACACCGGCCCGGACGATGTGGGTGTCCACGTCGTCTGCGCCCGGGTAACGGCGGAGTTCCTGGCCTTCAGCCGCTCACGGGGCAACGACCTGAGCACACCGCGACCGGAGTACGGCTTCCCGGGCCTGCAGCCAGGCGACCGCTGGTGCCTGTGCGCCGCGCGCTGGCAGGAGGCGCTCGAGGCGGGCGTGGCCCCGCCGGTGGTGCTCGCCGCCACCCACGAGGCGGCGCTGGCGGTTGTGCAGCGCGCAGACCTGCTGCGTCACGCCCTCGACGTCGCCGGGGGCGACTGAGGCCCGGGGCCGGCCCCGGTTAGCCCTCCGGCGCCGGGTTGCGCGGCAGCACCACCGTGAAGGCACTGCCGCGGCCCGGCACGCTGCGTACGCTGACATGGCCGCCGTGGCCCTCGACGACGTGCCGCACGATCGCCAGGCCCAGGCCGGCCCCCGGCTGGCTAGCGGTCGGCTCCACCCGGTAGAAGGGCAGCCAGATCTTCTCGAGGAACTCGCTGGCGATGCCGCTGCCGCTATCCTCGACCCGCAGGATCAGCCGCGCCGGCTCATCACGCAGTGCCAGTCGCACCCGCCCGCCCGCGGGCGTAAACTTGAGGCTGTTATCGAGCAGGCTGTGCACCAGTTGCTCGAAGCCGATCGGGTCGAGCGCAATCGGCGCCGCCCCGGCGCACACCAGTTCGAAGCTGATCCCGGCCTGGCGGGCCCGTTCCTCGATCCCTACGAGCAGGGGCTGCAGCAACTCCAGCGGCCGGACCAGGCGTGGGGTGAAGCTGCGCCCACGCAACTCCTGGAAGTAGAGCAGGTTGTTGAGCTGGCGGGCCAGCAACTCGCCGCTGCGCCGCATCACGGCGATCGCCTCGCGCTGCGGCGGCGTGAGCTCGCCGAGCATGCCACGCCCGAACAGCTCCAGGTAGCCCATCAGCGCGGTGAGGGGGGTGCGCAGCTCGTGCGAGAGTGTGGCGAGAAACTGGCCCTTGAGCCGGTCAAGCTCTTGCACCTCAGCATTGGCCCGCGTCAGCTCGCGCACCCGTTGCTCCAGCCGCTCCACCAGCTTCTGGTTGTAGGCGCGCAGCAGGTCGGTCGTGTCGGTGTGGGCGGCGAGCTGCTCGCGTTTGCCCCCGATGAACTCGGCCACCTGCTGCGGCAGCAGCCGCGTATCGATCGGCTTGAGCAGGTAGCCGTCGCAGCCGGCCACCAGCGCCCGCTCGCGGGCGCCGGGCGTTGAGTCGGCCGTCAGGGCCACGATCGGCACACCATCGAGGTGTTTGAGCCCCCGCAGGCGCGTCGCCATCTCGTAGCCGTCGAGGCCGGGGATACCGAGATCGACAAGCACCAGGGCCGGTCGCAGCTCCTGGGCCAGCGCAACGCCCGTGGCGCCGTCCTCGGCGACCAGCACGTGGTAGCCGCGGGCGCCGAGCACGCGCTGCACCAGCCGCTGGTTGTCGCGATTGTCCTCGACGTAGAGGATCTTCGGCTGCGCTTCGCATCCCACTGCTGGCCTCCGACCACTGTGCAACGTCACTGCGCGCCGCCGATGACCCGGCCGTCAATAATCGTGGCCAGCGGCTCACCGGGCGCCCCGTTCGCCCCGCCGCACGCCGGCGCCCGTCCGGCGACAGGCAGGGTGAAGCTGAACACGCTGCCCCGCCCCGGCGCGCTCTCGAACCAGATGCGGCCCTGCTGGGCCTCCACCAGCCTGCGCGCGATCGACAGGCCGAGACCGGTCCCGCGCCCGCGCCCCTGGCTGTCGTGCAGTTGCACAAACTCCTCAAACACCTGGCCCTGCAACTCGTGCGGGATGCCGATCCCCGTATCGGCCACCCGCACCGCCACGAACTGGCCGATCTGGCCCTGCGCATTCAGCTCATCGACCGGGCTGGCGCTGACGGTGATCGTGCCACGCTCGGTGAACTTCACAGCGTTGGAGAGCAGATTGAGCAGCACCTGGCGCACCCGGTCGGCATCGGCGTGGACCAGCGGCAGGTCGGGCGACAGGGTGTGGCGCATGAGGATGTCGCGGGACCGCACAATGCCCTGCACCGTGTCCATTGTTTCGGCGATCAACTGGCCCAGATCCAGCGGGGCAAGCTCCAGGCGCAGATGGCCGGCCTCGATCCTGGCCAGGTCGAGCAATTCGTTGATCAGGTGCAGCAGGAAGCGGCCGTTGCGGTTGATGCTGCGTACGTCCTCGCGCTGCATGGCCGTCAACGGTCCATCCAGGTCGTCGAGCAGCACATTGCTGAAGCCGATGATCGCATTGAGTGGCGTACGCAGCTCGTGGCTGATGCTGGCCAGAAAGTCGCGCTTGCGCCGGTCGGCAAGCTGAACGCGGGCGAGGGCGGCGCGCAGCGCCTCGGTGCGCTCGGCCACCTGGCGCTCCAGGTCGCGGTAGAGCTGCACGTTCTGGATGCTGAGCCCGACCATGCTGGCGAACATGAGCAGCCGGCTGGCATCCTGAACGTCGATGGGCCGCCCACTGCGCCGGCAATCGGCCGCGAGCAGGCCAATTACCCGGCCCTGGCGCCCGCAGATTGGCACCTGCACGTAGGGCTGGCCTGCCACGGCCCGGGTGGGCGGCTCGGCGCCCGGCTGCTCCGGGGGAGCGGCTCCGATGATCGCCTTGCCACTGCGCACCACGTCGGCCGTGACACTCTGGTCATCGAGGCCAGGCGGGTGGCGGGTGGCCAGCGCCAGCAGGCGGGCGGCCTGCTCCTCGTCGCCAGGCCCGCCCGCGGCCGCAACCGCGCGCAGCTTGCGCCCCTCCACCAGGTAGAGGACGGCCTGGTCAAAGTCAAAGCGCGTGACGACTAGCGCGGGGATGGCCCGCAACAGCTGCGGGAGGTTGAGCATACCCTTCAAGTCATTGGAGACGGCATTGAGCGTAGCGAGGTGCTCGGCGTGCTGTTCGAGTTCGCGCACCTTTTCGCGCAGCGCATCGCTCATCACATTGAAGGCATCAACCAGCTGACCGATCTCGTCGCTGCCCGCGGCCGGCAGGAGCTGCCCCAGCTGGCCGCCGGTCAGCGCCTGCACCCCGGCCTGCACGCCACGGATGCGTCGCGAGAAGGAGTGGGCCAGCAGGAAGCCGAGCATGCTGGTCGCCGCCACCATCACGCCGAGCAGGACGATCAGCTGGCGCTGGAGTTGCTCCTGGCTCTCGCCGATCCGCTGGCCGGTGGCGAGGGCAGGCTGCACGATGTCGGCGGCGGGGACGACCAGTGCCACACTCCAGCCGGGTGTGCTGATCGGGGCATAGGCGAGGTAGACCGGCGCACCGTTGTCCTCGATACGCGCCAGGCCAGCCCGGCGGCTGGTCATCGCGGCCACCGCGGCCCGCAGCTGCGGGCTGGGCGCCGCGAGCAGATTCTCGGCGCGGAATGGCTGGTCCCAGCGAACATTGCGCGCCTCCATCTCCGGGTGCACAATCACGTCGCCCCGCTCATTGACCAGGAAGGCGTAACCGCCGGGGCCAAGATCGAGCGCGAGCAGATCCTCCTGGATCGTCTTCAGCAGCAGGTCGAAGGCAACCACGCCGATCAGCCGGCCCTGCTCGTCGTAGATCGGGGCGGCGGCGGTGGTGGCGAGCAGCCCGGTATTGGCATCAACGTAGGTATCGGTCCACACCGGGCGCCCCGCCGCCTCGGCCGCGCGGTACCAGGGCCGCGTTCGCGGGTCGAAGGGCTGGATGGCGAGCAGCGCATCGATCACGGCATCATCGTCGAAGGCAATCACGCCGCCCTCGGCCAGCGCGATGTAGCCGATATTGACCAGCGGATTGGCGGCGACGGTTGCGCGGAGCACCGGGATCAGCTGCTGGACGAACGCCACCCCCGCCGCATTGGCGGCGAGCCGCTCAGCGTTGGGCGCCGGCGGCACCCAGACCCGGTCGGCAGTAGGCTGGTTGGCGCCACTGCGGTAGCGAACGGCGGCGTACGCGCCCACGCTCCGGACCTGCTGCTGGATGCTGGCCAGCGCCAGATCGTAGAGCCGGGCCTTATCCTGGGCGCGCTGCAGCAAGGCCTGCTCGGCGCTCTGCTGCAGCGCGCTGGTACCCTCACGCACAGCGGTATCGCGGGCGGCGGCGAGCCCGGCAAGGCCCAGCCAGCCAACGAGCAGCAGCGGCGGCAGGGCGAGCCCGAGCAGCAGGAACAGGATCTTCTGTTGGATGCTGGTGCGGAAGCGCATACTGGCCGTGGGGTAGAACGGCAACGAAGGGGCCTCACGGCCCCCACCCTGGCATAGTAGCACGCGGCCGGGGGCGCCCACAATCGCCAAAGATTAAGACAAGGTTGCAGAGCCGCCTGACCATCCGCTCGTCAGCGCCACAGCGCCACGCCGTGCAGCACGACCGTACGTATTCCTATGTCCCCCGGGAGCGCGGGCATCTCACCCGCATAGACGCAACGAGGGCGGGACGCCCTCGCTCCCAGGCGCGTGTGGTACCCCGAGTGTGAACACGTACGCGCGACCCGCAATTTGCGCGCGGGCCAGAGGGGCCGTATACTGCGCCAGATGGCAACTGCCGCGCCATCGCGCGGCCCCTGGAGAGCAGCATGGACTACGCCCTCACCCGTTTTACCGACGAGGTGCGGCAGGCGATCGCCGCGACCGGCCGTGTGCCCGCAGCATTGATCGAACTGACCACCCCGAAAGCCAACATCCCGGCTGACCTGGCCTTTCCCACCTTTCGCGCCGCGAAGGCCCTTGGCCTGCCGCCCCCCCAGCTGGCCGCCGACCTGGCCGCCGCCATCCCACGTAACGAGACGACGCTGATCGGCGCAGTGGAGGCCAGCGGCCCCTTCCTGAACTTCAGCATGCACCCGCAGCGGCTGGCCAGCACGGTGGTCAGCGAGATCCAGGCCCGCGGCGCCGCCTATGGCCACCACGCCGACGGCCAGGGCCGCCGCGTGGTCGTCGATTACTCGGCGCCCAATATCGCCCGGCGGATGCACGTTGGCCACATCCGCTCGACGATCATCGGCCAGACCCTGGTCAACATCTTCCGCGCGCTCGGCTACCAGGTGATCGGCGACAACCACCTGGGAGACTGGGGCACCCAGTTCGGCACCGTGATCGCCGCCATCCAGCGCTATGGCCGGCCCGCCGCTGAGGGCGAGGCGGCCATGGCGCAACTCGAACAGCTCTACGCCCGCTATAACCACGAGTTACAAGCCCAGACCGAACAGAAAGAGCAGGCCATCGTCACGGGCCAGCCACTGCCCGTGTTCGACCCCGACCTGGAGGCCGAGGCCCGCCGCTGGTCGCTGGCCCTCGAGCAGGGCGACCCCCAGGCCCGCGCGATCTGGCAGTGGTGCGTCGACCTGACGCTGGCGGCGGCGCAGCGCAACTACGACCGGCTGGGGATCGTCTTTGACCACGCCTATGGCGAGAGCTTCTACGAAGCGATGCTGCCCGAGGTGATCGCCGAAGCCCTCCACTCCGAGGCAGCATACCGCGACGTGGACGGCTCGGTGGTCGCCGAGCTCGACAAGCTGCCCCGCTTCATCATTCAGCGCAACGATGGTGGCACCGTCTACATGACCCGCGACATCGCGACGGTCAAGTTCCGGCTGCGTGCGTTCGACCCGGCGAAGATCATCTACGTGGTGGACGGGCGCCAGGAGTTGCACTTCCGCCAGCTCTTCGCTATCGTTCGCGCCATGGGCTACGCCCGCGACGTCGAGCTGGTACACATCCCCTTTGGCATCGTCACCACCCCCGACGGCCAGCCGCTCTCCACGCGCAAGGGCAACATGGTCTACCTGGAGAGCCTGCTCGACGAGGCGGTGGCGCGCGCCCGCGCCGTGGTCGAGCAGAAGAACCCGGAACTGGCCGAGGCTGAGAAGGCGGCGGTGGCCGAGGCGGTGGGTGTAGGCGCGGTGATCTACAACGACCTGTACCAGGACCCGCGGCGCAACATCAGCCTGGACTGGGAGCGCATGCTGGCGACCGAGGGCAACAGCGCCACCTATCTGCAGTACTCCCACGCCCGCTGCTGCTCCATCCTGCGGCGCGCCAGCGAGGACGGCGGCGTCGGGCCGGAGGCCGCCAGCCTGCTGCTGCTCACGCACCCCTCGGAGACGCGGCTACTCAAACATCTTGCCCGCCTGCCGGAGGCGGTTCGCGAGGCCGGTGATCGCTACGCGCCCTTTGTGATCGCCGAGTGGTGCTACACCACCGCCCGCGAGTTCGGCGTGTTCTTCGAGCAGTGCCCGGTGCTCAAGGCCGACCCGCCCGCCCTGCGCGCCGCGCGGCTGGCTCTGGTGGCCGCCACCGCCCGGGCGCTCAAGAATGGCCTTGGCTTACTCGGTATCGCCGCGCCAGAGCGGATGTGAGCCCGGCCGTTGTGATGGACGATGATCAGCTTCCCGACCATTCAAGCCGTGCTCTTCGATATGGATGGCGTGCTCTACCGCGGCAAGCAGATGCTCGCCGGCGTACCGGAGTTGCTCGCCTTCCTCGCTGAGCGCCGCATCAGCTACGCCTGTATCACCAACAACGCCTCGCTGACCCCGGCCCAGTATGAGGCCAAACTGGCCGCGATGGGCATCAGCATGCCCGCGGAGCGGGTGCTCACCTCCGCTATCGCAACGAGCCGCGCCCTGCGCGCCAGCTACCCGCGCGGCACACGCGTCTACATCGTCGGCATGGCCGGCCTGCGCGAAGCCCTGCTGCACGATGGCTACTTCGTCGAAGATGACACGGCGCCCGAACTGGTCGTCCAGGGTGCCGATTTCGCCCTGACCTACGCGACGCTGCGCACGGCCACGCTGCTCATCCGCGCTGGCGCCCGCTACGTCGCGACCAACCCCGACCGGACCTTTCCCGCCGAGGAGGGGCTGATCCCCGGCGCCGGGGCGATTATGGCCGCCCTGGTGGCCGCCACCGACAGCCAGCCGCTGGTGATCGGCAAGCCGGCGCCGACCATGTTCCAGGTCGCCGCCGAGTTGCTCGCCACGCCACCCGCCGCGGTGCTGGTCGTCGGCGATCGCCTCGATACTGACATTGCCGGTGCGACGGCGGCGGGCATGCCCAGTGTCCTGGTGCTCACCGGGGTCAGCACACGGGCCGAAGCCGAGGCGGGCCCGACGCGGCCCACCGCGATCTACGCCGACCTGCCCGCGCTGCTGGCTGCCTGGCGGGCGGCCACCGCATAATGCCGATCCTGCTTGATGGCATCGCAGTGGCTCAGCTCCACAGCTCCACCGCTCTCCAGCTCGACAAAGCCCTGTGTGGAGCTGGAGAGCGGTGGAGCTGAGCGGGACAATGCGGGATTGTCAATTCCACCTGGTATAACACCAACGAGTCATGTGTTATGGGTGATGAGCCAGCGATTGCCCAGGAGGCGTACGGGGCCGGCACGGCGCCCGATCGACCATCGGCGCCCGCAATCAGCATCGCTGCCTACGATCGGGAGGCTGCCTACGCGATCGTGCGCGACTGGACGGCGCAGCACCTCCTGCAGGAACTGCGGGCCGGGCGCTTCGGGGCGCGGCTGAGCGCCCAGCATGCCCAGGAACTGGAGGCGCATCTGCGCGCCTGGGGCCAGCGGGCCCTCGGCGTGATGCCACTGCGCGATGCGCTGCTGGTCGACGAACGGCGGGGCCGGCGGGTCTTCGCACTGCTCTGCGTCGCCCTGACCACCGCGCGCGTCCCCGTGCCGCCCGGGCCTGCTGCCACCCTGCCGCCGGCCCCGGCGGACCTGGCGGCCCTGCCGGCGGACCTGGCGGCAACACCAGCGCTGGTCGAGGCGGCCAGCGCCGGGCTAACCCTGGCCACCCAGCGGGCAGCGGACGAGTTCCCCTTCCCCGCCGACCTGGACGCCCTGGTCGCCCCGCCGCCCCGGCGAGTGCAGGCCAGTGCGACCAGCTTCGAGCAGCCCACTGGCTGGCGGCGGCGGATCGCCATCCTGCTGGTCGCAGGCGGCGTCTTGCTGCTGGCCCTGCCCCTGCTTGGCGGCACCATCCCCGAGCACCCCGCCGGACTGCCCCTGGCCCTGCTTACCCTCGGGCTGCTGGTCGGCATCCGCGCCGGGTGGGCCGGCTACGCCGGCTCGCTCTGCATCTGGCTGGTCGCGAACCTGCCAGGCTTTCGCCACGGCATCGCCCTCACTGCCCTCTGGCCGGCCCTGCCGCTGCTCGTCGTGGGGCTCCTGCTGCTCAGCGTCGATGGGCGCATTCGCGCCATGTGGCGCTGGATCAGGCGCCGCGGCTAGGCTCATCCTGCTGCGCAACGTCTTTGGGGCAAGCCCCGCCCATACGCATCAAGATACGCCCCTGGCAGGGCGGCGGCTGCCACGCGATAGGCCAACACAACAAAGCTTTCATCCTTCCGTGTGGGTGAGCGGCACGGCCGCCGCCCGTAACTTGATGCGTATGGGCAAGCCCCGCCCCTCTCAGGGCGTAGGGTTTTTTGCGGATAGCGTCCTGATGCGCTGCTTGCCCTCACCCCCCTCCGCTGGCAGGGGAAGGGGGAGGGGGGTGGGGTATGCGGGGCCTGGGGGCGCAACGCTCAAAAACCCTACCCCTGAGAGAAGCCCCGCCCCTCCTGCCGGAGGCGGGCGTTGCGCGAGCCCTGTGAGCGACGTTGGGCGCCTTGCCGCGGCGCATCGCGCCATGCTATAATCCCGGCGGTCCTGCAGGAAGGAGCGCCCCGTGACCGTAGCTCAGCAGGTGCGACGGATTCTGGTCCTGGGCCTGGCGCTTCTCTCCCTGGTGGCCTGTAGCACGCAGAGCGCCGGTCCTGCGCCGACCCCGCCCCCGGCCCCCGCTGGCTCACGCACGCTCCTGGTGCTGTGGCACGCCTGGCCGCGCCCGGAGGATCGCGCGCTGGCGATGGCGGTCGAACGCTTCAATCGTACCAACCCGGGCATTCAGGTCCTGCTCCAATCGCGCCAGATAGCCAGCCTGCGCGACGATCTAGCAAGCGCCGTGGCCGAGGGCGGCGGCCCGCACATGGCGATCGTGCCCAGCCATACCCTGGGCAGCCTGGCCGAGGAGGGCGCGCTGCTGCCGATCGACGGCCTGATCGCGGCCAGCGAGGTCGACCGCCTGCTGCCGGCGGCCGTCGGCGCGGCCCAGGTACGCGGTCGCGACGGAGCGGTCCTCTACGGCCTGCCGCTGACCTTCGACACACTGGCCCTCTACTACAACCGGGCCAACTTTTCGGCGGCGCCCCCCACTGACAGCGACGCCCTGCTGCGCGTCGCCCGCGGGCTCACCGATACCCGCAGCACGCCGCCGGTCTGGGGCCTGGCCTACAACCTGAGCCTCGACCGCACGATCGGCTACCTCTACGCCTTTGGTGGGCGGGTCTTCGACGAGACAGGCGCGGTTGTGCTGGGGCTCGATGGCCGGGCTGGCACCGAGGCCTGGCTGAACTGGCTGCTGGCCCTGCGCGAAGACGCCGGCCTGCTGGCGAGTATGGACGGCATCACCGTCGATAATGCATTGCAAACCCAGCAGGCGCTGATGACCATCGACTGGGCCCACGCGCTGAGCAGCTATGGCGCGCTCTGGCCCGGCAAGCTAGGCGTTGCGCCGCTGCCGCGGCTCGCCAGCCCCAACCGCGCACCCCAACCGTATGTCCAGAGCGATACGCTGGTGCTGAATGCCCGCCTGGGCGATGGCCCCGAGCGAGCCGCGGCAAGCGCCTTCGCCCGCCACCTGCTGAGCGAGCCCGTCCAGCGGGAATTTCTGCGCGCTGGGCGCCAGCCCGTGCTGCTCAGCCTCGACCTGGCCGCCGACGACCCCGCCGTCAGCGCCGAGCTGCGCGCAGCCGCCGAGGTCTTCCGCGCCCAGGCCCAGGCCGGGCTACCGATGCCCAACTCCCGCGCAGCCAGCGACATCGTCTGGCCGGTGCTCAGCGATATGCACAGCAGTGCCCTGCGCCGCCTGGCGACCCCGGCCCAGGCCGTGGAGAACGCCGACGCGATCCTCCGCGCCCGGCTCGAGTAGGCGGCGCAAGGCGCACCGTGCCCCGGCGGATCGTCCTGCCGGTAACAGCGTGATGCTATACTACCAGTGGCGACTAATCATTACACTTCCGGCTGAACTGGCAAGGCTCTAGCTCATCAGCACGAAGTAAACTAGTTGCCGCTGGTACAGAGATGTAGTAAAATAGGCGCGGAAGGCCGTCGCGTTGCAGTCCTGCCCCCCGCTGGTAATGCCCGGCGCGCTCTTGCCTCTGCCCCACAACAGGCTGACGGCCCAAGGAGGATACGCATGGCAAGCAGAACCGAAGAGATGGTGCGGCATCTGAAAGCCCTGTCCATGAATACGCCAGACATCGAGGCTTCAGCCGTTGTGAGTGTTGATGGCCTCATCATGGCTTCGGCGCTGCCCGCTGACGTGGAGGAAGATCGGGTCTCCGCCATGAGCGCCGCGATGCTCTCACTCGGCGAGCGCATCGCCAATGAGCTGCGCCGCGGCCAGCTCGACCAGGTCTTCGTCCGTGGCGAGGACGGCTACGTCATCCTCATGGCGATCGGCGAAGAAGCGGTGCTGACCGCGCTCGCCCAGAGTCGGGCCAAGCTCGGCCTCGTCTTCCTCGATATGCGCCGCACCGCCAACGAGCTGATCAATCTCGTGTAAGCGGCTTGTGGGGCGGACGAACGCCGCGGGCTCGGGGAGCGTGCTCCCCGAGCCCAACTTGTTGGACACCTGCGGCCCCCACAACCCCTGCCGCCGGCATACGTTACCGGCGCTCTAACGCAGTTCCAGGCGACCTGTTCGGGCATCAGCGCGACCTCGACCGTGTCCAGATGCGCCGTGCTCAATCTACAATCGCAAATCTGCAATCGCTCTAGCTACCCTTGCTCAGCGTTGCCAGGAACTCGGCGTTGGTCCTGGTCTTGGCCATGCGCGTGAGCATCAACTCGGTACCCTCATTATCGCCGAGCATACTCACCATCCGCCGCAACGTCCAGACCTGACGCAGGGCCTCGGGGGAGAGCAGCAATTCTTCGCGGCGCGTGCTGGAGCGCTGGATATCGACTGCGGGGAAGATGCGCTTCTCGGCCAGCTTACGGTCGAGGTGCAGCTCCATATTGCCGGTACCCTTGAACTCCTCGTAGATCACGTCATCCATCCGTGAGCCAGTATCAACCAGGCAGGTCGCAATGATCGTGAGCGAGCCGCCGCCCTCGATATTGCGCGCGGCGCCGAAGAAGCGTTTGGGCGGATAGAGCGCGACCGGGTCGATACCGCCGGAGAGCGTGCGCCCGCTAGGCGGCATATCGAGGTTGTAGGCCCGGGCCAGGCGGGTGATCGAGTCCATCAGGATGACCACATCCTGGCCGCCCTCCACCAGGCGCTTGGCCCGCTCCAGCGTCATCTCGGAGACCTTGGTGTGGTCCTCGACCGGCTCATCGAAGGTCGAGGCGATCACATCACCCTTCACCGAACGACGCATATCGGTGACCTCTTCGGGGCGCTCACCGATCAGCAACACCATCAGCTGACACTCAGGATGGTTGGTGGAGATGCCATTGGCGATCGCCTTGAGCAGCATCGTCTTCCCGGCCTTGGGCGGCGAGACAATCAGCCCGCGCTGCCCGCGCCCGATCGGAGCGATCAGGTCGACCAGGCGGGTATGGAGCAGGTTCGGCTCCGTCTCCAGCTTGATCTGCTCATTCGGAAAGATCGGCGTCAACTGGTCGAACGAGGGGCGCTTGCGCGCCGTCTCGGGGTCAACCCCATTGATCAGTTCGACGCGCAGCAGCGAGAAGAAGCGCTCACTCTCCTTCGGCGGGCGGATCTGGCCCCAGATCCGGTCACCGGTGCGCAGACCGAAGCGGCGGATCTGCGACTGCGAGACATAGACATCGTCGGAGCCAGGCAGCATGCGCTCGCCACGGAGGAAACCAAACCCATCGGAAACAATATCGAGGATACCGTCGCTGAACGTATTGCCCTGCTCTTCAGACTGGACCTGCAGCAGCTTGAAGATCAGATCCTGCTTTTTGAGCCCACTGTAGCCAGAAATATCGAGTTTGCGCGCCATCTCGCGCAGGTCGCTGAGAGTCTTCGACTCTAATTCGGCGACGTTCACCACGGTACTCTCCTTAGGGGTTGGTGACATTGCAAATGTGGTGGGAGCGCGGTCGCTTAGATGCCGAACGAGGCACAGCGGGGAATTCGGCTGCCTCGGGCGCAGCTACGCGGCATATGAGCGTGTATCGAAAGCCTATGCCGTGGGGCAGTTGCCCCGTGGTACGGTGTGGAAGAGGTTACCAGAGAAGCGCCGAGGCCGGACTTCACGCGCACGACACATCCGGCTGCAACGTCGGTCCGACGGAGGCTGCACAACAGGAACACGGTGCGGGGAGTGACGGCCGACATGCCAGGCTGATTCGCCGGCGCATCCTGGAGAGGATATTCACGTTTGTGTCCAAGATCTGGGCATAGTATAGCATAAATGTCAAGGTGTGGTCAACGAAGGCATCGCGTGCATAGGGCTACGTCAACGTCCGGTTGATCGTCCGCGCCGTGGGCGTCAACACCCCGGCTCCTGGTGCGAAGGCCACCTGCGTGGACTGTCGCGCCCGCGCAGGCGGGCTTCAGTCGCCGGGCGGACGACGTTGACGTGGCCCTCGCATCGCGTGGGGGTGCAGCATCGTGGGGTGCAATGCACGCACTGCCGGCGGGGCGGGGCGCGTGGGTCTGCCCCGCCACAGCTGGCGGGGCGCGCCGCCCCCGGCGCCGGCGTGTCGATGGAGCCGGCAGACGCCCGGCCACCGGCGTTGGGGCCGGCAGGTGGTCCACCGCTGCGCGGCCTGAGGCATGCAGCACGGCCGCGATCGGTCGGTACGGGCGTGGGCTTTGGGGTTTCCAAAGGGGCGGAG
>JACAEO010000192.1 GCA_013388805.1 Chloroflexota bacterium
GCAGCAGGACGCGCAGCACGATCAGGCGCGGCATAGGCGATAGCTCATAGGACTACAGTTGTACGTTGTCTTGCCTGGTAGGCTGGAGCTGGTTGTCACCCCGAGCGTAGCGAGGGGGCTTCCAGCCACGAGGAGGGAAGACTCCTCGCTGCGCTCCTCAGAACCATATGGTTCATGTCATTCCGAACGGAGCCGCAGGCGGAGTGAGGAATCTAGCGGTGCCCATGCGCCGCAAGACCCCTCGCTGCGTGTACCCTGCCCCTCGACAAGCTCGGGAGCCGCGGAGCCGAAGGGCTCGGGGTGACAACCAGCTCCAGCCTACCAGGCAAGACAACGTACAACTGTAGTCCTATGAGCTATCGCCTATGCCGCGCCTGATCGTGCTGCGCGTCCTGCTGCTGCTGGTGGTGGCCGTCCTCGTCGGACGGCTCTACCAGATCCAGGTGGTGGACAGCACCGGCCGTCGCTTTGGCGCCGACGTTGATGTAACGACGCGCCGCTATCTCAGCGTGCCGCCGCGCCGCGGCGAGATCTTTGCCGCCGATGGCACGACGCTGCTCGCTGAGAGTGTGCCGATCTACAACCTGGCGGTCATCCCCGGGCGCCTGCCGTCGCGCAGCGCCGAGCCCGAGCGGCGGGCCGCCGTGCTCGCGCGCCTCAGCCAGGTGGCGGGGCTCAGCAGCACGCTGACCCTCTCGCCCACCACGGCTCTCGCCGCACGGCCCGCCCTCGATCGCGCCCTGCAGTCCCTCCAGAGCCCGCTGCTCACGGCCGGGCCGAGCATAACGGTCACCATCGCCCCCGCCGATAGCCTGCGCGCGCTCGAGCTGACCAGGAACTACAGCGATGTCCTCAGCCTCAGCAATCCCATCGAGACCCTGATCGCCCGGCAGGACCTGCGCGGCTACCAGCACGTCGTGCTCAAGGAGGATATCAGCGCCGACCTGGCCCTGGCGATCAGCGAGAATGCCAACTACCTGCCCGGCGTGTACGTGGTCGAGGACTACCGCCGCTCCTACCCGCTCAGTGCCGCCGTGCCCTCGCTGTCGCATCTGCTCGGCTACACCGGGCGCATCAGCGCCTGCGAGCTGGTGGCCGAGAATCCGGCCAGTTCCTGGCTCACGGCGCTGGTCGATGTGCTCGGTCACGCCGGGCGCTGTGGCCTCATCACCAAACAGATCGACCCGCCAAGCATCGGCTTTCCCCCCTACCAGCCTGATGATCGCATCGGCAAAGATGGGCTCGAGGCGGCCTACGAGGCCGAGTTGCGTGGACGGCCAGGTGTCGAGACGCTGCTGGTCGACGTGCTGCAGCGCCCGGTGAGCCCGATCGAGACCGCGCGGCCTGTGGAGCACGGCCATAACCTGGTGCTGACGATCGATGTCGCCTACCAGACCGAGGTTGAGCGCATCCTGCGCCGCTGGATCGCCGAAGGTGAACGCCGCCGCCAGAGCGCGCGCGAGCCCTACAAGCGCGACTATGCCCCGATCTTCGCCGGCTCGGCCGTGGTGCTCGACCCGCGCGATGGGCGCGTGCTTGCCATGGTCTCGCTGCCCGGCTACGACAATAACCTCTGGGTAGATCCGCAACGACAGGCCGAACTGGCCGCCCTGCTTAGCCCGAGCGACCCCCAGGCGCTGGCCGAATTGCTGCGCCAGGCGCCGCTCACCAACCGCGCGATCGCTGGCCAGTACCCCCCCGGTTCGACCCTCAAACAGTTCGTTGGCGCAGCCGCGCTGCAACAGGGCGTGATCGCCCCCGAGACCCGCCTGCGCGACCCGGGCGTCCTCAAGCTGATCGAGCGTAACGGCGCGCCCTTCGAGCTGCCCAACTCGGTGCGCAACCGCGACAATGGCGAGCTGAACGTCGTCGATGCGCTCCGCCTCTCCTCGAACGTCTTCTTCGCGTCAGTGGCCGGCGGCAATGACCAGGCCACCAACCTCGACGCCAGGGCCCTGCGCGTTCGTGGCCTCGATATCGATGGCCTGGTGGAGGGCCTGGAGTGGTTCCACCTCGGGCGCGCCACCGGCATCGACCTCGTCGGCGAGGCCCCTGGCCTGGTGCCGACCAGGACCTGGAAAGCCCGGGCCAAACGGGAGGTCTGGACCACCGGCGACACCTACAATACCGCTATCGGTCAGGGTGACGTGCTCGTGACCCCGCTGCAGCTGGCGGTCGCCGCGGGCGGTATTGCCCGCGACGGGGTGATCTATCGCCCGCACCTGGTAGACGCGATCACCGATGGCAATGGCGCCGTCGTGCGACGCATCGCCCCCCAGGTCATCAGCCGCGCCCCGGTTGAGCCGGCCTTCCTGCAGACCATCCGCCAGGGCATGCGCGCGTCGGTCACGGACGGGCTGAACATCGCGGCACGCGAGGAGTGCTCGGGCCTGCCGATCGCCGGCAAGACCGGCACGGCCGAATTCGGCCCACTGATCCAGCACCCCGACGGGCGACTGGTGCGACAGAGCCATGCCTGGTTCGTGGGCTTCGCCCCCTATGATGATCCCCAGGTGGTGGTGGCCGTGCTGCTAGAGGGCGTGGGCGATCTGAATGACGGCTCCTCGACGATGGCCGTTCCCGCCGTCACCCAGATGCTCCAGGCCTACTTTCAGGTGTCGCCACCCGAGAATGTACCCGCCATCTGCAGCCCTTCGTAACGGCGCCAGCCCGGCGCGCGCTATGCTATAATTCTTCGACAACTCGCGTTCATACCAGGCACGAATGCATGAGCGACCTGATCAGCATCAAAGGCGGGCGTGATGGCCTGCGGATGCGGCTCGACGATACCGCTGAGTGGACGGCGCTGCTGAGCCAGCTCGAGCACCAGTTGACCCAGAACCGCGGCTTCTTCAATGGCGCCCGCCTGACGATCGACGTCGGCGACCGCGCCATGAGCGCCGAGCAGCTGGAGACAATCCTGGGGCTCATGCAGCAGCACGGCGTCTCGGCTGATGCGCTGGCCGCCAGCGCCCGCGAGAGCCGCAACGCCGCTCGCGCCGCGGGGATCACGGCCCGGCCGCTGCCGCGCTACCCTGAGGGCTCCGCCAGCAGCGCCGCCGGGCCGGCCAGTGAGAGTGACGCCTTGCTGCTGATCCGCACCGTCCGTTCCGGCCAGGTGGTGCGCCACAGCAGCCACATCACCCTGATCGGCGATGTCAACCCCGGCGGCGAGGTGATCGCTGGCGGCAGTGTCGTGATCTGGGGCCGCATGCGCGGGTTTGTCCACGCCGGGGCGCTTGGCAACGCCGAGGCGCTGGTCTGTGCGATCGAACTGCGCCCGACCCAGTTGCGCATCGCCGACCAGATCGCGACCGGGACGCGGGGTGGGCCCCATACCCCGGAAGTGGCACGCATCGAGGGCGGACAGATCGTCGTTGAGCCGTGGGAGGCTTCCAAACGCTAGAAGGGCCGAAGCATTCGCTCCAGGCCCGGCGCCGCAGACCAGTGCCCCCCAGGGGCTAGCACGGACTTCGTCCCAACGGAGAAGATATGGCGCGTGTCATCACCATCACCTCGGGCAAGGGCGGCGTGGGCAAGACGACCACCACGGCCAACCTCGGAACCGCCCTGGCCATGCAGGGGAGCCGGGTCGTCGTGATCGATGCGGATATCGGGCTGCGCAACCTGGATGTGGTGATGGGATTAGAGAACCGCATCGTCTATGACCTGGTCGATGTGGTTGAGGGCCGTGCCCGCCTGCGCCAGGCGCTGATCAAAGATAAACGGCTGCCCGAGCTCTGTCTGCTCCCCGCCGCTCAGACCCGCGACAAAGACGCCGTGAGCCGTGAGCAGATGATCGATCTGACCGGTCAGCTGCGCGGCGAATTTGACTTCGTGCTGATCGACAGTCCCGCCGGGATCGAGGGTGGCTTCCGCAACGCGATCGCTGGCGCCGATGAAGTGATCATCGTGACCACCCCCGAGGTCTCGGCGGTGCGCGACGCCGACCGTATCGTCGGGCTGGTGGAGGCCGCTGAGAAGGGCCCGCCCAGCCTGGTGGTCAACCGGATCAAGCCACGGCTGGTCAACCGTGGCGAGATGCTCTCGGTCGAGGATGTGCTGGAACTGCTCGCAATCACCCTGATCGGGATCGTCCCCGATGATGAGGTCATCGTCACCTCGACCAACCGTGGCGAGGCCGCGGTGTACGACCAGCAGTCGCAGGCCGGCCGGGCTTTCTTCGATGTTGCCCGCCGGCTGCGCGGTGAGGACGTGCCCTTCCCGCTGCTCCAGGAGCATCAGGGTGTGTTCGAGCGCTTCTTCGGCATGTTCGGGCGCCGCCGTTCGTAACGAAAGGACCGTGGCGTGGGTTTCTTTCAGAATCTCTTCGGGGGGCGACGCGACCGGAGCGCTTCGGTGGCTAAGCAGCGCCTCATGATGGTGCTGGTCGATGACCGCTATAAGCTCACCCCCGAGGCCCTCGAGCAGATGAAGCTGGAAATGGCCGAGGTGCTCGCGCGCTATCTGCCCGCCGTCGATGCCGAGCAGATCGAGGTGACGATCCTGCGCGGCGAGGCCAACGATTACCTCAAGGCCGACATCCCGCTCAAGCGTGGCCGCAGCGACGAGGGCTAGTTCCAATACCTTGCACATACGGCGCTGCCCGTGGCACACCCTCCCCCAGCGGTTTATGGGCGGACAGAGCGCATGGGCGCCGACGGGCGTTATGGCGTTGGGATGCGCTGGTTGGCCCTCACCCCCGGCCCCCGTCGGGCTGAGCCTCAGGCTCCGCCCTGAGGCTCAGCC
>JACAEO010000120.1 GCA_013388805.1 Chloroflexota bacterium
CCGGCGCGCCCGCCGAACTGGCGCGGCACGTGCGCCGCGCCGCCGCGATCGAGCGGCAGCGCGAACGCCGCGCCCCCCACGGCCCCTACACGGGCCTGGTGGCCCACCCGGCGGCGCTGGCGGCGCTGGAGCGCCGCTTCGGGCCAGACCATCGCTGGAGCGCCACCCAGATCAACGACTACACGACCTGCCCCTACCGCTTTGCTGCGGCCCACGTGCTGCGGCTCGCTCCCCGTGGCGACACGCAGGAAGGACTGGAGCAGGTTGGGCGCGGCCGCCTCTATCACGCCATCCTGGCCAACGCCGGCGAACGCTGGGTCCGCCTCGCGGCGCCCTTCGACGCCGCCAACGCAGCGCCGATCCTCGCCGCGCTCGACGCCGCCGCCAGCGAGGTGCTGGCGGCCGCGCCGCAGCGCTACGGCTTCGAGCCAGGCCCCTTCTGGGCCTGGGAGCAGGCGGAGATCCGCGCCGTCCTCGCCCGGGCCGTGCGCGGCTGGCTGCGCGAGGGCGCGGCTGGCACGGGGTTCCGCCCGGCCGGCGTCGAGGTCGGCTTCGGCATGGGGCGCGGCCTGCCGCCGCTGCGCCTCGCAACCCCCGCCGGCGTCGTGCATGTGATCGGGCGCATCGACCGGGTCGACCAGGACGAGCAGGGGTGCCTGGCGCTGATCGACTACAAGAGCGGCAGCGGCCCCCGGCCCCTGGCCGACACGCTCGCGGGCTATGACGTGCAGCTCACGCTCTACAGCCTGGCTGCCGCGGGGCTGGCCGCCCCCGGCCAGCTGGTGGTGCAGGCCGCCTACCTGATGATCGGCAGCGGGCGGCGCAGCCCGCCGCTCACTGCGGACGAGCTTGAGCAGGCCGTGGCGGCGCTCCACGAGCGGCTGGCCGCCGCCGTGGCCGGCAGCCGTGCCGGAGTGTTTCCCGTGCAGCCCAGCCGCGAGTGCCCGCCGGCCTGCGCCTTCGCCACGATCTGCCGGGTGCAGCGTGGCACGTAGGCCCGCTGCACTGATACCATTTCCGATTGCAGATTTTGGATTGCAGATTGCCGCACATGGCGTCACGATGAGCGATGACGGCAACGACAATGCGGAACTGCCAACTGGATTTGGTATGAGACACGCGCCGCCGAGAGCGCGATGCTGATGCTGTGCAACGACGAGGTGCTGGCGCGCCTGCTGGAGCTGAACGCGCAGCGGGCTCACAAGGAAAGGAGCTGCAGCTCACGCTGCGCTGGGGCGACTACCGGCTTGAGCCCCTGGAGGCAGCGGGCACGCCATCGGATCAAGGGCGTGGCACGCTGAGCGCAGCGAGCGCCTGATCGACACCAGTGCAGTTCCAGGCGACCTGTTCGGGCATCAGCGCGACCTCGACCGTGTCCAGCTGCGCCGCGCCCAATCGACAATCGCAAATCTGCAATCTGCAATCGCAACCAGGCACCTCGGGCTCCTGCCGGTCTGACGACTGCCTCGATCGCGCCCCGGGCGCCCGCCAGCCTGCAGGATCGCGCCCAGGCTCGCCAGGGGGCCCTCGATCAGCGGCGTGGCGCACAACGCCGCGAGGAAAACGGCGGCGAACTATCGGTTATCGGCTAACGGCTATGTTCACCTCAGCCGCCCTCGATCTCCGCGATCGTGGCTTCGATCAGCGTGACCGCCTCCTGCAGGGTGGTGTGGTCGAAGGCGAAACGGGCACCCGCCGCGGCAAACAGCTCAGGCAGGGTCACCGTACCGCCAAGGGCCAGGCCACGGCGGTAGGCCGCGACGGCACCGGCCTGGTCAGCCAGGGCGTTGCGCCAGACCTGGACGGCGCCGAGCTGGGCGAGGCCGTACTCCACGTAGTAGAACGGGTAGCGATAGATGTGCTGCTTGCGGTGCCAGCCGGTGACCCGCTCGTCCGTAAGCCCCGACCAGTCAACCCCTGGCATGAAGCGCGTCCAGAGCCGGTCCCAGGCGGCATCACACGCTGCCGGGTCGTCGGCGGCGTGCGGGTTGGTGTAGGCCCAGTGCTGAAAGCCATCCACCACGGCCATGTAGGGCCAGAAGGTGAGGATCCCCTCCAGGTGCTCGATCCGCGCCCGGGCGTAGCCGGCCTCGTCATAGTAGCCGCCATCGGCGGCGCGCAGGTAGGGCGCTGCCAGCAACTCCATGGCCATCGAGGCCACCTCGGCGAACTCGATCGGCGCATGCCGCTGCTGGTGGTAAGGCAGGTGGGCGGTCTCGAAGTTGTGGAAGGCGTGACCCGCCTCGTGCAGCAGGGTGCGCACGTCGCCGGGGAGACTCACGGCGTTCATGAAGATGAATGGCCGCCGGGCGGTGGCAAAATAGGTGCAGTAGCCGCCGGGGGCCTTGCCCTTGCGATTGTCCAGGTCGAGCAGGCTTTCGCGCCGCATGGTGGCAAGGTAGGCACCGAGCTGCGGGTCAACACGGGTGAGCACGGCCTCGCCGCGGGCGGCCAGTTCGGCGCCGTCGCGGAAGGGGCGCAGCGGCGCCTCGTCCGCGGCACGGGCGTGGGTGTCCCAGGGGCGCAGCCGTTCGAGGCCGAGGCGCGCGGCGCGCCGGGCGTAGACCCGCTGGGCGGCGGGCACGGCGACGGCCTCGATCGCCTCGTGGAAACGCAGGCAATCGTCGGGGGTGTAGTCGAAGCGCTGGCGTAGCTGCCAGGCGTAGGCCCGGTAGTCGGGCAGGCCGGCGTTGGCGGCCAGCTGGCGTCGCAGCTGCAGCAACTGGCGCCAGAGCTGGTTGATCGCCGCGCGGTCGGCGAGCTGGCGAGCGGCCGCCTGGCGCCAGACCTGCTCGCGCACGGTGCGATCGGGCTCCTCGAGCAGCGGCGCGGTCTGGGCGATGGTCAGCTCGCGGCCCGCCCAGGCGATCGTCTGCGCGCCGATCAGCTTGTTGTACTCATTGCCCAGGCGCCGCTCTTCGCTGAACAGCGGCAGGTTCGCCTCGCGGAAGAGCTCGGCCTCGGCGCGCATGTTGCGCAACGGCACCGCGAAGCCCGCCGGCTCGATACCAGCGTCGAGCAGCTTGCGCTTCAGGACCTGGTCAGCGGCCATTGCCTGGGGATAGACGTCGGTGAGGAAGGCGCGAAAGCGGGCCTCGGCCGTGGCATCGGTGGTGTCGCAGGTGGTCGCCACCGAGAGCCGGGCGTAGGTTTCGCCGAACAGGTCGGCAAGCCGCGTCCAGGCGGCCAGCCAGCCATGGGGGTCATCGAGCGGAGCGGCCTGCAGCGCGGCAAAGGCCGGCTGCCACTCCGCCCACGACCAGTCGCGGGTCACCTCGGCAGTGGTGGGGAGATCGTTCAGCATGGGGTATCCTCACAACAGGCGGGCCGGTGGGGGGGAGGGCATGTCCGCAGCCACCCGGGCCGCACGGCTTCCCAGGCAGTATAGCGCGACTCGGGATAGCGCCACCAGGGCGTAGCCAACACAGGGCCACGTCAACGTCGTCAGGTGCGTCGGAACCTCACCCCCCACCCCCCTCTCAGGTGGATTTAAGGGCGGACAGAACATATGTCTGATAGAAGCATTTCGCGCATCCTACTGCCGTATCTTCTCTGCGACCCGACGCCCAATCGTGGTTCCAGCGGGGGCATGCTGGCGGCGGTGTTCCGCCGACCAATTGGGGCCGTCGAGGTCGGCCAACGCCCAGCAGATCGGGCGGCGGTCATTCCGCCACAGGCGTTGCCA
>JACAEO010000145.1 GCA_013388805.1 Chloroflexota bacterium
AGGGCTTCGCCATCCCAGCTTGGATGGGGCCGACCCAACCATTTAGATAGGTTCGTCAGCCGGCACTCACCGCGCTCTGCGGCGTTCCCGCCTTACCCCGGATTATTGAGCAGCTACTTTGTAAAGTTTGTTATACTACGATTCGTCGCTGCATACAAAGGAGGGAACGCTCATGGACGAGCCTACGGCTGGCTTTGCTGCGTGGATCGGCCGCACGGAGCACGTCGCCGAAGAGTTGTGTGTGAACCCGGCGCTTGCGGCCGCCGCGACGCTCGACGACACAACCACGCCCCTGGGCCCTGGCGCGGCGCTGCCCCTGCTCTGGCACTGGTTCTACTTTCTGCCCCGGGCGCCGCAGGCCCGCCTTGGCACAGACGGTCACCCGCAGCGGGGCGACTTTATGCCGCCCATCCCCTACCCGCGGCGCATGTTCGCCGGGGCGCGGCTGCACGTGCACCAGCCGCTTGTGCTGGGCCTGCCGGCCCGGCGCGAGGGCGTGATCCGCAATGTGACGACCAAGTCGGGGCGGAGCGGCGCGCTCGCCTTTGTCACAGTCGGCTACCAGTTCTTCCAGAACGAGGTGCTCTGCATCGAAGAAGAGCAGGATATCGTCTACCGTGAGCCGGGCCCGCCGGTGCCGGCGCCTGCCGTGGTCGAACTGCCGCCACCACCGGCGGGCGCCTGGTCACGGACGATCGTGCCGGACAGCCGGTTGCTCTTCCGCTTCTCGGCGCTCACCTTCAACGCCCACCGCATCCACTACGACCGGCCGTATGCGCTGAGTGAGGAGGGCTACCCCGGCCTGGTGGTCCACGGACCGCTCACGGCCATCCTGTTGCTCGAACTGGTGCGCCACAACAGCCCACGGCAGGTCGTGGGCTTCAGCTTTCGCGGCCAGGCGCCCCTGTTCGACCTGGCGCCCTTTCGCCTGGTGGGCGTGCCGGAGGGGGATCGAGTCACGCTGGAGGCGCAGGGGCCCGACGGCAAGCCGGCCCTGAGCGCCGAGGCTGAACTGGCCTGAGCCGTGGAGGACGCGCAGCGGCGAGAAGGCTGGCCAGAACGATGGCCTACCGCCAATACGTTGCACCTACGGCGCTGCGCGCGGCACGGCCCCCCGTCCAACCTCCCTCTCAAGTGGAGGGTTGTTGGCGGATAGCGTCCTGATGGGCTGCGTGCCCTCACCCCCCTCCCCTCCTCTCCCAGGCTGGGAGAGGGGGGGATGTTGTTGGCGTTGCGGTGTGCCAGCTTCAACAGGACTGGTCCTACCGCACCGTCAGCACCAACACCGCGCCGAGGGCCGCGGCAACCACCAGCGTGCCTGCCAGCAGCGTCCAGAGGGAGACCGGCAAACCCCGCGGGGCAGTGACGGCCTGCAGGGTGCGAACACTCATCACCGCCACGACGCCGAGCAGCCCGGCGAGCAGCAGCAGACTGGTAACCTGTACGATCAGGACAGGCACGAGCCAGGCGACGATGGCCAGCACGATGCCGCACAGGATCGCCAGATAGCCCATCCAGCGCCCGACAGCGCCACCCTCATCGGGTGGCACAAGTGGAAACGAGCGGGTTGGCGTTGTCTGGCCGGGTCTGCGATATTTCATTGCCATCTCAGCTTCCTTCTTGTACGGCGTCCGAGCTTCGTTGTTGGACCGCGCTCGTTGGGCCGAGGCACGATCTGCGCCAATGCTTCGGACGAACGGGGTAGTAGCCAGCCCACCACGTGTGCTCGGACGGCGTACTGGCTCCTATTGCCTACGCTGTGTCTATTATACGCTGCCGAGCTACGCGGAGGTCACGCAGCGACGCTCGGGCCTCAACGGCGCAGCAACGGCAGCCACAGGTCAGTTACGAGCATGCCCCCGGGCAGCGGCTGGAAGCGTGGCGTGCCAGCCGGCCCCTCGCTGATGCCGCCCGGCCCCGTGCCGAGGGTCTCGCGCAGGGCGGCGCGCAGCATCGTCGCCCAGGCATCGTTACGCAGCAGGTTTCCCTCTTCGCCATAGAGGTAGGCGGCAGTCAGGGACGGCTGCCCGCCGAGCCGGTCGCCGCCGGGGAAGAACACCGCCAGGCCACGGGCGCGCTCCAGGCTCAGCGGCGCGCCCGTGCTGCTCTGCCCCGAACGCTGGACGCTGGCCAGCAGCGGCGAGGCCGCCTGGTCGTCGAGCAGGCCCACCAGGGCCGCCGCCGCCTCCTGGAGTGCCGGATCGATGCCCGGGGTATCGCGCAGGCGCAGCGCCAGGTCGCCCAGGTCGACCAGGGCGTCCTCCTCAGCCGCGATCGGTGGGCCGCTCACGGCCGCCAGCTGGTCGTGGCGCCCGTTGCCCGAGGCATCGTAGACCTGGGCTGCCGCACGGGCCGCCGCCACCAGCGGCCGCGTACGCGCGCTGTCGACCGTGATGGCGCTACGGATGGCGTTGGCCAGCTCATCGCTGCGCTGCGCCAGTCCATCGAGCCGGGCGAGGTCGTAGGCGGCAACACTGCGGGCCAGCCCGGGGGCAACGCTGGCGATCGTGCCGTCGTAGGCACCGACAACCCCGGCGGCGACGGCAGCCGGGTTGGCGCTACCCGCCCCGCCGAGCAGGGGCAGCAAGCGCTCGTAGGGACCAAGCTGCCAGAGCGGGCCGGCCGCGGCCACGGCGAAACGGGCGTAGGGCGCAGTGGCCCGCAGGACGTCCAGGCTGCCCAGCAGCGGCGCCTGGTAGATCACCAGGTCGAGTTGCTGGGCTTCCCCCAGGCCGGCGCCGGCATAGGCAGCCTGCAACTCGGCCAGGCTGAGCACCGATCCGCCGTCGCCCCCCGCGTCCGTCTCATCGAGGGCCAGCTGGCCCGCAGCCTGCCCCGGGGCGACGATCAGCAGGGCAGTGCGCGCGGCGGGGTAGCGCTCGCGTCCCAGGGCGATGAACTGGGCCAGCGTCGTCGGGGCGGCGCTGCTGGCCTCGGGGCGCAGCCGGCAATCGGGGACGCCACTGGCCGGGTAGGCGCAGAGACGCAGCCCAGCGGGGCCATAGTCGTCCACCAGGCTGAGCACGCGCAGATTGGGATACTGCGCGGCCAGGGCCGGCAGCCGCGCCAGCTGGCCCGCCGGGCGGGCGCTGCCTGGCGCGCGCCGGGGATCGCCCAGGGTGTTGTCGGCAGCCACGTAGATCAGCAAGCTCCAGTCGGCGCCGGGTGCGCCGGGGGCCGGATCGCCGGGCTCGGGCGCGGGTGGCGCGCCAGGGGTTGCCAGTGGGGCAGGGAGGAAGGTAACGGCCCGCTCGAAGAGGCTGTAGCCGTACTGGGCGTCGGGATCGGTGCGCGGGTCGCGGTCATAGACCACGACGTACCAGCGGTAGCTGCGCCCATAGGCGAAGGGGAAGCCAGGGGCGCTGGCGAAGCTGCCCGGCGCCAGGTTGAAGGCCAGCGGCTCGCGCCCGGGGTCGAGCAACGGACCACAGAGCTGGACCGGCAGGCCCGTGGCCGGGTCGGCTCGCTCCGGGTCGTAGAGGCAGAACTGATGGCGCTCCCCGGCGCCAGCGCGCCCGCTCCAGCTGAAGCGGGCGCGCTGGGCATTGGTGGCGACCACGTCGGCGAAGGGGGCGGGACGCTCCAGTTGCACATTGGCCACATCGAAGTTCAGCTCGCGCAGCTCGGCGCCCTCGGCCAACTGACTGAGCTGGGGGCCGGCCCAGAAGCCCAGCCGGCCCCACTCCAGGGCAGGCGCATCGAGACTGGCTCGGAACCAGACGCGGTAGCTGCTCGCTGCGGGCAGGGCGGGCACCGCGTTGAAGCGATAGGCACCATCGGCGCCGGAACTGGCGGTAGCGACCAGGCGTGTCCCGCCGGCATCACTGCGAGTGAGCAGCAGGGGCGCACCGGCGGCCGGGGCGTCACCCTGGCGCACCTGGCCGCTCAGGCTTGCCGCGGGCTCGCAGACACTGGCCTCGAGATCGTCGAGCCAGAGCCGCGGGGTAGCGCTGTTGAGCGCATTCAGCGCGGTGATGAGCAGATCGGCCCGGCCCAGGGCGCGCAGGCGCGCGATCTGGCCCGGGTCGGTCAACTCCCACTCGAAGCGCCGCCAGGCCCCATCGCCGTCGGGTGCGGTGTCGCGTTCGAGCCGGGCGATCAGGCCGCCCGGGTCGAGCCGGCCAACCTCGTAGAACTCGACCAGCAGCCGATCGTCGGCGCCGGTGGCGCCGCTCGCGTAGCGGTAGCGCAACGAGCCGTAGAGCTCGGCGAGGTTCGCGGGGAGGCTGATCGTCTGGCCCACCGAGGCGCTCGCGGGCACACCGTCGCTGTCGGCAGCGAAGTAGAGCGCCTGGGGCAGCGAGAAGGGCGTCTCGGTGGTAAACGTCCAGCCGGGGCGGAACACCCGCCAGGGCGAGGAGGCGGGCGGCTGGCTCACCGGTGGATCGGCAAAGGCCGCCGTGCAGCGCAGGCTGCTCTGCGCCAGGCCGGCGGCAGCGCTGGCGCGCAGGGCGGGCGGCATGGGCGCCGGCAGGTCCGGGCGAAACAGCATCGGGCCGGCCTGGGCGCGGGTGAGCGGCGCAGCGCCGGCCAGCAGGGTGAACAGGGTGAGGATGAGCAGCAGGGATTGTTTCATGGGGTTGGGCAAGGTTGAAACCAGCCTGACGGTTGACGATCATGTGATCGGGTGATGCAGCGAGGACGCGCTGCCATTGTACGCTTCAGCCCGGGGCGGCTGCAACGATCCTGCTGGCAAACGCCGTTGTTCCCACGCCGGGTGCGCGGGCCGGAGGCCCATGGACCCGGGTTTGCCAGCAGTAGCTTTGCAGCGGGCCGCTGTTTCTTGCCTTTGGTAGCGCTGCCTCCACGTCCCGGGGGGTGCGAGCAGGATCGGTGCAGCAGACCCGGCCTCCGCCGCACCGGGCGCACGGCGGATCGCCTATAATAGGGGTAGTGGAACCCGGGTTGCACGTGCCCCGCATGGCGCAATCCTGACAGCTGACAACCGGGGGCGGGCGCCCGCCCTGCCCGAGAAACTGTATGCCTGAGCCCTCCACCCTGACTGTCGCGGCGGCCAGTGCCGCCCTCGCCGCCGGCGAACTGAGCTCGTTGGCATTGACCGAGGCGCTGCTGGCACGGATCGCCGCCGTCGAGCCCACCGTGCGCGCCTTCCTCACCCTGACGGCTGAGCAGGCGCTCGCAGACGCCCGCGCCGCCGACGCCAGCCGCCGCGCCGATTCCGGCCCGCTGCACGGCGTGCCTCTGGCCATCAAAGACGTGATCTGTACCGATGGCGTGCGCACCACCTGCGGCTCGGCCATTCTCGCGACATTCGTGCCACCCTACGACGCGACCGTGGTCAGCCGGCTCAAGGCGGCTGGCGCGATCAGCCTCGGCAAGCTCAACTGCGACGAGTTTGCCATGGGTTCGAGCACCGAAACCAGCGCCTACCAGATCACGCGCAACCCCTGGGATCCGGAGCGGGTGCCCGGGGGCAGCAGCGGCGGCAGCGCGGCGGCAGTGGCGGCCTCGATGGTGCCCGGCAGCCTGGGTACCGACACCGGCGGCTCGATCCGCCAGCCCGCGGCCCTCTGCGGAGTCAGCGGGCTCAAGCCCACCTACGGCCGGGTGAGCCGCTTCGGGCTGGTTGCCTACGGCTCCTCGCTCGACCAGATCGGCCCGCTGGCCTGGACGGCCGAGGACCTGGCGATCATGCTGCAGGTCATTGCCGGCCAGGATCCGCGCGACGGCACCAGCGCCCCCGTGCCGGTGCCCGATTATCGCGCCGCGCTCAGCGGCGAACTGCGCGGCCTGCGCATCGGTGTGCCTGGCGAGTACTTCGTTGAGGGCATGGAGCCAGGGGTTGAACAGGCTACCCGCGAGGCGATCGCCGTACTGCGCGCGCAGGGCGCCGAGGTGGTGGAGGTGTCGTTGCCCCATACGCGCTATGCGCTGCCGACCTACTACATCATCGCCCCGGCCGAGGCCAGCGCCAACCTGGCCCGCTTCGACGGCGTGCGCTACGGCCCCCGTGAGGCCGGCGCAAGCATGTGGGACGAGATCGAGCTGACACGGGGGCGCCGCTTCGGCGCCGAGGTGCGCCGGCGGATCATGCTTGGCACCTATGCCCTCTCGGCTGGCTACTACGATGCCTACTACAAGCGCGCCCAGCAGGTGCGCACCCTGATCAAACGCGACTTCGAGCAGGCCTTCACACAGGTAGACGTGATCGCCGCGCCGACCTCGCCAACGGTCGCCTTCAAGGTCGGGCAGAAGCTCGACGATCCGATCGCCATGTATCTGAGCGACGTCTGCACGCTGCCGATCAACCTGGCCGGCGTGCCCAGCCTGGTGGTGCCGTGCGGCTTCAGCGAGGGGCTGCCGGTCGGCCTGCAGCTGATCGGGCGCCCCTTCGCGGAGGCCACGCTGCTCCGGGTGGGCGACGCCTACCAGCGTCTCACGGACTGGCACACCCGCCGCCCGGTGCTGTGATCCGGGAGAGGCGACAGAACACGTGCTCACCGCAGAGGGCGCAGAGGGCTTCACAAAGCCCTTCCTCTGCGCGCCTCGGCACCCTCTGCGGTAAATCTGAACACGTCCCGCATGCGGGCGGGACGCCCGCGCACCCGGGTTTGCCAGCAGGATCGTTGCAGGAGCCCTGGCCGCTCCGCCAATCCGCATCGGGTGATAGCCAGGATATGGTATACTGTCGATTAGTGTGTTCGTTGCGCGAGTGTGCTCGCGCTGAGGCTCAGGAGAGCACAGGCTTATGAATCGGTCCCGGATGGTGCGGGGCGGGGGAATGCGTGGCCGCCGCCGCGAGTGCGAGTTCACCAAGCTGGGTATCCAGCCCGACTACAAAGACGTCAAGCGCCTGCAGAAGTACGTGACGGCCCAGGGCAAGATCCTGCCCCGGCGCCGCACCGGTGTGACGGCCAAGATGCAGCGGCGCCTCTCGGTGGCGATCAAGCGCGCCCGCCACCTGGCCCTGCTGCCGGCAGCGCCCGCGCATACGCGCGCGTAGGGTCGTTGCTGCACCAGCACGCGATGACCACCCCCGAGGCCCCCACACCGCCTGCACGGGTCAACCCCGAAGCCTGGATGCAGGCGGTGCGTGGCGCCTGGCGGGTCGGTGGCCTGCGAGTCACCGAGCCGCGTCTGCGTGTCCTGCAGACGATCGCCCGCTACGGGGCCCCCTTCAGCGCCGAGCAACTCTACGACGATCTGTCTCGTGACGGTGGTGAGCGCCCCGGGCGCGCCACCGTCTATCGCACGCTTGAGCACCTGCACAGCGCCGGCTGGCTGGCGCGCATCCACGGCGGTGCCGGCGAAGCGGGCTATGTCACCAGCTTGCCCGGCCACGTGCACCACCTGGTCTGCACCTCCTGCGGGACCGTGATCGCCTTTGCGGGCTGCGCACTCGACGAGCTCGTTGCACGCCTCGCTGCCCAGACCGATTTTGCGATCGAGGGCCACCTGCTGCAACTCTATGGCCGCTGCGCGACCTGCCGCAAGGCGCGCAGTCATCCCTGTGCTGACTGACGCATGACGAGCCCTGCCATCTGCATCCCGGTACGGAGGTGGGCCCATTCGCGATGCTTCGCCCGAACCTGGTAGCGGCACTTATGGCCCGGTGACCGGTCCACCGCCCACGGCCCGCCCCCGCCACTCCGCACGGGTCAACTCCATCTCGTAGAACTCAACCTGGGTGTCGAAACGGCCGCGCTGGAAGAAGGGCAGCAGGTCGCGGTACGGCGGATCATCGAGCAGGCGGAGCGCCGGGTCGTGGCCCGCGCTGCGCCACTCGCTTGCCAGGTAGCGAAAGCCGAGCCGCTCGTAGCAACGCACTGCGCGCTGGTTGACTGCCGCCACGTCCAGGCGCATGCGGGCGAAGCCGAGCGGGCCGAAGTAGTAATCGAGGAAGATGCGCAGCGCCTCGGTGCCGAGCCCCTGGCCGACGTAGGGCTGGGCCAGTGAGATGCCGAGCCGGGCGCTCGGTTCGCGCTCGTCCACTTCGCGCAGCGAGATCCGGCCAATCAGACGGCGCTGGCTGTCCTCGATCGCCCAGGCATAGCGCTGGCCGTTCCAGGTATGGCCCGTCACCTCGTCGACGCTGATCGCGCGCGGCAAGTTCCAGAGCGAGCTGAAGGGCTCATTGTAGCGTGGCCAGCGCTCCTGAGCCAGCGTATCGCTGCGCTGCCACTGCCGCAGCTTGACGCGCGGACCGTGGAGCACCCGTGTGCCAACGTCTTCCACCATGGTTGCTCCTACTCCTTCCGCTGCAGGTAGTTCAGCGACATCCAGCCTTCAAGCTCGCGGCCATCGACCGTAACCCGGACCCGCAGCCACGGAATGCCCCCCTCCACCCGTGGTCCCTCCAGCTTGCGCACCGGCGTACCGTTCGGCACCACGGTGATGATGTTGGTCGCATCGCCGGCATCGGGTTCGCGGCGCAGGTTCAGCCCCTCGGTGATATTGACAAGATAGACCTCGTCGCCGCCAAACAGCTCTTCCAGCCAGCCGAAGGGGCCGCCGCGATCGGCCGTGGGCAACTGCGGCAGCCCGGGCACCTGGGGCACGGGCAGACGGGTCAGCCGGTCGAGCAGCGTGCTCACGGCGAAGTAGCTCGCCGTCGCCACCAGGGCAACCAGGCCCAGCAGCACCAGCCAGCCGAGCAGGCCGCGCGCCAGGCCCTGGCGGCGCCGCGCCACCGGGTCGGCGGCCGGCGCTTGTCGGCGCACCCTGCCCGCCGGGCGAGCAGCGCCGGGGAGAACGGTGGATTGGGATGGGGCCGGCGCCGGGGGCGGAGCAGCAGGCGGCTGGGAGCGCGCGGACGGCGTGCGAGGCGGCGGCGCAAGTGGCCGGGTCGTCGCTCCCAGGTCGCGCCAGAGGCTATCGAGGGCCGCGCCGAAGGCCTGAGCATCGGGGAAGCGCTGCGCGGGGGCACGGGCGGTGGCCCGGGCCAGCAGATCGTCGGCGCTGGGCAGGTAGAGGCTCGGGCGGGCCACGTGGAGCGGCGGGATCTGGGCGCTCAGGTGGGCGAGGGCGGTGGCCTGGGCGTCGGGGCCACTGATCGGGCGCACGCCGGTAAGCAACTCGTAGAGCAGCATGCCCAGCGCGTAAACGGTGCTGGCCGGGGTGGCGGCGTGCCCCTCGCTCAACTCCGGAGCGCGGTAGTGGGCCAGGTCGCCGGGCACCTCGGCGGGGGGCAGTTGCCAGCTATCCACCAGTTTCACCCGCCCCTCGTCCACCAGCAGCAGATTGCTGCTGCTGATCGGAGGATGGTAGAGCCCGAGCGGTGCGTCGGCGTCCCGCCGGGCCTGGCAGACCGCCACGGCACCGGCCACCTGGCGCAGATAGAGCAAGGCCTGCTCCACGGTGAGCAGGCCAAGGCCACGCAGCGGGCGGCCCGTGCAGTACTCACTGATCATAAACGGGCGCCCGTGGACCTCGCCGCTATCGAAGACCTCGAGCAGCGCCGGGTGCGAGCGACGGGCCATCTGGGACACCTGGGCGGTGAAGCGCGCCACGGGCTGGGCCTGGCCCACCAGGTCCTTGCGCAGCAGATGCAGCAGCACGCGGCGCTGCAGCCGCTCATCGGTTGCCGTGTAGACCGTGGCCAGGCGCGTTGTACCGAGGCGCTCGGCGACCCGGTAGCGCCCGAAGAGCAACGGTGCGGAAGCCGGCGTAGCGGCGGCCTCGGGCATCTCAGCCCCCCACCTGCCGGGCGATCGCCAGGTTACAGCAACCAGCCTGCATAACGCTGATTATAGCACGGCGGCGGGCGCAACACCGGGATGCGCACGGTGCAGCCCAGGGCTGATGCAACGATCCTGCGCAGCCGCGCCTGAACTCAGCCTGCCAGGCAGGTCTCGAGAGCGAGGGCGAGGCGCTGGACGGCCTCATCGGCCTGGGCGGGAGTGAGGACGAGCGGCGGGCAGAGGCGAATGGTCGAGGCGCCACAGGTGAGGATGAGCAGGCCCTTGCGAAACGCCTCAACCATCACCGCCTCGGCCAGGTCGTGATCGGGCGCGCCGCTGGCCGGGTCGATCAACTCGAGGCCGATCATGAGGCCACGGCCCCGTACGTCGCCGATCTGTGGGAAGCGGGCCTGCAGCCCCTGCAGGCCCGCGATGAGCTGTGCGCCGACAGAGGCGGCGTTGGCCAGCAACTCCTCCTCGACCATACACAGCAACTCGTGGGTGACCGCACAGGTGAGCCCGTTGCCGCCGTAGGTATTGCCGTGGGCACCGGGCGCCCACTGGCGAGCCAGCTCATCGCGGGCCAGCATCGCGCCGATGGGCAGGCCGCCGCCCAGGCCCTTGGCCGAGGCGACGATGTCGGGCACGATCTGCTCGTGCTCGAAGGCCCACATCGTGCCGGTGCGACCCACGCCGCTCTGCACCTCATCGCAGATCAGCAGGATGCCGTGGCGGTCGCAGAGCGCGCGCAGGCCGGCGAGGAAGCCGGGCGCGGGAACCACGTAGCCGCCCTCGCCCTGGATCGGCTCGATCACGATTGCCGCCGTCTCCTCGGGCGGGCAGGTGGTGGTGAAGAGCTGCCGCTCGATGAAGTCGAGGCAGGTCGCGCTCACCCGGGCCGGATCGCTCGCGAGCGGCGGGCGGTAGGGATTGGCGTAGAAGGCGTGGAAGCTACCGGGCAGCAGCGGGAAGAAGCCGCGGCGCTGGTGCGGCTTTGAGGCGGTGAGCGAGAGGCTGCCGTAGGAGCGGCCGTGGAACGCGCCATAGAAGGCAATAATGTTCTGGCGACGGGTCACGAAGCGGGCCAGCTTGATACTCGCCTCGATCGCCTCGGTGCCGCTGTTGCAGAAAAAGACCTGCCAGCCCTGCCCACCGGGCATCAGGCTGACCAGCTTCTCGGCCGCCCGGATCATCGGCTCGTTATAGAAATCGGTGCCGGCCACATGGGTAAAGCGGGCCAGTTGAGCCTGGGCCACCTGCACCAGGCGCGGGTGACTGTGGCCCGCTGCCAGCACGGCGATTCCGGCCTGGAGATCGAGGTAGCGGTGGCCATCGACGTCCCACACTTCGCACCCCTGGGCGTGGTCGATCACCAGGGGGTACACGCGGCCCAGCGGAACGATCACCTGGCTGTCGCGCTCCACCAGGGCGCGGGCGCGCGGGCCGGGCACATCGCCGGGCATATAGTCGATCCCGTAGCTCGTCACGGGGAAGGGTGGCATAGGGGGCTCCTCATGTTGAATCGGGGCCGGCGGTGCCCGGGGGCACCAGGGGTCGATTGTAGCCGAGCGGCGAATCGACGTCAAGGCATCCACCTGCTGTACGGGTTCAGGCGTAGGGCTTGCTGAACGTGCCGTTCCGGTTGGGGCAGGCTGGCAGGGTGCGCGGGGGCGGCGCCGCGCCCATACGCATCAAGATACGCCCCTGGCAGGGCGGCGGCTGCCACGCGACAGGCGAACATGTCGATGTGTTGGCAGTTTCTGCC
>JACAEO010000169.1 GCA_013388805.1 Chloroflexota bacterium
GGCAGAAACTGCCAACACAACGACATTTTCGCCTGTCGCGAGGCAGCCGCCGCCCTGCCAGGGGCGTATCTTGATGCGTATGGGCGGCGCGCCCCGCACGGCGCCCGGGAGGCGGGGCACAGCCCGGGGGCGCGCGGGCGCCGCGCCAGCGGCGGACTGAGGGTCGGTAGCGCAGATACAGCCTGGAAGCATTTACAGGCGCCCCACTGCTGGTTGTCACTTCTTTACCAAAAGTTTACAGCTCGCTTAATATTCTTTGAAACAAACACCATACAATTGAGCTACGCAACCCTCACGCAAGCAGGGCAGAGACGGGGCAGCTTTGCGCGGCGGCTCTTGCAGCACGCCGCTTACTGTGGTATTGTGTCGCTATCACGCGCTGCAATATAATTACGGCAACCGACCGAATCCTCAGAGAGGAGGCTTCCGCTATGGGTTACGCGGAGATGCACCGCCGTTCGATCGAGGACCCGCAGGGCTTCTGGGGCGAACTGGCCGGGGAGCTCCACTGGTACAAGCCATGGGACCAGGTGCTGGATGACAGCCAGGCGCCGTTTTACCGCTGGTTTGTCGGTGGGGAAACGAACCTGTGCTACAACGCCGTCGATCGGCATGCGCTCGGGCTGCGGCGCGGCCAGGCGGCGCTGATCTGGGAGAGCCCCGAGGTCGGCCAGTCGCGAACGCTCACCTACTTCGAGTTGTACCGCGAGGTGAACAAACTCGCAGCGGTCTTCCAGAGTCTGGGGGTCCAGAAGGGCGATCGGGTGATCATCTACATGCCGATGGTCCCCGAGGCGATCTTCGCGATGCTGGCCTGCGCCCGGCTCGGCGCGGTGCACTCGGTGGTCTTCGGCGGCTTCTCGATCACCTCGCTGGCCTCGCGCATCGATGATGCCGAGCCGGTGCTGGTGGTCACCGCTGATGCCGGTATGCGCAAGGGCCTGCCCGTCCCGCTGAAGGAGATCGTCGACCGCTCGCTGGACGCCGTTGAGCATGACTGCGTGCGCCACGTGCTGGTGCTCAACCGCGGGCTGGTGCCGATCGAGATGAAGGAGGGCCGCGACCTGGATTGGGCCGAGCAGATCAAGGAGTATAGCTCGACCTACGTCGAGCCGGCCCGCGTCGCCTCGACCGATCCCTCGTACATTCTCTATACCTCGGGCACGACCGGTAAGCCTAAGGGTGTAGTGCGCGATACCGGCGGCTATATGGTGGCGCTCCACGCCTCGATGAGCCAGATCTATAACTGCGGCGATGGCGATGTCTACTGGTCCACCTCCGACATCGGCTGGGTCGTGGGCCATAGCTACATCGTCTATGGCCCGCTGCTTAAGGGCGTGCCGACGGTGGTCTACGAGGGGCGCCCCGATCATCCCGACCCCGGCGTGTGGTGGCGGGTGATCGCTAAGTATGGCGTGACCCACGTGTTCACCGCGCCCACCGCCCTGCGCGCGCTGCGCAAGTTCCCCGAACACTGGATGCAGAGCGCCGATATCAGCTCGCTCAAGATCCTCTACGCGGCAGGTGAGCCGCTCGATGCCCCCACCTACGAATGGGCCAAAGATGCGCTGGGCGTGCCGGTGATCGACCACTACTGGCAGACAGAGAGCGGCTGGAGTATGCTCACCAACCCGGTTGGCGTTGAGCACCTGCCGGTCAAGCCTGGTTCGCCGACGATGCCCGCCTTCGGTCATAACCTGGAGGTGGTGGATAGTGACGGCAACTCCCTGCCCCGCGGCGAAAAGGGCTTCCTGGTCGACCACGGTCCCCTGCCCCCCGGTATGCTCATGACGCTCTGGAATGATGACGAGCGCTACATCCAGAGCTACTGGAGCCACTTCAAGGGCAAGTTGCTCTATATGACCGGCGACTACGCGGTCCAGGACGAAGACGGCTATTTCTGGATGCTCGGGCGTGCCGATGAGGTGCTCAACGTCTCCGGCCATCGCCTCGGCACGCGCGAGATCGAGGAAGTGATCTCCGGCCATCCCGCTGTGGCCGAGACGGCGGTGATCGGGGTGCGCCACGAGCTCAAGGGCGAGGGCGTGCTGGTCGTGGCGGTGCTCAAGCAGCACATTGCCCCCGCTGAACAGGATGGCGTCGCACGTAGCCTGACGACCCTGGTGCGCGAGAGTATCGGCCCGATCGCCACGCCCGACGCGATCCACTTCGTGAGCATGCTGCCCAAGACTCGCTCCGGCAAGATTATGCGCCGGGTGATCCGCGCCGTCTACCAGGGTGATAACATCGGCGACCTGAGCACGATCGAGGACGATGCCACCGTCGATATGGTGCGCGAGGCGATCGATGTGCTCAAGGGTGACCTGTAGCCGCTCCACGTCTTGGAACAAGGAGGTTTCCCCATGACAGAGATCCGCGACGTTGCGACGCCGAACACCTCGGACATCTACCCGCCGAGCGAGGCTATCGTCGAGAACTCGAATGTGATGGCCTATGCGCGCTCGAAGGGTATCTCCAGCTACGATGAGCTGTACCAGTGGACGCTCGACAACAACGAGCAGTTCTGGGCCGATATGGCCTCCGAGTTGGAGTGGTACCAGCCCTGGGACAAGGTGCTCGACGATAGCAACAAGCCCTTCTTCAAGTGGTTCGTGGGTGGCAAGACCAATATCGTCCATAACGCCATCGATCGGCATGCCGCGTCCTGGCGCAAGAATAAGCTCGCCCTGGTCTGGGAGGGTGAGGATGGTACGCAGCGCACGTTCTCCTACCACGCGTTGAACCGCGAGGTGAGCAAGATGGCGAACGTGCTGAAGAGCGTCGGCGTGAAGAAGGGCGATATCGTTACGATCTATCTGCCGCGCATCCCCGAACTGCCGATGATGATGCTGGCCTGCGCCAAGATCGGCGCGGCCCACTCGGTGGTCTATGGCGGCTTCTCCGAGGCGGCGCTCGCCGACCGCCTGGCCGATGCGCAGAGTAAGGTCCTGGTCACCGCTGATGGCGGCTTTATGCGCGCCAAGATCGTCGAGCTGAAGAAGATTGCCGATGAGGCGATGGCCCGCACGCCCACCGTGCAGACCTGCCTGGTAGTCAAGCGCACCGGCCACGATGTGAATATGGAACTGGGCCGCGACCTGTGGCTCCATGAACTGATGAGCCTGCCGATCGCCGCCACTGAGTGCGACACCGAGGTGATGGAGGCGGAGGATCCCCTGTTCATCCTCTACACCTCGGGCACCACCGGCAAGCCCAAGGGCGTGGTCCACACCCACGGCGGTTATATGGTCGGGATCTACGCGACCCTGAAGATGGTCTTCGACATCAAGGAGGAGGACCGCTACTGGTGCGCCGCTGACCCGGGCTGGATCACGGGCCATAGCTACATCGTCTACAGCCCGCTGATCAATGGCGCCACCTCGTTTATGTACGAAGGTGCGCCGAACTACCCCTTCCCCGACCGCTGGTGGTCGCTCGTCTCCAAGCACTCGATCAGCGTGCTCTACACCGCGCCCACCGCCATCCGCGGCCTGATGCGCTTCGGCCCGGCCTGGCCATCGCGCCACGATCTCAGCAGTCTGCGCTTGCTGGGCTCGGTCGGCGAGCCGATCAACCCCGAGGCCTGGAAGTGGTTCTACAGTGTGATCGGCAAGGATCGCTGCCCGATCATGGACACCTGGTGGCAGACCGAGACTGGCATGTTCATGATCACGCCAACCCCGGCGGTGCCGCTCAAGCCGGGTAGCGCCACGAAGCCGTTCCTTGGCATCGAAGCCGACGTGGTGCACGAGGACGGCAGTTCCTGTGGCCCCAATGAGGATGGCCTGCTGGTACTCAAGCGGCCCTGGCCCGCGATGATGCGCACCATCCTCAACGATCCGCAGCGGTATGTCGACACCTACTGGAGCCGCATCCCCGGCAGCTATGCCGCCGGTGACAGCGCGCGCAAGGACGAGGATGGCTACATCTGGGTGATCGGCCGCCTCGACGATGTGATCAAGGTGTCGGGCTACCGCCTGGGCACCGCGGAGGTGGAGAGCGCCCTGGTCAGCCACCCGGCGGTGGCCGAAGCCGCGGCGATCGGCTTGCCCCACGAGGTGAAGGGCAATGCCATCCATGCCTTCGTCATCCTGCGGGCCGGCTTCGAGGGTAGCCAGAAGCTGGAGGACGAACTGCGCGCCCACGTCGGCCACGAGCTCGGCCCGATCGCGCGCCCCGATGACATCACCTTCGTCTCGGTCCTGCCCAAGACGCGCTCGGGCAAGATTATGCGCCGCGTGCTCAAGGCTCGCGCCCAGGGCCTCCCCGAGGGCGACATCTCGACGCTGGAGGAATAACCGCGAATTGGGAGCGAATGAGCGAATGAGCGAGTGAGCGAATGAGCGAATGGATGCTCCTCCCGGGGCATCCATTCGCTCATTCGCTCCCTATTCGCGGTTATAGGCGTGCCAGGAGATCCAGCAGCTTGCGACGGTAGCTGGCGCTGTTGAGCTTCTCCCAGCGGGCGGGTAGCTCGGCGTGCAGTTGCTCGCCCTGCTGGGCGCGGAGCGCGAGGTAGGCGTCAACGGCGGGAGCGGCTCGTTTGTGCCCGGCATAGGGTGCCAGCAACTGCCTGGCTATCGCGATGTCGTTCAGGCTGCCCAGGTGGTCCTGGAAGGCCATTAGCGGCTTAACCGCGTCATCGCCGCGCGCGCCGAGCGTATCGGCGAAGAGTTCGAGCACGTAGCGCAGCCGCTTGCCATCGATGCGCATAGCGTGCAGTGCTGCCTCTTCGGCGGGCAGGCCGCTGTGGTCGTGGGCACGCAGCGCCTCGTAGTGGCGCCAGATCGTGCTGCCGCCCAGATCACGTACGCGCGGGCCGTCGTCCCAACCCTGGCTATCGTTCATCATACTGGCGAAGTCGCGCAGAAACGCGGCGTACTCGTCACTGTCGAGAAAGGCGTTCAGTCGCGTCAGGGCCTCCTCGCGCTCGGCACGCAGCAGGCCCGCCAGGGCCTCGACGGCCGGCTGCAGCTCGGCGGGCAATTCGGGGGCACGAGCGGCGAGATCGGCCAGCAGCACGTCGCGGTCACGCACTGGCCCGGCGACCCCCGCCAGGCGCCCGATCGCCTTGCGATACGGGCGCAGCCCACCCTCGGCGTAGACGGGGGCCAGCAGCCGCAGGGTGGCGCGCAGGCGGCGCGTGGCGACGCGGAGCGCGTGCACCGACTCGATCGGCGCGCCGTCGCGCACCTCGCGCTCGGCAGCCCGTAGCCGGCGCAGGTGACGGCGCAGTAGCACTCGCCCCAACTCGGCAAGCGGCGCCTCAGGCGCGGCATACCACGGGGCCAGCACGGCGGCCTCGGCTTCGGCAACCTCGCCAGCGCCATCAGCGGTAGCCGCCAGTTCGTCTACCGGCGCCTCCATCGCGAGTTGTAGCCCCTCGCCAAAGACACGCTGCCACAGATCGGCCTTGGCCACGGCCCGCGCCCCATCCTCGGTAGCGTGAGGCCCGCTCAGGGCTAGCGTCAGGCCGCCATCGCCCGGGATCACGCCGGTGAGGCGGGTCGTCTGCGACTGGGAGTAGTCCAGCCCATCGGCGACGCGCAGGATAGCCGCGAGCTGCAGCGCCTCGCGCTGGCCACGTTTACCAAGCGCGAGGTAGGCGGGCTCAAGCTGGGGCCGCACCTTCTTGCGATGGAACGCAACCATACAGGCCACCAGGGCGCGCTCACGCGGCCCGAGATCTTCGATCACGTGGCGCAACACAATGTCGCGGCCCACCAGATGATGTTCGGGCGGGTCGGTGGTGAGGCCAACGTTATGCAGCAGCGCGCCAACCTCGATCAGCCGGCGGTAGGCCGGCGACAGGTCGTAGCGCTCGACCACGGCGTCGAACAGCGCCAGGGCGTGGTCAGCAACCTGGCGCGCATGGGGCAGATCAACTTGATACGATACGATGAGTTCACGTACATCTGGCATGCTTTTTCCTTGTTCGAGTAGCGCCGCGAGCCTACGGCAGCCCGCCCGAAAAGCCTGTGCGCATAACGCACGGTGCCGAACAACCACTCCCTCGATGTCGCGCTGCGCGCTACCCTGGCCTGAGCGGTTTTTCGGCCAGGCTCTAAAGCAGGGCAAGTGCACGCTCAAGCTTGGTACGCGGCTCCGGGGTGAGTACGACGTGCTCACTCAGCTCGCGGGCCAGCGCGGAGAGATCGGCTGCGGTTCCGCCTGGTAACAGCTCGACCTCGAGCTCGGTGAAAGCGCGCACCCGTTCACCACCGCGCATCACGCCGCGATCGAGGCAGAGCTCAGCGACGTGGTCGCCCCCGCGGTACACGTGGAGGATCTGGCGCTCGGTGCTGATCGACACCCGCGGCAGCAGTGGCGCGCCACCGGTGAGTGCCAGTGCCAGTTCGCGGGCGACGCCGACAGGCCAGTTGCTGGGATCCGGGTTGGAACCAGGGAACTCGAACTCGGCGCGGCGATGCACCGCATCACTGCCTACCTCAGCCGGGCCCTTGAGCGTGATCAGGGCACGCTCACCGATACGGCGCAGGCGCAGGCCGTGGCGCGCCGCGGTGAGCCGGCCATCAGCGGTGTCGAAGTAGGTGTTCTCCTGCAGCTCAGGGGCAGGCGCAGGCACGAGCACGTAGGGCCCGAGCTGACGCATGCCGGCCAGCACCTCCAGGTCGGCGCCGCTCACGTAGTATTTTGCTTCGATTTCCATGGCGACCCCCAGGCAAGCCCGGATCGTGGGCGCAACGAGCCTATTCTGCGTAGGATACCACAATTTTCCGACCGTGGGCGTGTGGTTCTGCCCCATGGCGACTGGCGGGGCGCACCGCCGTCACCCCCGCGCCCCGGGCGGCGGGCGCTAGCCTTCGGCAGCTTGCAGGGCGTGCCGCCCCCGCGCCCCGGGCGGCGGGCGCTGGCC
>JACAEO010000121.1 GCA_013388805.1 Chloroflexota bacterium
GGGCCCGGGGCGGCGCCACTGGCCCTACGGGATGGGGACCGTAGCCTACGGCTGCTCGGCGTCGATGATGATCGTGCCGGGGACGGGCAGGACGTTGGGGTGTGGCTCGCGGCGCCGGCGCACCAGGGTGGTGGCGCCGCTGGAGCGCGTCGCGGCGGCGAAACCGAAGGCTGGGCGCTCCTTGTGGACGCTGATCGGCGTGAAGGGGTGCTCGGCCTCGACCCGGTCGAGGATCTCCTTGACGTCGATGTCGGTGAGCTCATTGCGCAGGATCAGCGCCTCGGCGATCGCGATCACTGCCTCCTTGTTCTGCTCCAGCAACTGCTTGACCTGGCGATACTGCTCCTGCAGGATCGCCTCGATCCGCGGCTTAATATCCCCCGCGCTCAGCCCCTGCATGCCGAAGGTCAGATACGAGAAGAAGCTCTCGTCCATACCATAGGCGCCAACCATCATCGCCGCCAGGCCAGTCGCGCTCTGCAGATCGCCGGTGACGCCGCTCATCTGGATACCCAGGAACAGCTCTTCAGCGGCGCGGCTGCCCAGGCTGATCTTGATCCGGTCGAGCAATTCGTCCCTGGTCCGCGTATGGATCTCCTCCTCGGGCTTCCAGGCGGCGAAGCCCAGCGCGTTGCCGTGGCGCACGATCGTGACCTTGGTCAGGCGCTCCTTCTTGAGCAGCTTGACCATCACATAGGCGTGGCCAGCCTCGTGGTAGGCGATGCGTCGTCGCTCCTCGTAGGACATACTGCGGATGGGCTGGCGCAGGCCCCACTCGTGGGTCTCGCGCGCGCGGGTGAAGTCCCAGTAGTTGATCGCGGCGCGCCCGTCGAAGTGGGCGTGGATGGTCGCCTCGTTGATACAGTACTTGATCGCCACCGGCGTATAGCCGATCGTATCGGAGACCATGCGGTCGAGCGGCATCGGCTCGTGCTTGACCTTACTGAGGTAGTACTCGAGCACCTCGCGGCGGCCATCGGCATCGGGCGCCTCGACGGCGATCTTGCGGTCGAAGCGGCCAGGGCGCAGCAGGGCGGCATCGAGGCTCTCGGCCAGGTTGGTGGCGCCCATTGTCAGCACGGGGGGCATATCGGGCTTACCCTTGCGCAGGCGCAGCGTGCGCAGCAGCTTGCCCCACCAGTGGTCCTGGGGCGGGGGATCCATCTGCAGCAGCAGTTCGTTGAGGATGCCACTGCCGCCGCCCATCATGCCGCCCATCCCCATCACGACCCGGTGCAGGCCACCGCTGGCATTGCCGTCCATACCTGCAGCAGCGGTACCCTGAAGACTCGCGGAACGCGCACCGCCAATGGCGTCGATCTCGTCGATGAAGATGATGCAGGCCCCATACTCGCGCGCGAAGCGGCGCGCCTTACGGTAGAGGTTCATCACCTTGATGTTGCCCATCCCCATCCAGGCCGACTGCAAGGAGGGCGCGCTGAGATAGCCAAAGGGCACGCCGGCCTCGGTCGAGATCGCCTGCGCCAGGTAGCTCTTGCCGGTGCCGGGCGGGCCAATCAGCAGAATGCCGCGCGTGACCTCGCCCCCCATCTTCTTGAACTCCTTGGCGCCCTTAAGCAGCGTCACCACCCGGCGCGCGGCCTCGAGCACCTCGGGGTTGCCACGGTAATCCTTGAAGCTGATGCCCGTCTCGCCCGGCTTCACCCAGTAGATCCGGGTACGTGCCATGAAGAAGTACATCAGGAAGAACTGGAAGCCGATGAAGAAGAAGAGGTACACTGCCACCGGGATGAACTGCAGGATCATCGGGCCGAGCTCGCCCGAGAAGACCGTCGCGAACATCGGGGGCAGCAGGTTGAGCGCCAGCCAGATCCCTATGGCGATGAAGATCAGCGTGCGGATGAAGCGGAACAGCTTCCACTGCCAGCGGTGGAAAAGCCGATCAAGCTTCTTATCCAGCTCGCGATCCAGGTCGTCACGATACTGTCCATCGTTGGGGCGGTAGGGCTCAATGGCCATGCGCTTGCTCCAATTCCAGATGCCGACTACCTGTCCGAAACCACACGTGAGCCTGCCGGCCCCGCTGTGGTCGGGTGACCCTATTCGACCGCGACGATCTTACCGTCGCGGTCGACCGTGAAGACGAACGAGATCGAGCGCGAGCCACTCCCCTGCGGGAGCGCCACCTCGACGACGTAGAAGTACATTGCCTCGGCGTTGGCCAGCCTGACGCCACCAACATAGTCAAATTTGCGATAGCGCTGACCGGCACGCCGCTCCTCTTCCATCTGCGCGGCCAGGCGCTCGCGGGTAAAATCGCGCGCCTGCAGCGTCTCCTGGAAGCTCGCGCTGAACGACTCCCACATCAGGTCGGCGTCGTAGCTCTGCTGGCCACGCAGGAAGTCGAGCACCGCGGGCGCGGGTGGGATCAGGGCCACCCGACTGTCGCCAGGGTCGCTCCGCACCAGCCGCGGCAGCACCAGCAGCATGCCGAGCACGCCAATCACGCCGAGCAGGAAGGTCGTCAGCAGGATCCAGCCCAGCTGCGGGCGCAGCAGGCGCCAGAGCTGGTCGGCCAGCCAGAGCGCACGGTGGAGCAGCAGGCGCGCGTAGCGGGCGGCCACATCGATGGCGGAGGGGGCGGGCGGCGCCGGGGAGGCCAGCGCCGGTGGGGTGGCGAGCGGCGGCGGCGTGGGCGACGCCGGCGTATGCATCGACCGCTCCTCGCGAGGCTCTTCCATGAACGCCACCTCAGCCGGACCACGAACACAGCGATGCAAAAGCGTGCCCTGGTGACACGTCACCATGGGCGGGGAGCCGTGCAGCTGTGCAATTACGCTACGCTTTGGGATGAGCGGGCAGTTTGCCGGCCCGTTTGGCGGCAACAGAGAGCCGTCAATACCGACCAGGCATTTCAAGTATACTTCACACGACTGTGAGAATCAAGGAATGCTGATGAGAATATGATGAGTCCAGGCTTTTTCCGGCATGGCAAAGCGCTGCTCGATGTGGCCGCCCTGTGCGGGGTGCTACTCTACGGGCTGCTGGCCTGGAGCGCGGAGCACGGCACGCCGTCCGGCCCGGCGCTCGACCCGGTCTGGGCGGCGGCGCAGACGCGGGGCAGCCTGCGGGTGGCCACCGACGTGGGCTTCCGGCCCTTCGCCTTTGCGCAGGGCGAGCACCTCGTGGGCTATGACATCGACCTGGCGCGGGCGGTGGCCGCGCGCCTCGGCCTGAGCGTGGAGTTCGTGCCCACCGGCTACGACGGCCTCTACGATACGCTGGTCAGCGGCCGGGCCGATATGATCGCTGCGGCGCTGCCCTACGCCCCCGAGCAGGGCTTCCGCGCCCGATTCTCGCAGTTCTACTTCGATGCGGGCCAGGTCCTGGTGGCGCCGGCAGACGCAACGCTCAGCGGGATGAGCAGCCTGGCGGGCCAGCGGGTGGGCGTGGCCCTCGGCTCCGACGCCGATGCCCTGGCCCGCCAGTTGCTCCGTGGCGGCGCGCGCTTCACCCTCCGTAGCGCCTACGACGAGCCGGCGGCAGCGCTGGCCGACCTGCGGGCGGGCCGCCTCGACGCGGTGATCGTCGACAACATTGCCGCGCTGGAGGCAACTCAGGCCGCGCCGGGGCTGCGCATCGTCGCGGCGCTCAGCAGCACGCCGCTTGCGCTGGCCGTCCCGCGGCCCGCCTTCCGCCTGGAGGCCGAAATCAACCGCGCCCTGGGGGAACTGCGGCGCGAGGGGTTCTTCGAGGAGTTGAACCGGCGCTGGTTCGCGCAGCAGCCAGCGCCAGCGGGTATCAGAAGAGCGCGCGCCGCCGGACGGGGATCGGCTCGGGAAGGCTGAGCGGGCGGTCGGCGAGGATACTGGCCGGCACGCCGTAGGTCAGTTCATCGGCGGCGGGGGCGCCCAGCAGCGTGGCGGCCCGGTCA
>JACAEO010000057.1 GCA_013388805.1 Chloroflexota bacterium
CCCCCCCCCCCCCCCCCCCCCCCCCAAACAACCTGGGGTTTGGGGCTTGCCCCGGCGACGTTGCCTCAGCCCTGGCCCCGGCATCCTACGGCCTGGCATTGAGCACGTAGACGTGCACCTCCAGCGCTTCCATGCGGCCGGTCAGCTTGCCGTTCTCAAAGGTCAACCCGGCTGGACGCTCGCGAAAGAGCGGTTCGATCGGGCCAGTCGCCGGTGAAGCCAGCGGGATGGCAACGCTGACCGGTTGCTCGCGAGCGTTGGCAACTGCGACATACAGCTGGTCAGCGTAACGCCATTGGGCCGCAACGATCTCCTCGCTGCCGGTGTTCAGGCGGGTATACGCGCCATCGAGCAGCACAGGCGCCAGCCGCTCGATCTCTGGCGTCAGATCCTGTACCGCCTGCCATACCGTCGGATGTTCCTCCAGGCGCCACACGCTGTCATTGTACGCATAGTAGACAATGCCCCGTACATTGTTGAGCAGCGCCTGGTAGGTCATATTGCGGATCTCGACCGCGGTTGGCTCACGCTGGTCAGGCCAGGCAAAGGCCTGCAGGTTGGCAATGATCGGGCGATTGTACGGTCGGGCAGCCGCCATTGCCGTGGAGAGGGCATAGTTCACATGTGATGGCAGGGCAAATCTCCAGTATGTTTTGCCAATGGGATACGACTGCATCGCGACGATGTCGGCGCTCTGCATAAAGTCGCCAATCTGTTCCGGGACGAAGCCACTGATATAGGTTGGATGATTGCGATCGACACGCTTGACCAGTTCATTGATCTGTGCCACGTTCGCGGGCGAGTAATACTCCCCATCGTCTACATCATCGGCAATCGCATAGGCCAGCAGGGCGGGGTGATCCTTGACCCAGGCGATGGCCCGCACAATACCGGACTCATCGAGTTCGTAGGGGTAGATCTCGGCGATCAGGCGGATGCCCAGACGATCGGCGTCAGCCTGCAGATCGGGGTAGTTGTCACGGATTGGCGCATGCAGCGTGTTGAAGCCGCTCGCGGCAATGCGCGCCAGTGTCTCAGGCGTAAACTCCTCGGTCTGATAGCGCGGGTAGAGAGCAAAACCGAACGGAAAAAACGGTTCACCATCGACGAGCAACGTACCATCGGCACGGATCGTGACGCCTGGCTGCGCCACCGCAGTAGCCGTGGCCGCCGTGCTGGTCGGCTGAGGAGCCGGCGTTGCCGGGAGGTCGGTTGGGCGCGCCGTCGGCTGAGGAGCCGGCGTTGCCGGGAGGTCGGTTGGGCGCGCCGTCGGCGGCAGGGCCGTCGGCGTCGTACGTGCCTCCGGGCTCACCGCAGGCGTGCCCCCGGAGGGCGGGGGCGCCGCACATGCCAGCAATGCGGTGCAGCAGAGCAGCAGTATGGCCCCCCCGCGGGCCAACCAGGTCATCCTTTGCGCAAAGCGCTTCTTCATGATTGGTACTACGCCTGTCCCTGGTCGGCACGACAGCCGCCAGATCAACGCTCGAGGCTGTGCCGGAGTTGCGCACAGACATAATCGACCTGCTCTTCACGCATAACCCCGGAGAAGGGCAGGGCCAGTGAGACATCGCCAAGATACTCGGTCACCGGCAGATCACCGCGCTGGTACCCGAACTGCCGCTGATAGAAGGGCTGGAGGTGGATAGGCGTAAAGTAGGGACGACTGGGGACGCCGACGTCAGCCAGGCGGGCCAACACCTCATCACGGCTGGCGGGGGGCTTGATCCGCACAACGTAGACAAACCAGCTCATTCGGGTGGTCGTTGCCGCGATGAAGGGCCGCTCAACCAGTTCGATGTCGGCCAGGCGCTCATCGTACCACTGCGCCACCTGGGCACGCTTCGCCAGCAACTCGTCAAGCCGCTTGATCTGCGCCAGGCCCAGCGCGGCACTCAGTTCGTCCATGCGGTAGTTGTAGCCCAGGCGGGTGTGGTTGAGCCAGGCATCAAAGACGTCACGGCCCTGATTGCGCAGGCTGCGGAAGATATCGGCCCAGGCATCGTGGTTGGTGACGATCATCCCGCCTTCGCCGGTGGTCACCTGCTTGTTGGGGTAAAAGGCGAAGACAGCCGCATCACCCAGCGATCCCGCATTGCGCCCTTTGTACGTTGCGCCAATCGCCTCACAGGCATCCTCGATCACGGCGAGGCCATGGCTCCGGGCGACACTGAGCATCGGGTCGACATCAGCCGGCTGCCCAAAGGCATGCACGGGCAGGAGCGCCTTCAACTGGCCCACGGGCCGGCCGCCATCGCGCACTGCGCGCGGCAGCCAGCGCTCGGCAGCCTTCCCGCCACGGCTCAGATCGTCCGCTGCCTCGGCAACCAGAGCCGGGTTGATGTTGCCGGTTGCCGGATCGACATCGATAAACACGGGCACGCCACGCTCGTAGAGGATGCAGTTCGCCGAGGCGATGAACGAAAACGAGGGCGTGAGCACCAGATCACCATCGCCAACCCCGGCGGCGATGACACAGAGATGCAGGCCACTGGTGCCCGAATTCACCCCCACTGCATGGCGCGTACCGGCACGGCTGGCCAGTTCCTGCTCAAAGGCCGTGATCTGAGGCCCGATGCTGAGCACGGGCGTCTGCAACACCTGATTGACGGCAGCGATCTCGGCATCGGTCAGGTCGGGTGAGGACATCGGGATTGACGACAACGTGAGCATTATGGTCTCCGTGAATCCTGTTGGTAGAAACAACGCCGCATCCTTCGAAGGGCCCGCCCCGGCGCCTGGCTGGCACAGGGGCGTCCTGGTCCCTGGGATCAGGACGCGATGAGGGTGGTGCGCAAATCCGGTAAACTGACGGGATCGTCACCGAAGTTGTAGCGATTGACCCGCCGATCGATCACGCGCATCAGGCCGGTGAGCACTTTGCCTGGCCCGACTTCCACCACGGCATCGACGCCCGTGTCAACCAGCCGGCGCATCGAGTCGGCCCAGCGCACCTCGCGCGTCAACTGCTCGCTCAACTCCTGGCGCACGGCCTCCGCCGTTGTCAGCCAGTCTGCCGAGACATTGCCAAGCACCGGCAAGCCGGGCGCCTGGATCGGCGTCTCCGCCAGGACGGCGAGGAAGCTTGCGGTGGCGCTCTGCATGAGCGGCGTGTGCGGCGCCACACTGACTTTGAGTGGCGTCGGCGGTAGCGCACCGGGCTGCTCCTGCACCAGGGCCGTAAACGCCTCCAGGCCCCGGCGATCACCGGCAATCACGATCTGGCCCGGGCAATTGTCATTGGCAATCGTAACCACCGCATCAGCGGCCTGCGCCGCCCGGGCGCAGAGCTCGTCCACCGTGGCACGCGGCATACCCAGCACCGCCATCATCCCCCCCGGGGCGATCGCGCCTGCGGCGCGCATCGCCAGGCCGCGTGCCCGCACCAGACGCAGTGCATCGGCGAACTGCAGCGCTCCAGCTGCCACCAGCGCGCTGTACTCGCCCAGGCTATGGCCGGCCATCGCGACCGGCCGGGCCTCACTGCCCATCGTCGCCTGCAATGCCTGCCACGCCGCGATACTCGTCACAAAGATCGCCGGCTGGGCGTTCGCCGTGTCATTCAACTCCTGCTCAGGACCAGCGAAGCAGAGCGCCGAAAAATCAAAACCAAGCACCGCATCAGCCTCGGCAAACACCGCTGCTGCCGCCGGCAACGCCGCGGCCAGCGCCTTGCCCATGCCGACAAACTGCGAGCCCTGGCCCGGGAATAGCACTGCGTACCGTGTCATGGTCTGGTTTGCTCCTTGTAACTCGCCTCGCTTACCGGCCCGACTGGCAGTGCCGCCGTCGCCCGTGCCAGGATCAGCAGCGTGCCGATCAAGTGAATCAGAGCGGCGACGACCATCATGATCGCGACCCCCACCAGCCCGTACACCGGGATAAGCCAGATGCACAGAATCGTCAGGACGATCACCTGGACCCCGAAGAGCACCACCTGGACGCGCAGGTAGCGAGCCGCCTTCATCCCCTCGCCAAGCAGCCAGGAGAGATAGGTGATGCCTGCCGCGACCATCACCCAGACGAAGAAATCGGCGTATGCCGCATACTCCGGCTGATAGATCAGTTCCAGCAAGAGCCGCCCCGCAACCAGCGCCACCAGCACGCCACCCCCGCCAAGCACCAGGCCGATCGCCGCCATCCGCAGCAGGAGCCCACGAAAGGCAGCCCGATTACCGGCCGCATAGTGCTGTGAGAGGCGTGGCAACGCCGACTGGCCCAGCGCGCTCACCACGGTCATCCCCGCCACTTGCAGGTAGGTGAGCGCCGCGAAGATACCGAGGGTGTGTTCACCCAGATAACGCCCAACAAAGAAGCGCGGGATGCTGGTAGCAAGCGAGATCAGCATCATCACCAGCCCCATCGGCAGCGCAAGCCGCGTCAGGGCCAGCAGGTTCGGCCGGTGCCAGCGCGGACGTGGGATGCGCGCCCCAGTCGGTACGGTATCCCCGAGAATCAGCGCCAGACTACGCAGATCGAAGAGCACAATCACAGCCAGCCAGGCAACCGCCAACCCCAGGACTCCCAGGAAGAGGCTACCGGTGAGATAGACCACGCTCCCCAGAGCGATCAGCGACAGCAGCCCTTTGATGATCAGCGATTGCGCAACCCGGTCCATCCGCTCATGCTGCTGGAGCAGCCCAAACACGATGTCGCTGATCGCCTCGGCGGCCTTGAACAAGCCAAAGGTCATGATGACCAGCGCCGTCTCACCGCGATAGCCCAGCACCAGCACCGTCCCGGCAATGAAGAGCAAGGCCAGCATGGTGGTCAGCAGGCGCAGCCCGAGATAATCCTTGAATGGATACTCCCTGCGCGCATCGGTTGCCTGGATGTCGCGCAGCTGCATATTGGTCAGCATCAGCACCGGCACGGTGATCGCCGAGGCCAGGGCAAACTGGCCTACCAGCTCAGGGGAACCGATCTTCGCCAGCACGATCAGCATGCCCCACTGGCAGGCAGCGAAGACAATATTGCCGGCGAAGGTCCATGAAAAATTGGCCCGTAGCGAAAGCCGCGCCGACGAAGCTTGCTCGACTGTTCTCACGGTTGCCTCACCTCTCCAACCCGGGGGCTGCGCACACTGCGGCCCGGTTCGCCATGAACCGGCACCGCCAGCTCGGCGGTAGCGCCTTGCTCGTCGTGCTGCGCCGTCGTTGCAGCCGCGCCAGGCTCCCGTCGTTTGTTGCCAGCCGGCATCACCGGCCTGGCGGGGATACCAAGCACCGTCGTATGCTCCGGCACCGAGCTGGTGACAACCGCGTGAGCGCCGATCGTGGCATGATCGCCGATCGTGATGTCCCCGATGATCGATGCACCCGTGCCAATCGCGACGTTGTTACCGATCCGCGGGGCGCCGATGTTCGAGATGCCGATGATGGAAACGCCAAGCGTCACCCCGTGGAGCATCGTGACATTGCTGCCAATCACCGCGGCCGGGTGGATGACGGTCGGTCCGAAGTGCAGCACTTGAAAGCCTGGCCCTACGCTGGTGAAGGGCCACAACTCCAGCCCGGAGTACATCCGCACAAGTGGATAGAAGACCAGATAGCAGACCAGCGGTAGCCAGGCAAGCGGATGACGGCGCCTGGCCCAGAGCCAGTGCCCGATCCGGTAATAGAGGATCCCGGCCAGCGCCGGGTGGGCATAGGTGGCCTTCACCAGCACCACCAGCAAGGGCGCGTCGGCAGAATACCTGCGCAGATCCTGCCGCATCGCATCGAGGGTCTGAGCAAAGGTTATCGTTGAAGCAGAAGGCGCTGATTTCATGGACCCTCCTGTTGAAGTGCATCGTGGTCGTGCCGGTCAGATCTTTTCCAATGCCAACAATGCTCTATGATCTCTGTTGCGGTCCGCCTCGTCCGCGCGAACGATGAGGTTTCAGCTCAACAACACGCCTCTCCACAGAACCTGGTCCGGCGGAATGCTCTGGTCAGAACGTCCCGGTTCTGCGGAGAGGCGCGCTGTACTGGTCGGCGTTTACGCCGCAGACTGCTCCCTGGCTAGCAGCCCGACGATATAATCCGCCAGGCTGCCGACGGTGCGAAACGGGCTGCGCTGCTGCGACATCGCTCGACTATCGGCGATCGTGATGGCCGTATCGAGACGATCGTTGATCTCCTGCTCCAGGTCAAGCACCAGGCTGACCAGCCGCAGTGAGTCGAGCAACCCCTCCGGACCATAGAGCCGCGTCCCATCCTCGATCGAAACGTCGGCCCGTGCCGGATCGCTCGCCAGCAGATCGTGAAGCGTCGTCACGATCAGGTCCATCAACTCGCTACGATTCATTGGTTGTTCCTCCTGCCGCCATCGCTGGCTGGCGGCGCATCTTCTTGAAACGCTGACTGTACTGCTCATCCTCGACGATGACGATCTTCGCCGGGATCTTGAAGGAGGCCAGGTGGTCGCGGCAGAAGGCCCGCATGCGCTTGCGGAACGCTCCCACGTCCTCCGGCTCGAACAGGTTGAAGCGCGCTACGACAACCTGACCGGTAATCGGGTTCGGCTCACCCACCACCGCAACGTCGCGCACGTTGGGCAACTGCAGCAGGACACTCTCGACCTCGGCTGGATAGACCTTCTGCCCGCCAACGTTGATCATCTCCGATTGGCGGCCCAGGATGCGGATATACTCGCCGTCCACCTCAACCGCATCGCCCGTATTGAACCAGCCGTCGGCATCAAATGGCGAGGGCGCGTTCAGATAGCCGAGCATCGCCGACCGTGCCTTGAGCCAGAGGGTGCCGTCCTTGATCCGGGTCTCGAAATCTTCACCGCCAACTTTCACCCAGAGCGAGTCCGAGCTGCGCGATTTCGAGCGCATGATCCCGATCTCCGACAGCCCGTAGGTCTGGAGCAACTCCACGCCCGGCATAATCTCATGGATGCGCTGGAGCGTGTGCTCCGGCATCGGCTCGGTACCATAGGTAACCCGTTTGAGCGACGAGAGATCGTGCCGCTTGTAGGCCTCCGAGATCAGCAGCAGGTTGAGAAAGGTCGGTGAGGTGGGCAAGACTTCGACGCGGTGCCGCTCGATGGCTGCACACACGTGATCGGGGTCGCGGTCCTGCACCGTGACCACACAGCCGGTATTGGAGAGCACATACAAGAGCGTATTGATGCCTCCGATATGATCGAGCAACAGGAAGGTCAGCGTGACCATCGAATGCCGGCGCGTCTTGAACTTCTCGAGCAGGCCCATGAAGTTGTGCAGCGCCGCCTTGCTCTTGCCGGTCGAGCCGGACGAGAAGAGCACCAGGCCCGGGTCACCCTTGCTGATCAGGCTGCGGGTCAGTTCGTTCGTCACCTCGGTGGCGCGACGGCTGATGCTGCCGCGCTCCTCAGCGTCAATCGCAATGACCACCTGGACCTCAGCGATCTGCTTGAACTCCTCCTTATGTACCTCCACACTGGACGTCAACGGGACGAGGATGGTGGCGCGCTCGATGAGCGCCAGCATCAACGCCACGACTTCGGGCGAATAGTCTCCCTCGATCGCCACCACCGTGCCCGGGGTAACGTCGGCAGCATCGAGCCGGGAGTTCCACTCCGCAATGTGGCTCAAAAGCCAGGCATAGGAGAATGCTTGATCACGCCAGAGCATAAAGCTCCGCGTCGGTTCGCTCGCAAAGCGATCAAACAACCATGTCAGGCAACCCATCTCAGGCTCCTCCCAGGTAGATGATCTGGCCAGTAATGTAGTCACTCGCAGGTCGGATGAAGAAGTCGACGACGTTGAACACATCAGCGGGCTGACCAAGACGCTTGATGGCCAGTTGATTCAGGATCGTCTCGATCTTGTCGCGTGGAACATTCTTGATCAGGTCGGTCTCCACCGGGGTGGGACCAACCGCGTTCACCGTGATACCAAACGCGGCCAATTCCCGACTCATCACCCGTGTCAGCGCCTCAACGGCGCTCTTGGACGCGACATAGATCGACTCGCCTTCCAGCGAGAGCGGTACCGCGACGGTCGTCAGGTTGACGATCCGTCCATACTGGTGCTTACGCATCAAACGGGCACTCTCGCGTGAAACCAGGAATGTGCCACGGAGATTGATCTCCATCACCTGGTTCACCGTTGCTGACGGGATCAGCAGCGAGTGATTCATCGATGCGACCCCGGCATTATTGATGGTCACATCGAGCCGACCAAAACGTTGACGGATCTGACTCATCAGCCGCTGGACCTGTGACTCATCGCTGACATCGGCGCTGAGGTGCCAGTAGCCCTCGTGCTCCCATCCGGCTGGCTCGCGGCTGCAGCCTACCACCTGATAGCCCTGGGCAAGCAGTTGCTCGGCAAGGTACTTCCCCAGCCCCTTGCGGCTGCCGGTGACCAGTGCCACCCGTTGTTGTTCCATCTGGCTCATGCTCCCTCCTGGTCTGGTTTCCCGGCCAGCCCCTGCATCGCCACCACCAGCGCCAGCGCGCAGGTGCGCGAGGACGCAAGGCTGACCGACCAGGTGTGCAGGCCCAATGCAGCAGCGCGAGCCCGGGCAGCGCCGTGGAGAGACACCTGCGTTTGCCCACGCTGACCAGCGGTGACGATCTCCATTTCCCGGAGATCGACCCCCTCAGCCGCCATGTAGTTCAGCCCGGTACCAAGGACCTTCGCGATTGCCTCTTTGGCTGCGAAGAGACAGGCAAGCTGTACCACACGACCAGCGCATGCTTCTTGCTCACGCCCGCTGTAGATGCGGTCAAGGAAGCGGGCTCCGTGCCGGTCAAGCAGACGGCTGAAGGGGGCGATCTCGGTCAGATCGACCCCGGTCGCGAGCATCATGATTCAGCGTCTACGGTACCGGGCTCGACCGGCCCCTGAACGACCACGCCCGCACGTTCGTCCCACTCGAACACGGTAACGCCCCACGAGAGGCCGTTCCCGAAGGCGGCCAGCAATACGCGCATACCCGGGCGCAGCACGCCCTGCCGGCCTGCCTCGGCCAGCAGAATGGCCGTCGAGGCGCCCGAGGTATTGCCGAGTTCCTCCAGGCAGTAGAAACGCTTCTCGGCAGGCACCTTCAGCACCCGGTAGATCTGGTCAACCATCGTCTTGTTGGCCTGGTGCAGGAGCACCAGGTCGAGATCATCGATGGTCAGCTGAAAGCGCTCCAGCGCCTGCCGGATCATTCTGGGAATATGCTGAACCGAGAAGAAGAAGACAGCCGGCCCATCCATATGCAGATGCTCCTGCGTGCGGACGATCCCGGTCTCATCGACGATCTCGGCCCGTGTCTCGGCGGTGCGCGGCATGCGCGCTCCGGAGGCCGGCATCATGATGCTGCGATAGCCCGTCCCATCGGTCCCGAGCAGAAAACCACGGAAGCCACCCTCGCCCGCAGTTGGCTCGAGCAGCGTCGCCGCAGCGCCATCGCCGAAGAGCGGCACCAGGCCACGATCCTGCGGATGGATCACCGGGGTGAGCGCTTCCGCGACCAGTACGAGGGCCTTGCGCGCGACCCCGGCCACCAGCATGCTGTGCGCAACGCTGAGGCTATAGGGAAAGCTTGAGCAGCCCATCCCCAGGTCGAACGCGGCACAGTGGTGCGCCAGCCCCAGTCGCTCGTGGAGCACACAGGCCGTCGCTGGCACCTGATAGTCGCCCGTCTGCGAGGCGAAGATCAGCAGATCGATGCTGGCCGGGTCGATCTGGCGATCGTCGAGCAGGCGCCGCGCCGCCCAGTAGGCCAGGTCGGCGGCGGTCTCACCCGGGGCAACGACTCGCCGTTCGCGGATCCCGGACATCTTGAGGATCGACTCCATGTGCTGCGCACCGAAACGCGGGACGAGGTCGTCGTTGGTCAGACGTTGCTGCGGCACACAGTAATGGATGGCCGTAATAGCTGAGTTCATCAAGCTATCTCCCGTTGCAGCGACGTAGCGTTAGTCGCTAAGCTCAAAGCCGTGCCGTTCAACCACACGCTCGATATCGCCGTACAGGCGGAGCTTGCTGGCCTCCTCCGGCAACATTTTGACGCCGGCCTGCATGTCCAGCTCGATCATGAGCGTGAGCACGGCGACCGAGTTGAAGGTCTCGATCTGGGTCAGATCGGTCCCGCTCTGCAACAACTCCGGATCGATCTCAAGAACGTCGGCCACAATCCTACGCAGGTCTGCACGCTTCATGGAACATGCTCCTTGTCTCACACTTAACGGCGAAAGGTCACGCGGGCAGGGATACCGGTAGCGGTCGCCCCCTCGGGGATGTCGATCATCCCGAACGAGCATGCGCCCAGCGTCCCATAGCGCCCCAGTTTACGCCCCTGGGCAATGACGGCATTGGCCCCGAGGAGCGCACCTTCCTCAAGCACACTGAAGCCGGACACCCGCGCGCCAGGCGAAACCTGGGCGAAGTCAGCCACCACACAGTCATGGCCGATCGTCGTGTGGTTGTTGATGATCACGTGATTGCCGATCCGTGCCTTCGGCGAGATGATCGCCCGCGCACCGACGTAGGTTCCCAGCCCGATCTCGACCTCATCAGCAATCATCACCGACGGATCGATGATGGTCACCGGGGTCCAGCCCAGGCTGAGGACGCGTTCGACGACCCGCGCGCGCGCGCTATTATCGCCGATCGAACAGAGGAAGCACGGCGTTTGCGGCGCTGTGGCAGCAACCTCTTCGGGCGTGCCAAGGACTGGATAGCCCGCAATCAGCTGCCCTTTCTTCGCGCGGTCGTCGTCGCAGAAGCCCAGCAACTCGTACGCTGCGTGCACAGCGTTGTGGTTGTGCACCGCCCAGACGACATCCTTGCTAAAACCACCGCTGCCGACCACGATGAGCGGGCATGTTGCCATCACAACACCTCGGGACTAGCGCGACCCAGCAATGGGCGCAGAGGCTGACCGTAGGCAGAGGTTCGAACGTGGTAGCTGCTTGCGCTGTAGTCTACAGGATCTCGCGAACCAGCATGAACGCCTCGGCGGCCTCCATGCTCACCGTTCCGCCGCGCACCCGGGCCAGGGCCTCGAGCGACTGCAGCGAGCGCGAGTGCGGCGGCGCCTTGAGCTGGGTCCGATAGCACTGCATCGCCTCAAGTTTGCGCCCCAGGTAATCGGAGATATCAACAAAGACCGTCGGCGTAAAGGTGCTATTGCCAAACGGCGAGGCCCAGTCAGTCTCCGACAGGGTCTCATAGCAGAGCAGGCGCCGGACCGGGCAGTCGTTGATCGGGCGCGATGCCACCAGCGCTGCCTGGTACACCGCCTGATGATCGCCGTGCAGATCCCCCTGGTAAGGGGCGTAGACCACCTGGGCCTCGAGCTTGAAGATAAGCTTCCTGATCGCATCGGCCAGGGCATAACCCGGCACGGTATCGAGCTGGGGTGAGGGGAAGTCCAGAAAATGGATGCCCGATCCGCCGAGGAGCTGGTGCGCTGCCTGGAGCTCACGGAAGATCTCGTCAACGTACTCGGGGGGAAACACCTCGGGAATCCCGCGTGTGACGACCGCCACGTGGACGTGATCGCCCATATCGGCGTGCCGGGCCATCACCCCGCCACAGCCCAGCACCTCGTCATCCGCATGGGTCGCAATCACCAGCACATTCATCGTCATGGTCCTCTCTGATTAGAACACATCTGATAGCAACAGGCTGAAGCGCAATGGCGGCGGATCGGTGATCAGCGGCGTATAGCAGAGACGCAGCCGATAATCGCCGTGCCGGGTCAGGGTAGCGAGATCGAAGCCCAGCGCCTGGGCATGCACCCCGCTCATCCGCAGCTGTGCCGCGCCAGTAGCGGCGATCAGGGCGCCGAGGTCGTCCGTGGCGCACGCGGGCCGTGCGGTCTGGACATCGAGCACCGTCAGGATGCCGTCGTCGAGCAGCTTGTAGATGATCGCCATGCGATCATTGACCAGCTCGGCGTGGTAGGGGCAGGCGTGGCTACGCCACTCGCGGTAGGTTGCATCGAAGGGGTGACCGATCTCGTCGCCGAGGCGAAAACGCTCCAGCGGAATGCGCGAGTCAGGCTGGCGCAGCGCCTGGTCGGGTTGCCAGTCATACAGCCTGGTATCGACCAGATCGCGCCAGCCGAAGCCATGCTTGAGCAGCAGGTACGAGTTGGCGTTCGGAAAGGCGAGCAGAAACGGCACGCCACGGGCACGGGCGGCGTCGGTTGCCGCCGTGAACAGGTCATAAAAGGTCTTGAAGCCTTCACGGTGCTGCGGATCGACCATCAGGCTGATCGACAGACAGTAGTCATACACCGTTCCATCGCTGGCCAGCAAGCGCTGGGGGATCATCCCGCTATGGCCGATCAACACCCCGTCGTCGTTGTAGCTGAGCGCAACCAGCGGGGCGCCATAGGGATTGAGAAAGTAGTACTGCGCCCAGCGGCGGCGATCGAGTTCACGGTTGAAGCATGTACGGAAGAGCGCTGCCACCTCATCGGTCATTGCGCGCGCTGCTTCAACCGTGTCAATGACTCTGACCTGCATCGCATTGCTCCGCCATCAGCATTCTCACACCGTCACAGATCTATCACTCTCGTGAGTCAGCGTCATTACCAGTGCCGGCGCAGGCGGCGTCGGAGCGCTCAGTACGACCGGCTCCTCTACACAGGGAACGCTACTCCCCGTGAACTCCGGCACAAAACCATCGGCGCTGCGCGCCACCCCATCACGTTTGAGCACAACAAGCAGGGTGCCAACGATGATTTTGAGGTCCAGCCAGAAGCTCAGATGATCGACATACCAGACGTCACGGGCCAGAATATCGTCCCAGCTCTGCTCGCTGCGGCCAAAGAGGGCCGGCAGCCCGGCGATCCCCGGCCGCACATTGTGGCGGCGCGCCTGCTCCGGGCTATAGCGGTCGAGATACTTGACCAGCAAGGGGCGCGGCCCGATCAGGCTCATCTCACCGCGCAGCACGTTGAAGAGCTGGGGCAGTTCATCGAGGCTGGTGCTGCGCAGGAAGCGACCAAGGGGCGTGATGCGCTGGTGATCGGGCAGCGGTCGCCCCTGGGCATCACAGGCATTGGTCATGGTGCGAAACTTGTAGATCTTAAATGGCTTTCCGTGGAAGCCAGCCCGTTCCTGATAAAAGATCACCGGCGCCCCCATCTTGCGCCAGATGAGCAACGCAACCAGCAGCATGACCGGCAGGAGGAGGATCAGTGCTGGGATGACGAGTGCGAGGTCGAGCAGACGTTTGCCGAAAGTGCGGTACATCACCCATCTCCTTGTCTGTCTAGGTAACGAATGGCAGCAGTGTGTCGACCGAAAGGAGTCGGGGTACGATCGACCAATCAACCGATCAACTCGAAGACCTGGTGGGCAGTTCGGCGCGCAGCCGGTAAAACGCCCGGCTGAGCCGGTCGTACTGTTGCAGCGGCACGAGCCGCTTTGCGACGTCGAGGACGCCTGCGCGCAGGCGGCGCTGCAGCAAGAAGGTGGCATCCTGCTCAACAACGCGCTTGAAGACACTGAGCGGCATACCCTGCCGGATCGCGACCCGGTTGACCATGCGGCGGGAGGCGACGGTGGCCGGCTCGTTCCACCAGTCCACCGAGTTGCCCGCCAGGGTGTAGCCGAGGCGGATGGCATGGCGCAGCACGTTCTGGTTGATGAAGCCACCTGGCGCGCTGAAGGTGGTGATTGGCGCGCCGAGCACTGCTTCCAGCCAGGCTTTGCTCTCCGCGAGCTCCGTGCGGACACGCTCATCGCTGATGCGCGACAGCGGCGCGTGGCTCACTCCGTGACTACCGATCGAACAGAGACTCGCCAGCTCGCGAATCTCGCTGTCGCGCAGAAACTCAGGCCGCTGACGGCAGAAGTCACGGGTCAGGAAGAAGGTTGCCTGGGCGCCAGCGCGACACAGGATCTCGGCGGCGTGCAGGTTGCTACGATGCCCGTCGTCGAAGGTCATCACCACATAGCGCTCCGGGATCCCCCGCCGCCGGAGCAGGCGCTGCTCCAGGTCGGGAAGACCTTCAACCACGTAGCCCTCCGCCATGAGCCAGTCAAGTTGCTGCTGAAACACGGCAGTGGTAATCGAGTAGGTATTGGTAGGCTCGTCCTCCAGGTTGTGGTACATCAGCGAAAGAAAGCGACTCATGGCATCACCTCCAGTAACTGCCCGCTGGGCGCGCAGATCTGCTCGAGATCAGCGACATAGGCCGGGTAGATCGCCCGTGCCGAGAAGCGCTCCGTGAAGACCTGGCGTACGCGCTGGCGGCAGCGATCGACGAAGGCCCGATCATCCAGCAAGCGTCTGATCGCCTGGACCAGCGAGGCGACATCCTCTGCCTCATAGGAGACGCCGAGCGGCTCGTTGTCGACCAGTTGTGCGAATTCGCCCTGGAGCGAGCTGATCAGCGGCAGGCCAAAGGCCATGTACTCATTCGGCTTGTTCTGGATCGATTGGCGGTTCTTGCGAATGGTGACCAGCCCGGCGAAGGAATGGCTGAGCAGCGCCTGCAGCTGTGTCGCGTTCAGGAAGCCGAGGAAGCCGACATTCCGCAGGCCGAGTCGCGCAACGTGTGCCTGCCACTGCTCGTTCATCGGGCCATCGCCGGCGATGAAAAACCGGACCTGCGGCGTATCGCGCTCGATGATCTGGGCTGCCTTGATCACGCAGTCGATGTCGTACGAGGTACCGAGCGTGCCAATAAAGGTGAAATTGATCGTCTCCGGCGTAAATCCGCGCCCCGCGAGATCGGCCAGCGCCTGGCTGTCATTCGTGACGTTCACCGGGTCGTAGCCCAGGTAGTACACCTTGCTGGAGGCAAATGGCTTGCCGTCGCGCAGCGACTCGGCATAGCGCAGGTAGTGCTGGCTCACGGTGACGCAGTGCTCTGCCAGGTTGAACACCTGGCGCGCCTGCTGGAACATGTTGCTGAGCAGGAGCCGTCCGGCCCGGTGCAGCTTCTGAGGCAGAAGCTCGAGGAATGCATCGGGCCACTGATCCTGCACATCCACCACGACGGGCACGCCGTGCGCACGGCCGTAGTGCAGGCAGTCCAGCGCGGTCTCAGGCAGCGGATAGCTGACGACAATGCCGTCGGGGGGCGTGTTACGGGCCATCCACTGGCGGACACCGGCGCTGTACTGGGCGTGATTGATCACCCTGGCGAGCGAGATATTCTTGCGGTAGCTGCGGGTATGGATCGCCACCACCTCGAGGCCAGCCGGCAGATGTTCGCGGGTGGCCGGCTGGCGATAGACCTTGGGGATATGCAAGAAGTCGGAGCAGATCCAGGTCACGGTGTGACCACGCCGCAACAGCTCTGCAACGAGCATCTGGTAGCGCATGGGCCGGACGCCCCGATCACTGGGCAGCGGGTCAAACGGGTTAACGAGCCAGAGGTGCAAGGGAGTGCTCCTTTGAGACGACAGGCTCGGCGACGTCAGCGACGATCTGTCGGAGGCGCGGCCCGAGAACATGCTTCCAATCGAGATGCTGCTCGGCGAAGCGGCGACCATTGGCGCCAATGCGCCGGGCCAGTGCCGGATCCGTGAGGGCGCGCGCAATCTGCCGGGCCATATGCGGCCCATCGTGGCCAAGCAGGACGTTTTCGCCATCCACGAGGGGCAGCCCACGGATACCCATCGGCAGCGAGACCAGGCAGGTGCCGGTCGCCAGGGCCTCCGAGACCTTCATCTTCGTGCCGGAGGCATCCTCATAGGGGCTGACAAAGACGGCGCACTGATGGTAGAGCGGGCGGATATCGGGAACACGGCCGGTTGCGCTAACGCCCGGCACCCCGGCGTACTCACGCTGGGTCTCGGCGCTGAAGTTCCCGCCCAGCACGAAGCGCACCTCTGGCACCTCACGGCGGAGCAAGGGGTAGACCTCGGTCATAAAGAAGCGCAACGCCTTCAGATTGCGTGCGTCGGAGGTGCCGGTGAAGAGCACCGTCGGCCCGGGGTCGGCATCGCGTGCCGGGGTGTAATAATCGCAGTCCAGTCCATTCCTGATCACATCAACCTTTGCGGTGGGCGCGATTTGCAGGCTCAACGCCCGATCCTCTTCACAGACGGAGAGCAGGCGCCCGACACGCGGATAGACGCGCTTGCAGTGACGATAGGTGAGCTGCCGGTTGAGCCGGGCAACCAGCCGCTGCACGGGGTGCGACAGCTGCTGGGCCTGGACTTCCCAGTAGTGCACGTCGGCGTCCCACTGGTCGACGACCCAGCGCGGCCCGGGCGCGTGGTGCAGTGGCACAGTCCAGTGCATAAGCGCAGCGTAGACCCACTGGTCGGGCCGGGGGCGGAGGGCGCGTGTGGCAGGATCGGCGGCGAACGAGTGTTCCACCACGGCGGCATGGTAGGGAATGCCCTGGCGGATGGCCCGGGCGGCGATCGCCAGCTGGTCGCGCCGCGACCGGTCACGGCGCGGGATCTGGGACACGCGCCAGGCATACGGCTGCAACTGCTGGAGCTGCTCATCGCTCAGGGGTTCGCGTGGCAGGAGCCGCAGGTCAACGGTGAACTCGCGCGACAGCTCGATGAGCAGATCCAGCGCGCGGCGGGTGCCGCCCTGAAAGCCCATCTCGAGCGCATACATCACCAGGGGCGTCATGAACGTACTCCTTGGTCTCGTACCTGATCAGGACGTGAGTCGATCGAATCAGCGACGTTCCAGCATAGACACGCGGTACGATGGTTTCCAGTTCCAGATCGCCGGGCGAAGCGCAGGGCTGCCGGCGGGCTGGTCAGCGTCGACGCTGCGCAGCACTGCGATCAGCGTCAGGATGGCCCAGAAGGCCGGGTCGAGATAAAAGCCTGAGGAAAAATGCAGCGCAAACACCATGACAAACACCGGCAGGTAGAGGGAGCGATTGCGCCTGAAGTCAGGCCTGGCCACACTGAGCAGCAGAACCAAATGAAGCGCAATCCCGACCCAGCCCTGGGTCACCCGGACGACGGTAAAGATGTTATGAATATTGGTTTCAGTAATCGCAAACCTCTGGAGATAGACCTCATCCATCATCGCGGCGAACGCGGGGTTCTGACCCAGGCCATTGCCAGTGAAGAAGCGGGCGATATCGTGTGATGGATGAACAAGCAGGGCCAGGGCGGCCAGCACGCGCACATTCGCTGACTCATCATCGCCAGCGGCAATATCATTGAGCCGGGCAGTGACGACGGTAGCGAACCCGGCAAGGAACACAATGCCTGCAACCACCGCGACGAGCAGGATGAGCGGGATGATGAAGCGCCGAAACCGTGCGTTGAGCGCGCTGACGAACAGGGCGGGAACGGCAATCGCCCAGCCTGAGAGTGAGAGCGAGGTGAGGCTCCCGGCCAGCAGGCACAGCAGCGCCACGATCAGCAGCCGCCGGTTACGAAAGGGCACCAGGCCGATCAGTAGCAGCAAGAGCACGAGGGCAAACGACAACGCGATTGAGTAGGTCGACGGCTCATAGGAAAGGCCAGCGGGCCGCAGAACCCCGTCCGTCCGATAGATATCGATCACCGGGTTCCAGGGCACGGCCGAGCGTTCGGCCGGCAGGGCAGGAACAATGCGAAAGAAATTCAGTAAGATGAACTGCACGACCCCGAGGGCGCCAAACAGAATGAGCAGCACGGCCAGCGTATAGATAGCCCAGACAATATCATCGCGCGTAATCGAAAGCCGCGAGGCAATTGCAAAACACGTCGTGTAGATGAAGAACAGCATGAAGGGCTGGATCCATTCACGTTCAGTCACCAGCCCCAGGACCAGGCCGACAAAGATCTGCCAGCCCAGCAACAGCATCCAGACCAGCAGGGTGGTATCGTCCGACGGACGGGGGCGCGGCACAAAGAAGGCAATCGCCGCCGCCGCCATCAGCAGGAGCATCGGGATGGTCACCGCGAACGAGTCGAGCTTGATCAGTGCAACGTTGTTGAAGAGTTGCCCGACAGCGGCGGCCAGGATCAACGACAGCGCAACGCGCGGAGCGATCCGCTGGCTTGAGGATTGCGGCAGGGCCGGGAAGCGGTTCATACCTTACACCCCATCTCATTCCCGGCGTGCACCGGCGGCCGGAAGCGAGATCAAAGCAGGTTCGACCAACCTGGGTGACCGGGGTCACCCAGGTGAGCAGCGTACGGGCAAGCGGCTACAGCGAGGCCGAGCCGTCTGAGCGTGCAGGGTCTGCCGGTCGACCAACGACCTTGCGGCTCTCCGCGCGATAGTCGGACGTGGCGGACGCGAGACCGGCGTTGCTCTGCTCGGCGGGAGCGGCACTGGCGTGCGCAGCGCCGCTACGACTTGCCGCAGCCGGCCGCGATCGCTTCGTGAACAGGCTGGCCTGTGCGCCGCGCGAAGCTTTGATCCCATTGAGCACGACACCGAGCGGCTCAATGCCGAACTGCGCGAGCCGATCGTGCGCACCCACCAGCGACCCTGCGCGCAGCGTTCCGGAGCGCACGACCAGCACAGTAGCGTCGCAGAGCTTGGCCAGCGAGATGGGATCAACGACGTCCAGGAGTGCCGGGCTATCGAAGAGGACGAAATCGGCTTCAGCCTTCAGGCGCTCGATCAGACGAGCCATGCGTGGCGAGCCAACCAGCTCGGCGGGGTTCGGCGGCAGCGGGCCGCTGGGGAGCAGACTGAGATTGGCGATGCCGGTCGGCACCAGGTGACTGCTCAGGCTCTCGGCCTCATGCTGCAGGGCGGTCGTGACACCACGGACATTCGGCTGGCGGAAGATGGTGTGCAGCACCGGATTGCGCAGATCGGTGTCAACCAGAACCACGCGCTTGCCGGCCTGGGCCAGCACCACAGCGAGGTTGGCGAGCGTCGTGCTCTTGCCCTCCTGGTCGGTCGCACTGGTGATCACGAGCGTGTGGAGCGGCCGGCTGGTGGCGGCGTGTTCAACGTGGGCACGGAGCATACGATAGCTCTCGGCGGCAGGCGAAAACCCATCGCTCACGGAGGCGAGTTTGCCCTGCTCCAGGGTCAAAGCCTGCTGCGGCACGGCGGCCAGCGTCCGGCTGTTGATCAGGTGCTCGACCTCTTCCGCCGAGCGGACGCGATCATCGAGGTACTCGCGGAGCATGATCCCCGCCACGGCCAGCATCGCGCCGACAATCGACACCACCGCAACATTGAGCGGGATATTGGGGCTTACTGGCTTGTTCGCTGCCCGCGCAGGATCGACCACAAACAGACTGTAGCGACCGATGGTCACATCGTTGCCAAGCAGTTCACGGCCACGCTCGCTGACCAGACTGACGATTTCATTGGCGATGGTGGCAGCGCGCTGGGGATCGCTATCGCTTACCGTCAGCACGATCAGCGACGTATTGCGCAGCACAGACACGCGAAGATGCTTCTCCAGGGTCTCCACACTCATGTTGAGCTGGAGCCTGGTGATCACCGCGTCCAGCACCGGTCGCTTGCGCAGCAGTTCGATATAGGTTGTTGTTGGACGCTCGCTGATCGCGGTGAACTCACTCTCGGCTGCCGAGCGCCGCGCGACGGTTACCGTGGCTTTGGCCTCGTACGTCGCAGGAAGTTGCGAACTAACGATGAAGGCCAGCCCTCCACTCAACACCATCACCAATGCAATCAACCAGGCCCAGCGCCAGAGCAGACTAGCAAACGCCCTGATTTCCATAGCTTCCTCCGCCTAATTACCACCGCTCTCGCTGCCTACGCCGCTGTAACACCATAGCCACGCCGCACATCTCGCTTCCGTCTCATACAGAACCATCGCACAAAATACACCATAAACATGGCTCTCGCGCTCAAGTATAGCAACTGACCAGGGGGACTTCAAGTAGAAAGAGAACAAAAATGCCCATATTGAAACGATTGTTATTCCCTAGATGTTTTTCTTGTCATCTTCCCGTATCTGCAGGCGTAAGAGCGGGATTGGCCCTCCCTACGATCTTGTCATTTAGGCATGGTTCAGACCCGGGCGTCCCTGTTTGACAGTTGCTCCACCGTCCCACAGAACCGGTCTGTGGAGGTGTAGAGCTGTGGCGGTGTGGAGGTGAAGGCCGGATGCTGCACCGAGGTGACGCTCCGCCCGAGCGCCTCGGGTGTAGAGCTGTGGCGGTGTGGAGGTGAAGGCCGGATTGTCAAGCGGGTTTGCGCCGTGCCCTACACACACCCTCCCGCCGCGCTCCATCGATACTCCATAATCTGGCGCTACAGTGAGGGTGAGTAATCAAGCGCCCGGAGCAACCGGGCACCAGGAAGAGGAGGATAGCAATGAAACGCGTGCTGACGATGATTGCGAGTGGGGCGCTGATCGCCCTGCTGGCGCTGGGCTTCGCCGATAGCGCCCTGGCCCAGGGTCCGGGTGGTCAGGGCGCGCCAGGCCGCGCCGGGCAGCAGACCCGCGTGGGTGGCCCGGCCCAGTCGCTCGTTGGGATGGCGGCTACCCAGCTCGGCATTCCGCAGGCCGAACTGGTGGCCCAGCTCCGCGCGGGCGCGACGATCGCCGACGCGCTCACCACGGGCGGCGTGAACCCGGCCAGCTTTATCGACAGCTTTGTTGCCACGCGCGCCGAGCGTCTCAATGCGGCCGTGGCCGCCGGCAGGCTGACACGCGCCGAAGCCGATGCGCAGCTGGCAACGGCGCGCTCGCTGGCCACCGCCCGCATCTACCAGCCCTTCACCAGCCGCGGGCCGGGTGGCCAGGGCCCCCAGGCTGGCCAGGGGCAGGGCCGCAGCGCCGGTCCCGGCTTCGTGGACGCCGATGGCGATGGGGTCTGCGATAACCTGCCCGCCGCTGGCCAGGCGCGCATGGGCGGCGGGCGCGGCCCACGTCGCTAGCGCACGGTTCGCGCCGGCGGGCGGGGTACATACCTCGCCCGCCGGCTGCGTGTGGTAGGATACAGGCTGGCTGGAGCGATGGACCGGGGGCGCGACGGGTTGCTCCCCCGGCGATCGGGAGCACGAGCATGGCACCGACGATCCTGGTCGTGGATGACGACCGTGAGATTGCGCGCCTGGTGCGGGCCTACCTGGAGCAGGCCGGCTTTCGTGCTGTCTGTGCCTACGACGGGGCAACTGCCCTGCGCCTGATCGGCAGCGAACGCCCCGCCTTGCTGGTGCTCGACCTGATGCTGCCCGACCGCGACGGGCTTGAACTCGCCCGTAGCCTGCGCGCTGACCCGGCGACCGCCGGGCTGCCGATTATCATGCTGACGGCCCGGGTTGATGATACCGACCGCATCGTTGGCCTTGAGCTCGGCGCTGACGATTATGTCACCAAGCCCTTCAACCCGCGCGAGGTGGTGGCCCGCGTGCGGGCGGTGCTGCGCCGGAGCGCCGGAGCGCCCGCACCCAGCCAGCACCTGCGGCACGGCGACCTGCTGCTCGACCTCGATGCCCACCGGGTGATGGTGGCCGGCACGGAGGTGGAATTGACGCCGACGGAGTTCGATCTGCTGGCGCTGCTGCTGCGCAACCCGGGCCACGCTTTCACGCGCAGCGAGCTGATCGAGCAGGGACTCGGCTATGCCTATGCCGGAATGGAGCGCACGGTTGATAGCCATATCAAGAACCTGCGCAAGAAGCTCGAGCGCGATCCCGCCGCACCACCGCTGATCGAGACCGTCTATGGCGTTGGCTATCGCCTCCGTCAACCGTAAGATATGGGGCAAAACCGCCTGACAGGCCGGTCTGCACCTCCACACCGCCGCAGCTCTCCAGACCGGCTGTGTGGAGCTGTCGCGTTGTGGAGATGTGGAGCAACGGTCACGCCAGAACGCCCGATCCTGAACTATACCTGAAGAAGCGACACGTGACAGGGCGCGCACCAGGCGCCGCAGCACGTGTCACGCAGCACAGTCATGCACCGCCTCTGGCTCCAACTCGCGCTCGGCTTCGCGCTTGTGGCGCTGATCAGCACGGTGACCGTTGCCACGCTGGCCAATGCGCGGGCCACTGCGACCTTTCGCGGCTACCTGGTGCAGAGCAAGCTGGCGGAGAGCGGCGTGATCGATCAGCTCGCCGCCTACTACGCGGCCAACGGCTCGTGGACAGGCGCCGAGGCGCTGCTGCCACAGGCGCCGGGCAGCGGGCCGCGGCCAGGACGCGGGCCGGGCCAGGGCGCCGGCGGGCCGCCGTGGAATAGCCTGGCGCTGGCCGACGCCGAGGGGCGGATCGTGGCCGACCCGGGCCGGCTGACGACGAGTGCGACGCTGAGCGCACGGCAGCGGGCCGAGGCCCTGCCGATCGTCGTTGCGGGGCGGCCAGTGGGCTACCTGCTGGCCGACCCACCCGGGACGGCCGCGCTGCCAGCCGCAGCGCAGCGCTTTCTGAGCGCGCTGAACGGCACCTTCTGGTTGGCGGGGCTGCTGGCGAGCGGCCTGGGGCTGGGGCTGGGGCTGCTGATCGCCCGGGGCCTGGCCGCGCCCCTGAGCCGGCTCGCCAGAGGGGCGCGACGTATTGCGGCTGGTCATCTCAATGAGCGTGTACCACTGAGCGGCCCGGCCGAGGTGCGGACGGTCGCGGCGGCGTTCAACGTCATGGCGGCGGCACTGGAGGCCGGCGAGGCCGGGCGCCGACAGATGGTTGCCGACATTGCCCATGAGCTGCGCACCCCGCTGACGGTGATCCAGGGCAACCTGCGGGCTATCCTTGATGACGTCTACCCGCTCAGCAAGGGCGAGGTGGCGACGATCTATGAGGCCAGCCAGGGGCTGCGCCGGCTGGTCGATGACCTGCGCGAGCTCTCGCTGGCCGAGGCAGGGCGGCTCGAGCTGCGGCTACAACCGGTGGCCATCGGGCCGCTGCTGGCCCGCGAGGCGGCGCTCTTCACCGACCTGGCCGCCAGCCAGGGCGTGGCCCTGCAGATCGATGCGCCCGCTGATCTGCCCGCGGCATTGGGCGACCCCGAGCGCCTGGCCCAGGTGCTGCACAATCTGCTCAGCAACGCCCTGCGCCATACGCCTGCCGGAGGGAACGTGGTGCTGCGGGCAGGGCTTGAGCCGGGAGCGCACCGGCCGGCGCCACGGCTGCTGGTGGCGGTTGAGGACAGCGGCGCCGGGATCGCGCCCGAGGATCTGCCGCACGTCTTCGAGCGCTTCTACCGGGCGGATCGGGGCCGCGCACGGGCTGCCGGCGGCAGTGGCCTGGGGCTGGCGATCGCGCGCCAGCTCATCCAGTTGCAGGGCGGCACGATCGGGGTCGAGAGTACCCCCGGCCAGGGTAGCCGCTTCTGGTTTGTGCTGCCGCTGGCGTAGGGCTTGCGCACCGTCCGCCACCGGCGGCGGAGTGCGGGGCCGCGGTGCCGCCCATACGCATCAAGTTAAGGGCTGCGGCCGTGCCGCTCACCCACACGAAAGGATGAAAGCTTTGTTGTGTTGGCAGTTTCTGCC
>JACAEO010000146.1 GCA_013388805.1 Chloroflexota bacterium
CGCGTCGATCACGCCGGGGCCGCGACGCTACTGCAGGCCGCGGCTACCCGCCTCGCCGACCTGGGCGAAGCCGGGCTGGCCGCCGCCGCGCGCCATGAGGCAGCAGTCCTGGCCGCCAGTGGCCGCGACAGCGGCCTCGGCGCGCGCGAGCTCACCTATGCCACCCGGCGCCTGGGCACGCGTGATCGCCGTGACGAGTGATGCGCCGGCGGGTCCACATCCCTCCGCGGGGAACGTACAGACTATGACGCAGCGCGATCATCCCACGAACAGGTAATCCACGCCTGGCCGATAGCCGGCCTCGGCTAGCCAGCCGGCGATCAGCTCGCGGGCACCGTGGTTGGTAACATAGGCCAGCACGAAGGGCCGTGGCTCACGGTGTAGCCAGCTGTGGGCGACCACCGGCGCCCCCCAGACCACCTGGCCGATCTTGCGCGGGTCCACGTCGACCCAGGCTCGTGGTGGGAAGCCCCGGGCGATCAGCCGCTGCGCGCGCAGCCGGGTGCGGCGCCCGGCGCCCCAGTAGACCAGCTCGCGCCCCTGGTGCAGCCGTGGGTCACGGGCGAGGAATTGCGCCCGCAGCTCGTCGAAGGCGGCACGGGCGTAGCGCGGGTCGGTCCGTGAGGTGCGCTCGGCCCACTCGCGCCAGGCCAGCAGCACACGCGGCAGCTTGGCCATGGCCAGCCCGGCGGCGTGCATCCGCAGCCAGAGCTCATAATCTTCGGGGAACGGCCCGGCGCGGTAGCCGCCCAGCTCCAGCACCGCTGCGCGACGGAACAGCACCGAGGGGTGGGCGAACGGCGCCTCGACGTAGATGTTCGCGGCTACCTCGGCGGGCGTGAGCACGCCGTTCTGCCAGCGCAGGTACTCGGCGTAGCCTGCCCGCACAAGCCGCTGCGGGAAGAGCGCGGCCCGCGCCGCCACCAGCGTGATCGTCGGATGCGCCGCGAGGAAGGCATACTGCAGGGCGAGCCGTTGCGGGTGCATAAGGTCGTCGGCATCCATCCGCGCGATCAGCGGCGCGCGCGCTGCGGCCAGGCCGAGGTTGAGCGCAGCAACCAGCCCTACCCGCCCGGGGCGCAGCAGGCGGATGCGCTCGTCCTGGCGCGCATGGTGCTCGAGCATCGCCGCTGACCCGTCGCGGGAGCCATCATCCACGGCGACCAGCTCGAAGGCGCCGAAGCTCTGGCGCTGGATGGAGGCCAGGCAGGCAGGCAGCGTGGCCGCCGCGTCGCGCACCGGCATCACAATCGTGATCGCAGGACTGGTCATAGGTACCGTCTGCTACAATGGAGCATCTCCGGGCAAAGCGTAATAGCGTAATAAGGAGCACGATGATGTTGCCAGAGTACCGTAACGAGCCATTCGGCGACTTCTCGACCTCGGAGCGGCGCGCCGCGATGCAGCGCGCCCTGCGCCACGTGGCCGGGCAGTTCGGCGCCACCTATCCGATCGTTATCAACGGCGAGCACATCCTGCGCGAGGCAAAGCTCGCCTCGCTCAATCCGGCCGAGCCGAAGACGGTCGTCGGCCACGTCACCAGGGCCGACCAGGAACTGGCCAACCAGGCGCTCAACGCGGCCGAGGCGGCTTTCCAGCACTGGCGACGCGTCCCGGTGGAAGCCCGCGCCCAGGTGTTGTTGCGCGCCGCGGCGATCATGCGCCGCAACAAGGAGGAACTGGCCGCCTGGATCGTCTACGAGGTGAGCAAGAGCTGGGTCGAGGCCGATGCAGACGTAGCCGAGGCGATCGACTTCTGTGAGTACTACGCCCGCCAGGCGCTGCAGCTGCAGGGCGAGCGCCAGCCGCTGACGCCCTACCCCGGCGAGTACGGCGAGCTGCGCTATATCCCACTGGGGCCGGGCCTGGCCATCCCGCCGTGGAACTTCCCGCTCGCCATCGCCACCACGCTCACCGTCGCCCCGATCGTCGCCGGCAACACGGTGGTGCTCAAACCCTCGCCCCGCGCGCCGATCATGGCGGCCAGGCTGGTCGAGGTGCTCGAGGCCGCCGGCCTGCCGCCGGGCGTGGTCAACTACGTGGCCGGCGACGACGCCGTACTCGGCGACTACCTGGTGGATCATCCCAAGGTGCGCTTCATCGGCTTCACCGGCTCGAAGAACGTCGGCCTGCGCATTATGAGCCGGGCGGCCGTACGCCAGGCGGGCCAGAACTGGCTCAAGCGCGCCATCCTCGAGATGGGCGGCAAAGACGCCACGATCGTGGATGAGACCGCCGACCTCGAGGCCGCCGCCGACGGCATCGTCGCCGGGGCCTTCGGCTTCCAGGGCCAGAAGTGCAGCGCCTGCTCGCGAGCGATCATCGTCGAGCGCGTCTACGACCAGGTAGTGCAGCGGGTGGTTGAAAAGACCCGCGCCCTGCGCCTGGGCAATCCGGCGCTGCCCGAGACCGACCTGGGCGCGGTGATCGACCAGCGCGCCTTCGACAGCATCAGCGAGTACATCGCGATCGGCCAGGAGGAGGGCCGGCTGGTGGCCGGCGGCGAGGTGGTCGACCACGAGTTGCTCAAGGATGGCGGCTACTTCATCAACCCGACCATCTTCGCCGATGTGCCGCAGCGGGCGCGCATCAGCCAGGAGGAGATCTTCGGCCCGGTACTCGCCATCACGAAGGCTCGCGATTTCGATGAAGCTCTCGCCTTTGCCAACGACACTGAATACGGACTTACTGGCGCACTCTACTCCCGGTCGCTCGAGCGGCTGGAGCGGGCCCGCGAGGAGTTCCACGTGGGCAACCTCTACCTCAATCGCAAGTGCACTGGCGCGCTGGTGGGCGTGCATCCCTTCGGCGGCTTCAACATGTCGGGCACCGACAGCAAGGCCGGCGGGCCAGACTACCTGCGCCTCTTCACCCAGCCCAAGGCGATCGCCGAGCGGCTGTAGGCAGGGCGCAAACCGCCTGGCGGTTGCCGTGGCGGTGCCGGGTGGACCTCGACATGGCCCGGTTGGTTGTTGGCCGGTGCAGCCGGCCGACAACCAACGTTATGACCCCAGCACCTGCCCCGCCAGGTAATCCGCGATGGCGATGACGGTTCCGTAGGCAGCGTACTCATTGCTGAGCACAATCACGGTCACCCCCTGGTCAGGGTAACGCCCGAACCAGGTGGCGGCGCCACTCATCCAGCCATCGTGGAACACCAGCCGGCCCCGCGCTTGCTGCTGGATCTTCCAGCCCAGGCCATAGTTGCCGTGGCCGGGCGTGACCATGCGCGTGACCAGCTCGGGTGGCAGCAACCGGCCGCTGTCGAGAGCCTGGGCCAGCTTGTAGAGATCCTCAACCGTCGAGTAGAGATCGCCGGCCGCAAAGAGGTTGCTCACATCGAGCGGGATGTCGAGCTGGCCCCCGGCGTAGCCACGGGTGCCATTGAGCGTGCTGAAGTCACCCGGGTCGAGGCCGCTATCGGCCATCCCGAGCGGCAGGAAGAGCTCGCGCCGCAGGTACTCCTCGTAGCTGGTGCCCGCGGCCCGCTCGATGATCGTGCCAAGCAAGAGATAGTTTGAGTTGGTGTAGTGGTAGAGCGTGCCCGGCGCAAAGCCCAGCGGCAGGTCGCGAAAGCGCGCGATGGTCTGGTCGGGCGTGGAGGGCGACTGCTCCAGCGCGGCGAACTCGGCAAAATCTGTGTAGTTGGGGATGCCCGAGCTCTGGCTGAGCAGGTGGACCAGCGTTACCGGCGCCCAGGCGGCCGGGCAGTTGTCGAGGTAGTCGCAGATCGAGGCATCGAGCTTGAGCTTACCCGCAGCCACCAGGCGCAGCGTCGCCAGCGCGGTGAGCGGCTTGCTCACCGAGGCCAGGCGGTAGCGTGTCGTCGCGGTGGCGGGAATGCCCGCCTCGCGGTTGGCCAGGCCATAGCCCCGGCTCAGCAGCAGCCGGCCCTGGACGGCCACCAGCACCGAGCCGCTAAAGGCGCCCTGCTGGGTCAGCGAGGCCAGGTAGGCGTCCATCTGGGCGGCGCGCGCCACCAGGTCGCCGGGGAGTGGCACATCGCCTGTGCGCGCCGGCGCCATCACCGCGGCGAGCGGCGGCACGGCCGGCGGCTCCCCGGGCGAGTTGGCGGCGGCACCGGGGAGCGGGGTGACGGTGGGCAGCACCGTTGGGCCGAGGGCCGGTGTAGGCGGAGCGACGAAGCCGGCGATGCGCAGCTCACGTCCACCGGAGGAGGGCAGACTGCAGGTCGTCAGCAGCACCAGCAGGCAGGCGGCAAGCCCGAACATGCGGGCGTATCGGCGCATAATCCCTCCGGAGGCGCGGGCGTGGCGATGCTGCTGTCAGTATACACCATCAGCGCGAAAAGCGCGACAGGAAAGCCCTGCGCCGCGGAAGATGTAAAGGGGTGAGCGGGCAACCAGGGAACGCGGGGCGCCCAGGCGACGCCATGGAGGGCCGACGCATTCGCCCCAGGCTCATCGCGGGAAACGGCGCCCCGCAGTGGCGAATGCGTCGGCCTGACGCCGTCGCGGGGCGCCCGGGCGCCAATCGTGTTGGCGGATGCCCCGCGACGGCGCGGCGCCCCACCGTCGTCGCCCCCGCACACCCCGCGACGTCGGGGCGCCCGGGTGCCAATCGTGTGGGCGAATGCCCCGCGGTGTCGCGGCGCCCCACCGTGGTCGTCCGCGAACGGTAGCGCGGCGAATACGGTGGTCCGGATGGACGCACCGCACCGCTCCTACGTCCGTGCCAGGGTGATGATCGCCGGCACGCGGTCGAACATCCAGAAGCTGATCGGCAAGCCGATGATCGAGGCCGAGAGCGCCCAGGCGCCGGCCAGCCACAGCGCGCTGAGCCACCAGCCCACCAGGACGAACCACAGCGCCCGCACGATGAATGCGCGCTGCGCGATGTGCTGGCGGTAGACCTCGCCACTCGTGTGCACGACCAGGTCGCCGCGCTGCGGACGCAGCGTGGTCACCTGGGGCAGGCGGTTGAGCATCCACAGGCCCAGCGGCAGCCCGATAATCGTTACGCACAGCACCCATGCCACGCTGGCCCAGATGGCGCTGAACCACAGCCCGAACACCAGAAAATAGATCGCGCGGAGCAGCAGATTCACCCCCTGCTCCTGGCGGACGACTGTCGTCATGGTTTGCATCCTGGTTTGTATCCTGGCCCGACACATGCGCGGGCCACTCCGCCGATTACGACGATCCAGGGGGTAGGATTGTTGCGCCCGAGTCGATCGGCCGGTAACGCGTCCGGGCCGCGCTGATGGCCGCCAGTTCATCGTGTCGCCAGCCGACTGCGCTGAGCGTGACGCCGTGGTGGCGGGCCAGGACGCGCTCGAAGCTTGCGCTGAGCTGTTCCACCGGTGGCGGCGCCGGCAGCACCTCGGCGAGCCCGGCCACCCGCGCGGCCAGTGCCGCCGTCAGGGTGGCGCGCTCACCCGGAGCGAGGTGCAGCAGCGCGGCGAGCTCGCGCCCCGGCCAGTGGGTGTAGAGGGCCACCTGGAACAGCGCGCCGGGGCGCCGGCGGAGTTGCGCAAAGCCCACCAGCTTGCGCCCACCCGCCAGCACCTCGTAGGGCGAGCGCCCACCGAAACAGGCCCGCCGTACCAGCGGATCAAGCGCCTGCCCATCGACGCGCGCCGCAGCGACACTGACCAGCGTCGTGGCGAGGCCATGCTCGGCCAGCGTCTCGGCCCAGAGCTCGCCAAGCCAGCGGTAGGACTCGCTCACATCCTGGAGGAAGAGCGGGTGGCCGGTCGGCAGGGCGATGTCCTGCATCAGCACGCCCGGCGCGAACAGTACCGCCGTTCCACCGGATGCCCGCCGGTGCAGGCTTACTCCGCTGGCCGCGAGTGCTGCCCCGTCCACCTCGCTGAGCCGCTGACCCGCGCCGATCACCAGAGCGAGGCGGCGTGCGCCGTACCAGCGCAGCGCCGGCTGCGGCGTGTGCGCAAGGCCGCCCAGCAGCGCCTCGGCGGCGGCCAGTTCCACCTCCGGCGGCTCCGCGCTGGCCGGTAGCCGCCGCCAGTGCGCTTCGAGAGTTGCGGCATCCGCTGCCATGGGTGGCCCTACTCCTGCTCCAGGATCAGCGTCTCGGCCACCTGGAGCTCGACATCCTCTCCCGAGAGCAGCCCCTCAGCCGTGATTGGTACGCGTACCGTTGGCACGACGCCCTTCCCCTCGATCAGCAGGCTGCCATCGGGCAGCACGGTGCGCCGCGCCGAGAACTGAGCCCCGAAGCCCGCCGGCAGTTCGTACTGGCCCCGCGACACCTCGGCGAAGATGCCGTTGGTCGGATAGGAGCCAACTACCTCGACGCCGGGCACCTGGCTGAAGGCATAGGCCTCGAGCTCGCATGCGCTCGAGCAGCCCGGCCCGACGAGCACGGCGATCGTGGCAAAGCGGTACTGCGACTCGGACGGCTCGATGTCGTCGGGCGGGCCGTCGGGCTCGAAGCGACCCGTCAACTCGCTGTAGGCCTCATCCTGGCCGATCACGATTGTCTGGTCAGTCAGGTACGAGGCCAGTCCCAATGGCGCGCCGCCCGTGTTCTGGCGCAGGTCGATGATGATCCCCGGTAACGCGTTGGCCTCGAAGGTCCGCAGCGCGCGCTCGAACAGTCGCACCAGCAGGAAGAGGTCATCGTAGTTCGAGTTCAACGCGATATAGCCGACCCCCGAGTCGAGGATGCGGAACTCGACCGGCAGGGCGTTGGGGTCGGAGCCGCGCAACACCGAGGTGAAGGCGAAGCTCTGGCGTTCCTCGATCGCGGTGAGTGTTGCGGTCTGCGGCTGGCCGCCCGGGTTGGTGAAGGTCACTTCGGCGCGCTCGTCCGGCCGGGTGCGCAGCAGGTAGCGGGCCTGCTGATAGCGCCGGCTATGTTCGGTCGAGAAATTCAACGGTGGCTGGATCGCGGCCACCGCCGCGCCGATCGGCTGGCCATTGAACGCGCTCAGCGTCGCACCAACCTGCATACCGGCCCGTGCTGCCGGTCCATCGGCGAGCACATAGACCACCAGGAAGCTTCCATCGCTCAGCTCGCGGATGGCGAAACCGTAGCCGCCCGCGGTGGCCTCCTGGAAGAGCGCGGCGCCGATCTGGCCGCCGTTCAGCCCGACGTGGCCGTCAGGGAAGGCCAGCACAAAGTCCTGGAGCGCCAGGTAGAAGGCCGTCTCGTCGCGGTCCGTCTCAGCCTGGACAATCCGTGGTCGCAACTCGGCCACCAGCGCGTCCCAGTCGGGCTCTTTGCCGGGGATGCCGTTGAAGGCGTACTCCTTGCGCAGCCGGGCGACCAGTTCATCAAAGGCGGCGCTGAAGCTGAGCGCACTCAGATCCTTGATCGCGGCGTCGCGCGGCTCGTAGAGCGTCAGCTCCTCAGTGACGTTCCGGCTGACTGCGAATGGCTCCTGGTCGAGATCGATCACCGTGTAGCCGGCCGGGAGCGGCGCCGCGGGGTCGTCGGCGGTGAAGAGCTTGCCGTCGGGGCCAAAGCCGGTGGGGAACGCCTGATTGGCGTCGGGGCTCCAGACCACCAGCTTGCCGCCGATCACCTCATCGTTGTTCTCCGCATCAGTGAGCGTCGAGGCCAGGTAGTTGGGCCAGCCCTTGCTCCGATCGTCGCCTGCGGCGAAGGGGTCGCCGGTCAGATTGGGCCACCAGGCCACGGCAAACACCTGGACGCCCGGCTCCTGCGCGTTATCATTGTCAACATCGCTCAAGACGCCCTCGGGGCGGGCCGGGAGCTGCAGCCGGAAGCTGCCCGTGAGCGCCTCGCGGTCGATCGTGAGGTAGCCGAGCGTCTGGCCCTCGACCGGGATGGGCCACTCCGCATCGCGTTGCACAAATCCGGTCAGATCGACCAGCGCCACCGGACTCTCAGGGAAGTAGACGAAGATGAAGTCGTTGGTGATGCTGAAGGTGCCGGTGATCAGCGCGACCCCCTCCCCGGCGGACGAGACGCCAGGCGCGACGGCCGGCGCCGTGGCTGGCGCGCTGGTTGCTGCGCCGGTCACCGTGGCCACCGGGCCTGGCGTGGCGGTTGGCGTGGGCGGGGCGGGCAGCCGCGCGCAGGCGGCAAGCGCCAGGGCGATCACGAGTAGAACGGGGAGACGCTGAGCCATGTGAGAACTCCTCTGGCTGTCGCCAGCACGGTCGGACGGAATTGCCCTGGCCTTATGATACTATCACCGTGGTCAGCTCCACGCTGGTCTCCCACGGCATGGCGGGAAGCTGCGGGTTGAGCCGGGCCAGCGCAGCGCGTAACTGCTGCGTCAGCACCACCTCGCCGTCATCGCACCAGGCGCTGGTGGTCGTGCTTCGCCTGCCCCACCGGACGCCCACAATAGACGCCGATGCGCGTGCCGAGCACCCTGGCGTAGACGCGCCCCGGCGTTGTCTCGTGCCAGGGTTATGAGCCCTGCTCGCTCAGCAAGGCCAGCACCTCGGCGCGCGCGGGCATCGCCTGCTGCGCGCCCGGGCGGGTCACGGCGAGGGCGCCGGCGGCGCTGGCCCAGCGCAGGGCTTCCTGCAGCGGGCGGCCCTCGGCCAGCGCGACGGCCAGCCCGGCGTTGAAGGCGTCGCCGGCGGCGACGCTGTCCACTGCCTGCACGGGGAAGGGCGGCACGAACAGCGGCTCGTTGCCGGCCAGCAGCAGTGCCCCGCGCTCGCCAAGCGTGATCACCACCGTGCCGCCGGTGCGCCCGCGCAGTACGCGCGCCGCCTCGACAGCGGCGGCGTCGCTCGTCAGCGGGAAGCCGACCAGGGTCGCCGCCTCGCTCAGATTGGGGGTGATGATGTCGGCGAGCCGGTAGAGCACAGCCGGAAGCTCGCGGGCAGGCGCCGGGTCGAGGATTACCGGCACGGCCAGACGACGCGCGGCCCGCGCGGCGGCGACCACCGCATCGAGCGGCAACTCGAGCTGCAGCAGGAGCACCCGCGCCCCGACGAGCGCCACGTCGAGCCGGCTGGCGTCAACTGGCCCGACGGCGCCGTTCGCCCCGGGCACGACGATGATCGTATTGCGCGCCGCGTCGTCAACCGTGATCACCGCAATGCCCGACGGCCCCGGCGTGGTCAGCACGCCGCTCGCATCCACGCCCGCCGCCAGCAGCCCGGCGCGCAACTCGGCGCCAAAGGGGTCGTCGCCAAGCCGACCGACCAGCCGGGTGCCGGCCCCCAGGCGGGCGCAGGCAACGGCCTGGTTGGCGCCCTTGCCGCCGGGCGCCGTGAAAAAGCCATGCCCGGCCACGGTCTCTCCGGGCAGCGGCAGGCGCGCGGTGCGCGTGACCAGATCCATGTTGATGCTGCCAAAGACCGCGATCGCCATCGGTCCCTCCGTCCTGAGCGCATTCGTAGCACACGGGCGCCGGCGATCACGCAGGGCGGCTGTAACGATCCTGCCGGCAACCTCGGTGTTGCCCGCGCACCCGGGTGTGCCGGCAGGATCATGCAACGCCGAGCGCAAACATCGGCTACACTACAGGCTGACGGCGTGTATCGTAGCACCGGCAGCAGCCGGCAGCAAGGGGCCATCGATGCCGACGATCGCGGTCTTTCACGTCTCAGCCGGGACCGGCCATACCAGTGCCGCCCTGGCGCTCGGCGCCGCGCTCCGGCTCCAGCCCGGGGTTGCGGTGGTGGTCGAAGACGTATTTGATTATGTCAATGATGTGGCGCGCAAGGTGATCACCTCGGCCTACAACGAGCTCTCCACCCGCCTCCAGCCGCTATACACCATGGTTCACTCGCGGCTGCACTTCGAGGACACCGAGGATGCGCTGCGCGCCAACTATGTGCTGAAGAGCATGGGCCAGCCCTTCCTGCGGCGTTTCGAGCGGCGGGTGGAGGAACTGGGGCCCGCTGCGATCATCTGCACGATGCAGTGGCCGCTCCACGTGCTGCAGGATTACGGCGAGCGCAGCGGCGTCCCCGAGTATGCCGTGATCACCGACTTCTCGGTCCAGAGCAGCTGGCTGCGCGAGGGGGTCGCCGGCTATTTTGTGGCCAGCGAGCTGACGCGGGACGTGCTGCTGGCGCGGGGGGTCGATGCGGCCCGTGTCCACGTGACGGGCATTCCGGTGAAGTTGGAGATCGCCGAGCCCAAGGCGCGCGACGCGATGCGCCAGCGCCTCGATCTGCCGCTGGCGCCGCCGCTGATCAGCGTCTTTGGCGGCGGTGTTGCCCCGCTGCGCGTACGCCATATGGTGGCCGAACTGCTCAAGGGCGATCAGCCCGCCACGGTGGTCACGGTGGCCGGACGCAACCACCAGCTCCAGGAGGCGCTGAGCGACCTCAGCGGCGGGCCGCTGGTGAGCCTGCGCACCCTCGGCGCAATCGACTACGTGGACGACCTGGTTGCGGCGAGCGACCTGGTGATCTCGAAGCCTGGCGGGCTGATCACCAGCGAGGTGCTGGCCCGTGGCACACCATTGATCGTGATCGACCCGGTGCCGGGGCAGGAGGAGTGGAACGCCGACGTGGTAGCCGGCTCGGGCGCAGGGATTCAGATCCGCGTGCCCGAGCTGGTGCCACGGGCGGTACGCGCGCTCCTGGCTCAGCCCGAGCGATTGGCGGCCATGCGCGCCCAGGCGCGCCTGGTGGGGCGCCCGCGCGCCGCCTATGACATCGCAGCCCGCGTGGTGGCCGACCTGGGGGTGGCCTGACGACCCGAGGGCGGTGCGCTGCAACCTGCTGCGTTCCCCGCTTGCCTACCCCACCGCGCGCGCACGCTTCAGCTCGCCATAGATCCGCACCACCGGGTCACGGGCCGCCCCGGCATCAACACGGGCGGCCCGCAGGTAGTGCCGGTAGGCGTGCTCGAGTTCGGCCAGGTGGCCCAGCCTGGCGTGTGCGCGCAGCAGCCAGGCGGTGAGGTCGTCGGCCGCAGCATCCTCGGCCAGCGCCAGGTTGCAGAGGTACACGCACTCGTGGTAGCGCCCCTGGACAAAGCTGTGCTCGGCCAGCCGCTCAACCATGTTCAGGTAGTCGCCGGCCAGCATGCTGCGCCGCTCCAGCAGGGCCGCCCAGGCGCCGGGCACATCGGCCATGTACGGGCCGCGGTACAACTCCAGAGCCTGGGCATAGAACTCGGCCGCCGCTGCCAGCCCGGCCTGCTCCTCCATCTCCGTCGCCAGTGTACAGAGCCGCTCGAAGGCATCCACATCGCTGCGCACATGGTCCGGGTGGAGCAGGCAACGGTCGTCGCCGATCACCAGCGCCGCCTCGGCCAGCGCTTCGCCGCCCGCCTCGACGATCAGTGTCCGTAGCGAGCTCAGCGTGCGCGCCAGCCCGCTCGCGCCACTGTCCCCACCCCAGACCGCCTCGCTCAGCGCCTCGCGGGACATCCCGCGCCCGCCGGCGTGCAGCAGCGCCGCCAGCACCGCGCGCACCTTGTGGCTGCCCGCCCGCCCACGGTCCCGCTCAGCCAGCTGGCCCAGGATCGGAACGCCAGCTACCCAGACGCGCAGCACGCCCAGGCAGGCCACCTGCAGGCCGGGGAACGCCGGCGGCTCTGGCGCAGCCCGGGAGGCGTAGCGCGTCAGCACATCCAGCGCCGCTCGCGCCCGCTGTCGCCCCTCAGGGTCGGCGCGGGCCAGCAGCACCCGTAGCCGTTGCCCAACCTCCTCACCGTAGCTGGCGTAGAGGATCGCCGCACTCCGCGCCTGCACCTGCGGATCCTCGTGCAGGAGCAACGGAATGAACAGGTCGATCAGCTGCGCAGGATGCTGGGCCATGGCTGTACCTCGTGTGAGCGGTGAACGGGCCGACCGGTGCTCCTGGATCGGGGCTCCCTGCCAGACGCTCGCGCGCTCAACCTGATCTACCCATGCATTGACTATCTACGCAGCAATGAACGCAGATCCGCTCAGATTTTACAGGTACTTCCGCTAGAAACTCACTAACGTGCGCGCTCCAGCGCCAGGTGGCCCTCATGCAGGAGCAGTTCGGTGGTCTCCCAGCCGACACAGCCATCGGTCAGCGAGACGCCGTAGCGCAGCTTCGAGCGATCGGCGACCAGCGGCTGCTTACCTTCCACCAGGTTGCTCTCGACCATCATGCCCACGATCGGCGTCGGCCCGCTCACGACCTGCTCGATCACATTGTGCCAGACCGCCTCCTGGCGCCGGTAGTCGCCGCCGGCGTTGGCGTGGCTACAGTCGATCATCACGGCGGGCCGGCGCCTGGCCTCGCGCATGAGCCGCGCCGCCTGCACCACGTACTCGGGGTGATAGTTTGGCCCGTTTCGCCCACCACGAAGAATGACGAATCCATCAGGGTTGCCGGTGGTTTTCACCACGGCGCTACGCCCCTGTTCATCGATGCCGAGAAAACTGTGCTGGGCGGCAGCGGAAACACAGGCGTTGACCGCCACCTCGATCCCGCCGTCGGTACCGTTCTTGAAGCCAACCGGCATTGAAACGCCGCTGGCCAGGGCGCGATGGGTCTGGGCCTCGGTGGTGCGGGCGCCGATCGTCGCCAGACTGATCTGGTCGTCGAGGTACTGCGGGCTGATCGGATCGAGCATCTCGGTGGCAACGGGCAGGCCGAGCTCGTTGATCGCGAGCAGCAGCCGCCGGGCGATGGTGAGCCCGGCGTGCATATCGAACGAGCCGTCGAGGTGGGGATCGTTGATCAGCCCACGCCAGCCCACGGTGGTGCGCGGCTTTTCCAGGTAGACGCGCATGATGATCAGCAGCTGGCTGCTGAGCGCCTGCTGCAGGCGCTGTAGCCGCCGGGCATAGTCGAGGGCGGCCTCGGGGTCGTGGATCGAGCAGGGGCCGATCACCACCAGCAGCCGTCGGTCGTGGCCGTACAGCACGCGCCGGATGGCCTCACGAGCGCCGGTAACGGTGCGTGCCGCCGCCAGGCTGAGCGGGAGTTGCTGCTTCAGCTCGATGGGCGACTGGAGCGGCGTCAGGTCGCGCACGTGCAGGTTGGCGACCTGCTGGGCAAGGGTGGGGTCCGTATCCATCCTGTCCTGCCTCTTGCGAATGTGAGAATACGCTGCGCAGCATAGTATAGCCGAGAGTCGCCGGCGGCTATGCGGGGGTGACGGCACAGGGCGGTTGCAACGATCCTGCTGGCGAACCTGGCGTGGGACAAACGGCGTTTGCCAGCAGGATGCTGAGAGGAGGGGGAAGGGGCGCTCAGGTGGAGGGTTTTTGGGAGGTGCGCCCCCAGGCCCCGCATACCCCCCCTACCCCTCTCAGGTATAGGGTTTTTGGGAGGTGCGCCCCCAGGCCCCGCATACCCCACCCCCCTACCTCCCAGGTGTAGCGTTTTTGGGAGGTGCGCCCCCAGGCCCCGCATACCCCACCCCCCTACCCCCTCCCCTGCC
>JACAEO010000032.1 GCA_013388805.1 Chloroflexota bacterium
AGCGAAGCTGGCGCACCGCAACGCCAACAACATACCCCCCCTCTCCCAGCCTGAGAGGGGGGGTATACCGCGTACCGCGCCGTATTTGAAAGGTATTGCCCCTCCCCGCGCCTCCCCGACGACTGGCACTGGCCACGCAGCGCGGGTATAATGCCCAGGTGATCTGTCTCTGACTCAACGCTTGCCGTAGAGAGGACCTCCAAATCAATGACCGTGACCCTCCCTGCTCGCGCCGAGGTGCCGATCGAGCACACCTGGGACCTTGCCAGCATCTACCCCGACCAGGCGGCGTGGGCGGCTGATGTTGAGGCCCTCGAGGCAGAGTTGGCCGCCATTGTCGCCTTCCGCGGGCGATTGGGCGAGTCAGCGGCGACCTTGCTGGCCTGGCTGCAGCTGGTCGACCGGCTGCAGGTGGCGATGGGCCGGCTCTACACCTATGCGCAAATGTGCTTTGATGTGGATACGACGAATCAGGTGGCTGCCGGGCTGCGCGAGCGCGCGATCGGGCTCTCTGCGCGGCTCGGCGCCGCAACTGCCTTTGCCGAGCCGGAGTTGCTGGCGCTGAGCGCCGATCGGCTCGCGAGCCTGGTTGCGGCCGAGCCGGCGCTTGCGCCCTACCAGCACTACTTCGCGAACCTGCGGCGCCGCGGGCCCTACGTCCGCTCGGGCGAGGTCGAGCAACTGCTGGCACAGGCCGGCGAGCCCCTGAGTACGCCTGTCAGCGCCTTCATGATGCTCGCCGATAGCGACCTGCGCTTCGCCGCGGCGGAGGATAGCAGCGGTGTGCGCCACGAGGTGGCCCGCGGGACGATCGAGGAGTTGCTCCAGAGTCCCGACCGCACCCTGCGCAAGCAAGCGTGGCAGAATTACCAGGACGGCTTCCTGGCCTTCCAGCATACGTTCGGCGCGATCTATGCCGGGAGTGTCAAAGCCGATGTTTTTCTGGCCCGGGCGCGGGGTTACGACAGCGCGCTGGCGGCCAGCCTCCACGCCAGCAACCTGCCGCGGACGGTCTACGATAACGTGATCGCGGCCTGCAACCGGCATCTGCCGATCTGGCACCGCTACTGGGAGCTGCGGCGACGGGCGCTGGGCCTGGCGGTGCTGGAGCCATACGATATCTTCGCTCCGCTTGGCCCGCCCTACCCGGTGCCCTACGAGCGCGCGGTGGAGCTGATCTGCGCGAGCGTTGAGCCCCTCGGTGATGAGTACGTGGCGGTGGCGCGGGCCGGGCTTACCAGCCAGCGCTGGGTGGACATCTACCCGAACCGGGGCAAGACGAGTGGCGCCTACTCCGGGGGCAGCTACGATACGCATCCGTTCATCCTGATGAACTACGACGGCAGCCTGAGCGGGGCGAGCACCCTGGCCCACGAGCTTGGCCACTCGATGCACAGCTGGCTGACCAACCACACCCAGCCGCCGGTCTATGCCAGCTACGCGCTGTTTGTGGCCGAGGTGGCCTCGAACCTCAACCAGGCCCTGCTGCGCGGCTACCTGCTGGCCCGGCGCCCCGAGCGGGCGCTGGCGATCGCGGTGCTTGAGGAAGCCATGCACAACTTCCACCGCTACCTGTTCCTCATGCCGATCCTCTCGCAGTTCGAACAGCGCGTCCACGAGCAGGCTGAGGCCGGCGAGCCCCTCACCGGCGCGGGCATGGGCGCCCTGCTGGCCGAGTTGTTCCGGCGGGGCTACGGGCCCGCTGTGCAGGTGGACGAGGCGCGGGTCGGCATCACCTGGGCAGCCTTTCCGCACCTCTACCAGAACTTCTACGTGTTTCAATACGCCTCGGGCATCGCCGCCGCCAATGCCCTGGCTGAGCGGGTGCTTGCCGGCGCGCCGGGTGCCGCGGAGCGCTACCTGGCCTGTCTGCGCGCGGGCGGCTCCCGCTATCCGCTGGAAGCGCTGGAGCTGGTCGGCATCGATATGCGCACACCCGAGCCGCTGGATCGCGCCTTTGCCGTGCTGGAGCGTTTTGTCGATCGACTGGAACAGCTGTTGTTTGTAGCATAAGGAGAGCGCACACGATGACGACCGAGACCCACAAGCTGCCAACCCGCGCCGAGGCGCCGGTGGAGTACACCTGGGACCTCAGCCTGATCTTCGCCGACGTGGCAGCCTGGGAGCGCGAGCTCGCGGCGATCGAGGCGCTGGCCCAGGAGCTCGGCGCGCTGCATGGCACGCTCGGGCAGGGGCCCGCCCAGCTGGTGCGCGTCCTGACCTTGCGCGACGAGGTGGCCCGGCGGCTCTACGCGCTCTATGTCTACGCCGCTCATCGCAAAGACTCGGACGCCACCGATACAACCGGCCAGGCGCTGCAGGAGCGGGCCGGCTCATTCGCCGCCCACGTCTCCGCGCTGATGGCCTTCATCGAGCCCGAGATCCTCGCCATCGCCGAGGCGACGCTCGCGCAGTGGCTGCACGACACCCCCGCGCTGCAGCTCTATGCCTACGAGTTGGAGAAGCTGAACCGCCAGCGGGCCCATATCCGCTCGGCCGAGGTGGAGCGCGTGCTCGCCCAGTTCAGCGACATCACCCGGGCGCCCTTCGAGACGTTCGAGATGCTGACCGACTCGGACCTCAGCTTTCCGGCGATCGCCGACGAGGAGGGCAACACCGTCCAGTTGTCGCACGGGCGCTACCGGCGCTTCATCGAGAGCCCGGACCGGCGCGTGCGCCACGATGCCTTTAAGGGCTACCACGGCGCCTACCGCCCGTTCCGCAATACGATCGCCACCACGCTCGGCGCGGCCATCCGCACCCACGTGATCGAGGCCCGCGTGCGCAACTACGCCTCGGCACTGGAGGCGGCCCTCACGCCGAACGAGATCCCGCTCGCGGTCTATCACAACCTGATCCGCACCGTTGAGGCCAACCTCGACAAGAACTACCGCTACATGGAGGTGCGCAAGCGGCTGATGGGCCTCGACGAGCTGCGGGTCTACGACCTCTACGTGCACCCTGTGCCCGACGTAGAGTTGATGCTGCCCTACACGGAGGCCACCGAGCTCATGCGGGCCGCCTTCGCGCCGCTCGGCCCGGACTATGGCGCCGCGCTGCACCAGACCTTCAGCAGCCGCTGGATCGATGTGTATGAGAACGTCGGCAAGCGCAGCGGCGCCTACAGCGGCGGCGCCTACTCCACGCCGCCCTACATTCTGCTCAACTACCAGGACCGCCTGGACGACGCCTTTACCCTGGCCCATGAACTGGGCCACTCGATGCACTCCTACTTCACGCGCAAGCACCAGCCCTTTGTCTATGGCAGCTACACCATCTTCGTGGCCGAGGTGGCCTCGACGCTCAACGAGGCGCTGCTCACCGACTATCTGCTCAAGCACCGCGACGACGAGGCGCTGCGCCGGCGGCTGCTGGTGCAGCAGATCGAGGACATCCGGCGGACGATCATCCGCCAGACCATGTTCGCCAGCTTCGAGCTCACCATGCACGACCTGGTCGAGGCGGGCGAGCCACTCACCGCCGAAGGGCTGACCCGGCGCTACCAGGAGCTCATGGTCAAATATCACGGCCCGACGGTGACGCTCGATGAGGAGATCGGCTTCGAGTGGGCGCGCATCCCTCACTTCTACTACAACTTCTACGTCTACCAGTACGCGACGGGCCTCTCGGCAGCACTGGCGCTGAGCCGCCAGATCATCAATGAGGGCCAGCCGGCGGTGGAGCGCTACCTGCGCTTCCTCAGCAGCGGCTCCTCGCGGCCCTCGATCGACCTGCTGCGCGACGCGGGCGTGGATATGACCACGCCGGCCCCGGTGCAGGCGGCGATGGATACCTATGGGCAGTTGATTGATGAATTGGAGCGGTTGTAGGGGCGAACCATCGCCTTAGAAGCTCTCCAATATTCGAACTCGGGTCTTGATCCGTGAGGCTGCCGCCCGCCGAGGCGAACCATCGCCTTAGAAGCTCTCCAATATTCGAACAGTGGAGGTCAAGCGTTCCGTTCAAGGAGGCGCCTGGCCCGTCCTAAAGCAGCAACTGCCCCTCACCGATGGTAGACTGTGGTTCCTAAGGCCGACAGTCTGACCAGCAGGAGGGGTGACACGATGGTAGCACCGGCGACACCGGCTGTCCAGCCGGAAACCTATCCGACCGACCTGACCGATGAGCAGTGGGAGGTGATCCGGCCCTATGTCGAGGTGAAGGCCAAGACCGGACCGAAGCGGCGCGTGAACCTGCGCGCGGTGATCAACGGCTTGTTCTACAAGCTGAAGAGCGGGTGCCAATGGGAGTTGCTGCCGCGCTCCTTCCCGCCCAAGAGCACGGTCCACGACTACTTTCAGCAATGGACCAAGAAAGGCATCTGGGTGCGCATCAACGACACATTGCGCCGACGAGTGCGGGTCGAGGGCGAGGCTCGGGAGCACGTCGAGGCGACCGGCGGTGTGATCGACACCCAGAGCGCCAGGAGTAGCGTTGCGGGTGGGCCGGAGCGGGGTTTCGACGGCGGCAAAAAGGTCTTTGGGCGCAAGCGGCATCTGCTTACCGACACACTGGGCTTCCTGATTACTGCCGTGGTCCATTCGGCACGGCTGTACGACGGCGTCGGCGCCAGGCAGGTGTTTGCGATGACCAAAGCGCGCGGCATCACCTTGAAGAAGGTGTGGGCGGACCAGACCTATCGCGGCGTATTGGGCCCGTGGATGGCGACCAACGGCATGGGCGAGTTGGAGATTGTTGAGCGGCTGGTGGGCCAACAGGGCTTTCAGGTGCAGCCGAAGCGCTGGGTCGTCGAGCGGACCCACGCCTGGTTGAGCGGCAACCGTCAGTTGAGCCGAGCGTATGACCATAACCCACGTCACTCCGAAAGCTGGCTTTACCTCGCCTCGATCCGCCTTCCTGGTCGCCGTCTCGCCAAAGCCTCGTGAACGAGGGCTCCCTTATGGTTGGAACATTGGAGAGCGTCTGAGGAAGGACATCGAAGGCAAGCTCGACCTCCAGGATCGCGACACCCCCGAAGATCTCGGCTTCCGCGTCTACAAGCTGGGGCGCTCGAACTACAAGGCCTGGCAGGACTACCAGGGCGAGAGCATCGAGGAGTTGGAGACCTTCTTCGACCGCATCGAGACGCCGCTGGTCGACGGGTGGCAGCGCGAGCACGTGCTGGCCGAGGCGATGCTCCTGCAGGGCTTCCCGCTCGATAGCACGGTGACGGACGAGCAGGGGTTCACGCGCAATCGCATCCAGCGGGTCGAGTCGGACGCCGTTGGCCACCGGCTCTTCGTCTGCCTGGACGACCAGATTGCGGACGAGACGATCGCACAGATCCAGCTCGCCGCCGAGGACGTCTTCATCTGCCTCGATAGCGCGCTGACGGATGAGGCCAAGCTGCGATTGGGTGACCGGTGTAATCTGCGGGTGATCTGATGGTAGCCGTGACCCTGAAGGGCTCGGCTACAGGGGTGCGAAGGCCGCCTGCGCGGCCTGGTGAGCTGGCGAAGGCCGGCTTGGCAATAACTAGCCGAGGGGTTCACCCCGACGGCCGTCGCCCTGAAGGGCGCGGCTAGCGGGGCGAAGGCCGCCTGCGCGGCCTGGACGAGCCGGCGCAGGCCGGCTTCGCCGAGAGCTAGCCGAGGGGTTCACCCCGACGGCTGCCGGTGCGGCCCGCGCGAGCTGGCGCAGGCCGGCTTCGCTGCGAATCTGGCTCAGGGGTTTACCCCGACGGCATTGAGCGACCGAGGGGGTTATGCCCACGGCATCGAGAGTGGTGATCTATGGCTCCGAAACTCAACTTGCGGTTCGACCCGAACCAGGACTACCAGCGCGATGCGGTGAGCAGTGTCGTCGATCTCTTCGACGGTCTGCCCAGCGTCAAAGCCGACTTCTCGCTCGGTGGCGACATCGTCCCCAACCTGCCGCCCTTCCAGGCCCTCAGCGAGGCGTGGCTGCTCGACAACCTGCGGGTCGTCCAGGCGCGCAATAGCATCGATGAAGCGATCGTCCTCGACTGTGA
>JACAEO010000170.1 GCA_013388805.1 Chloroflexota bacterium
GCGCGCGGGCCCACCCCGAGCGCCCCATGCGCGCCGATGTGCGCGCGTTCGCCGCGGAACTCGTCGCCCGCGCCGCGAGCGCTGGCCCGCTGGCGCTGCTCTTCGGCCCCGAGGACCATGGTCTCGACAATGCCGCCCTCGACCGCTGCCACGCCGTGCTGACCCTCCCCACCGATCCCGCCTACCCCTCGCTGAACCTGGCCCAGGCTGTCCTGCTGATGCTCTACGAACTGCGCATGGCCGCATTGGGGCCGTTGCCTCTGCCGCCGTCGCGTTCGCCCGCCACCGCCGCGGAACTGGCCGCTGCCATCGAGGCCCTCGCCGCCGCCGTCGAAGCCGTTGGCTTCATCAAATCCGGCGATGGCGCCGCGGTGATGCGCCGCCTGCGCACCCTCATCATGCGCGCCGCGCCCGACAGCCGCGAGGCCGCCCTCATCGCCGCCCTCGCCCGCGAGATCATCTACGCCCTCGCGCGCCGCAGCCCGCCCACCCCCTGAGCCGCCAGCCGGCAAAGTGCGCTAGAATTGAGGGGCAAACTGCATTAGCCTGACAAAGGAGTGTCAACGATGACCGAGCGCGTCGCAATTGTGACCGGTGCGGCCAGCGGTATTGGTCGCGCCGTCGCCGAGAAGCTGGCCGGGGCCGGCTACCGGGTGGCCGTGGTCGATCTGCCGGGCAGTGATGGCCAGGCCGTGGCCGAGCAGATCGGCGGGCTGTTTGTCGGCGCCGACCTCGCGCGGCGCGAGGAGTGCCGCCGCGTGGTCGATACGACCCTCGCGCACTTCGGGCAGGTGGATGTGCTGGTCAATAACGCCGGCTACCAGCATATCGCCGCGATCGAGGAGTTCCCCGAGGACCGCTGGGATCATATGCTCGCGGTCCTGCTCACCGCGCCCTTCCTGCTCACGCGCTACACCTGGCCCGGTATGAAGGAGCGCGGCTGGGGCCGTGTCATCAATATCGGCTCCCTGCACAGCCTGCGCGCCTCGCCTTTCAAAGTCGGTTACATCTCGGCCAAGCACGGCCTGCTCGGCCTCACCCGCACCGCCGCGCTTGAGGGTGGCCCCTATGGCATCACCGTCAACCTGATTGCCCCGGCCTATGTGCGCACGCCCCTCGTCGAGAAGCAGATCGCCGACCAGGCGCGCACCCGCGGCATCCCCGAAAACGAGGTGATCGAGAAGGTTATGCTCGCCCCGACCGCGATCAAGCGGCTGATCGAACCGGCCGAGATCGCCGACCTGGTACTCTTCCTCTGCTCCGACTCAGGCGCCTCCATGACCGGCTCGGTCTACGAGCTCGCCCTGGGCTGGACCGCCGCATAAGACATGGTTCAACCGCACGTGACAATCCAGCCGTCAGCTCCACAGCGCTCCAGACCGGCTGTGTGGAGGTGTAGCGCTGTGGAGCTGTGGAGCTGTGGAGCAACGGTCACGCGAGAACGCCCGATCCTGAAACATGCCTGATCGAGGGCGCGGCCGCTGGGGATGTCGCTACGACATCCCCTCAAAGCATCTCTCATCGGCAGCCAGTTCTGCCGGACACGTCAGGGTACGCGATGCCAGCATATGCGTTTCCACCCGGCTTCATCTGGGGTGCGGCCACCTCGGCCTACCAGATCGAAGGCGCCGTTGACGAAGACGGGCGCGGCCCCAGCATCTGGGACCGCTTCAGCCACACCCCGGGCAAAACCCGCGACGGCCATACCGGCGATGTCGCCTGCGACCACTACCACCGCTACCAGGAGGATGTCGCCCTGATGGCCGACCTGGGCCTGCAGGCCTATCGCTTCAGCATCGCCTGGCCGCGGGTGCTGCCGCAGGGCCGCGGCCCGCTCAACCAGGCCGGGCTGGATTTCTACCGGCGCCTGGCTGACGCGCTGCTCGAACGCGGGATCACGCCCTACGCCACGCTCTACCACTGGGATCTACCCGTGTCGCTCGAGGACGCCGGCGGCTGGCCGGCCCGCGACACCGCCTATGCCTTCGCCGAGTACGCCGGCGTGGTTGCCGCGGCCCTCGGTGACCGCATCCGCCACTGGATCACGATCAACGAGCCCTGGTGCGTCAGCATGCTCGGCTACCAGTTCGGCGAGCACGCCCCGGGTCGGCAGGACATGCCCGCGGCCATCGCCGCCAGCCACCATGCCCTGCTCGCCCACGGCCTCGGCGTCCAGGCCATCCGCGCCGCCGCCCCTGGCGCTGAGGTCGGCATCGCGCTCAACTTTGAGGCCGCCGTGCCCGCCAGCGATAGCCCTGCCGACCGCGACGCCGCCCGCTATCGCGATGGCTACTACAATCGCTGGTTCCTTGACCCGGTCTGTGGCCACGGCTACCCCGGCGACATGATCGCCGACTACCGTGCCGCCGGCTATCTGCCCCGCGGCATGCACGTTGTCCGGCCCGGCGATCTCAGCACCATCGCCACACCAACCGACTTCTTCGCCTTCAACTACTACTCCCGGGTCGTGGTGGCTGCCGGCCCGCAGCCCTGGCAACTCCGTGAGTTGCGCCTCGACACGCCGCGCACCGGGATGGGCTGGGAGATCTACCCCGAGGGGCTCTACAAGATCCTGCTGCGGCTCTACAGCCACTACAGTCTGCCGCGCATCCTGATCAGCGAGAATGGGGTCAGCTACCTGGACCCCGTCGCTGCCGACGGGCGCGTGCACGATGAGCGCCGCATCGCCTTCCTGCGCGAGCACCTGATCGCCTGCCACCGCGCGATCCAGGCTGGCGTGCCGCTCATCGGCTACTTCCAGTGGTCACTGCTCGACAACTACGAGTGGGCCTGGGGCTACCACCAGCGCTTCGGCCTTGTGCACGTAGATTTCGCGACGCAGCAGCGCATCCCGAAGGACAGCTTCGCCTGGTATCGCGACGTGATCGCTGCCAACGGCCTCTGATCTCAGAGTCGGGTGAGCAGCAGCGCCAGCAGAGCGGCGCGCTGGAGCGCCCCGCTTACGCTGATCTGCTCGTGCGCGGCGTGGGCCCCGGCGCCGGGTGCGCCCAGGCCGTCGAGGGTCGGCACGCCGAGCGCGGCGGTGAAGTTGCCGTCGCTGCCGCCGCCCGAAGCCCCTTCGTGCAGCGCCAGGCCCAGGGTCGCGCCAAGGGCCTGGGCCTGCGCGAAGAGGGCGGCGCCAGCGGGGGTGCGCTCCAGCGGCGGCCGGTTGAAGCCACCGGCTACGGCCAGGCTCACCCCGGGCGTCACGGGTGCCAGGCTGCGGATCGCCCCCTCGAGACGCGCCGCCTCGGCACTCGTCCAGGCGCGCACGTCGACCTCCATCAGCGCCTCGGCCGGCACCACGTTGCGCCCGCTGCCGCCACGCACCAGCCCGACATTGATCGTTGTGCCCTGCGCGGGATCGGCCAGGGCGTTCAGCGCGAGGATCTGATGGGCCAGTTCCGTGATGGCGCTGGCGCCTTTCTCAGGCTCGACACCGGCATGGGCTGCGCGCCCGCTGATCGCGATCGTGAACATGCCGATCCCCTTGCGCGCCGTCTTCAACGCGCCAGCGGGCTCGATCGGCGGCTCGAGCACCAGGGTGTGGGCGCAGCCGGTCGCCGTGGCCTCGATCAGTGCCCGCGAGCTCGGGCTGCCGATCTCCTCGTCACTGGTGATGAGCAGGATCACCGGGCGCGCAAGGCTGAGCCCGAGGGCGGCCACCGCGCGCAGGGCCAGTTCGGCCATCGCGATGCTCGCCTTCATATCGTAGAGCCCCGGCCCATAGGCTGTGTCGCCCTCAACATGGAAGGGCCGTGTGGCCACTGTGCCCGCCGGCCAGACCGTATCGTAGTGGCAGAGCACCAGGGCCGGCGGCGCGCCGGCCGGCGTGCCGGGGGCCGCGACCCGCACCAGAACGTGGTCGCCGCCCGCCGGGTTGGCGTGGCGCTCGACGGTGCCCAGGGCAGCGAAACGCTCCGCAAGCAGCGTGACAAGCGCATCGCAACGCGCTTTGTCGCCGCTCGGCGACTCGTGGGCGACCAGGCGCGCGGCGATGCCGAGCAACGTAGCGCGCTGGGCGGCAAGATACTCCTGGAGCATCAGCGCTACCTCGAGCGCCGCCCAGGGTGAGCGGCGGCCTTTCGCGGTAGAATGGGGCAGAGTATAACACGCTGTGCGAGGAGTTGTCCGATGGATGCTGATGTGTCCAGCCCGACCCGCGGCGATCTGCCCCGCGCGCGCCGCATAGCCGTCCTCAGCGTGTGGTCGATGTTGAGTATCGGCAGTGCCGGCTCGATCCTGAGCATCGGCAGTGCCGGCTCGATCCTGAGCATCGGCAGCGCGGGCTCGATCCTGAGCATCGGCAGTATCGGTTCGCTCCTCAGTGTTGGCGCATGCGGCGCGATCCGTGGTCGTGGGGCCCGTCGCACTGCGCCGGAACGGCCATGAACCTTGCCTGGAGCATCCTCGATCACACCGCCCCCGGCTGGCCGGCGGAGGTGGCCGCGCTGCAGCGGCTGCTGGCCGGCAGCGGCCAGCCGCTCGTGCCGGGCTACTTCGTAGAAACCACCTTCGTCAAGATGGGCGGGCGCCTGGCGGTGTTGCGGACCAGGACGAGTGGTGCGGTTGTGGCGATCGGGCTGCTCTTCCCCCGCGCGATCGAGGACGGGCGCCCGGTCTACACCCTGCGCCTGCACGCGCTCGGCCCGCTCCCAACCAACGAGGCGCTGCTGGCCTCGCTGACGCCGCACGTGGCCCCGGCTACCATCGTGCTGCATCTGCCCAGCGCGGGGCGCAGCTTCGCTGCCACCTCCACCGTGATCGACGGCTTCGACATTGGTACGCCAGGGGAGGCAGAGCTCCCGGCGGTGCGCCGGCTGCGCAACGAGATCTGGGGCGGCGTCGCTGATGAAGGCTATCCCGACGACCTGCACAGCGCCGAGTTTGCGCCCGGCACGTCACTGGTGGCCCGCCGCGAAGGACAACTGGTGGGCTTTCTGCTCGGCTTTCACCGCTTCGGGCTTGCGGTGCTGGACGAACTGGCGCTCCCCTATCGACGCGAGCTGGTCATCGAGTCGCAGGTCATGGGTGTGGCTGCCGCGCAGCGGGGCGCCGGTCTGGCCGCGACCCTGAAGCGTGAACAGGCGCGGCAGGCCCTGGCCCGTGGCATCGATCTGATCCACTGGACCGCCGACCCGTTGCAGTTTCCCAACGCCGTGCTCAACTTCAGCAAACTCCGGGCGGTTGCGGGCGAATGCTACCGGGCCTACTACCCGTATCGCAATGCGCTCAACCGGGTCACCGCCTCGCGTCTCGGCATCGTCTGGCTGCCACGGTCGGCCCGCGGGCAAGCGGCGCTGGCCGGGGTGACAGGCGCCGGGCGGCACGATCTGGCCGACTTCCCCGGGGTGGCCATCCTCAACGCCGGGCCGCGGCCACTGCAGGCGCCCGCCGACGCGCCCTACCTGGCGCTGGAAATCCCTGGCGACTGGACGGCGCTCCAGCGCGACGATCCGGCCACGGCGCTTGCCTGGCGCGCCACCAGCGACGAATTGCTGGCCGCCCGGCTCGGCTTCGCGCCCGGGCGCTACCTGATCACCGACGTGGCCGTCGCGCACGGGCGGCGCTACCTGGTGGCGCAACGCTTCACGCCGGCGCTCCTGCTGCCATAGGCTTGCCGCGCCGCGCTAACGGAACACTAACACACGCCCCTTGACAATACGTCGCGGCCCGTGCTATCATCCACAGCGTTGACGGTCTCACTCCACTGGAGGTAGACAGAGACAACTGAGGCGCTCTGCGAGCGACAAGCGAACCGCGCCGGGGCGACCCGGAGACGGCGCCAGGCTGGAGGGGCAACCCGCCACCTGGTTTTTTGTCGGCCAGATCCTCCCGCCACAACGGCGGCAACTCGGTGAAAAAAGAGCGCAAACCTCTTGACAAGTCTCGAGGTAAGTGCTATACTAACAGAGTTGAAGGTCTCACTCCTTCGTGAGGTAGACCCAGACAACCGAGGCACGGCTACGACAAGCGAACCGCGCCGGGGCGACCCGGAGACGTCGCCAGGCTGGAGGGGCAACCCGCCACCTGGTTTTTTGTCGGCCAGGCCTCGGGGCCGCACCTGAACAACTGAACTGTGACAGTTTACGTGGTCCACGTCAATGAGGGGAACGGGCGGACGACGGGAGTCGAACGCCACGGTCCCACGCAGAGTTTGATCCTGGCTCAGGACGAACGCTGGCGGCGTGCCTAATGCATGCAAGTCGAA
>JACAEO010000171.1 GCA_013388805.1 Chloroflexota bacterium
CAATAACGACCGGGCCCAGCGCACCACGTGGCTGGCCTTCACCGACACCTACCGCGAGGGTGAGCCGGTGGGTGGGCAGGTACCGCCGGGGCGGATCGGGCCGCAGCGGGGCTTCGGTACGATCTGGTGGGGCTCGCCGGAGCTACAGCAGGCCCTCGGCTGGCCGATCGAGCCGGAACAGGCGGGCAGCGGAGCAGCGCTGCCGTTCGTGATCGGCGGCTGGATGCTCGAGCGAAACCAACCCGGCCTCATCATCGTCTTGCAGCCCGACGGGACCGCCTTCGGCGTTCGCCCCGACGTGCTGCTACAGTGATCGGCTACAAACCCGCCAGCGTGACTGCCGGCGTCAGCACCAGCGGCGGCTACCTGGCCAGCGAGGTTGTGGTGGCAGAGCGCGGCCCGAGTGGCTCTCCAGTCGTGCGCCTGCTGATCACGCGCGACGGGGTGCTGGCCGACAATACGCCGGCGGCCAGCTTCGGCAGTGGCGACAACCGGCCCGCAGGGTTGATCGTGCGGCTCCAGGGCGTGGAGCGCAAGCTGGTGCTGACGCCGCTCAACGGCGTCGGCGAGCAGTACACCCAGGATGTGGCGATCAGCTACGTGGACGTGGTGGGCCGCTACGTGGTCGCCGGGTCTGGCGGCGTGCTGCCGCTGCCCCTCGTCGGCCCCGAGTGGACGGTAGCGCTCAACGGCTCATTCACCCCCGGCGTGAGCGATGGGGTGATCGCCTACAAGCCCGCGAGCACGCCCGTGGGCTACGCGCCGCCCTTCGACTTCTTCGCGGCGCCGGCCAGCGCGTTCGTGCTCGTCGACCGAGCGGCCAACGGCGGCGCTGCCGTGCGTCTGAGCGCCGACCTCGACGCGATCTCCGCCGATGGCCAGCCGCTTGTGCAGTTCAGCCAGGACGGTGCCCGCCCCGCGGCCCTGCTGGTCCGCGGAACTGCGGCCACCGGCGCCTACGCTGCGACGCCCCGCTGAACCCTTGCCGCGGGGTAGCGCTGCAGTTGATGCCCTCAACAGCGACGCTCATCCCCACGATGCCTGGCGCTTGCGTTGGAGTCCGTTTACCATTGTAACGTACGCGAGCTCCGCCGCTGGTGGCGGGGCAGTTCGCAGCGGACGGCGATACAGACGTATCACCATCAAGCAGGAGGAGAGCACAATGCAGAACCAGTGGGCGGAGCTCGGGCGGCGCCTTGCGCTGGGTGTGCAGGCCGGACCTGGTGACCTGGTCCTGGTACGCGACGTCGCGGGCAGTCCCGAGTTGCTGCTGGAGACCGTGCTCGCCCTTGAACTCCGGGGCGCCGTCGCGCTCCCCTACCTGATGTCGGCCGCGAAGATGGAGCAGATGCTGGCCGCGGGTAACCCGGCGCTCATCACCGCCCATGGCGCAGGCTGGACCCAACTGCTGCAGCGCATCGATCGCGTGCTCGTTCTCGGCGGCGTCCCGCCGAAGCTCGATCACGCCCCACCCGCGGCCCGAGCCGCCCTCGACGCCCTCGACACACAGTGGAGCGCCGTGGAGGAAACACGACGCCTCCCGTACCTGGTCGCTGCCATTCCCACGGCGGCCCAGGCCGACAGGCTTCATCTGGAGCACGAAGCGCTACTGGCCCACCTGATGCCGGCGCTGCTCGCCCCCGTCGAGGAGCTACGGGCGGAGATCGGGCGCATTCTGGCGGTCGCCGGGGTGGCTGAGCGCCTGACCATCCGCACCGGTGAAGACCACGAGCTGCGCATGATCCGGCGCGGTCGCCCGTGGCTTGCCGACGACGGCGTGATCGACGCCGGCGACCAGGCCAGCGGGGCGATTGTGAGCAACCTGCCTGCTGCGTCGTTGTATACAACCATCGTCGAAGCGAGCGCCGAGGGGAGTGTCGCGCTGGAGCGTGCGGGGTCGGCTCACGGGGTCGTGTTCCAGTTCCGCGACGGGCGGATCGTAGCGATCGAGGCCGAGGCAGGAGCCAATGAGCTTGCGGCGTTTCTTGACTCGCATAACGGGGAGCCGCGGCGAATCAGTCACATCGGCATCGGGCTGAACCCCTACCTGCGCCTGCCGATCGGCTGGCCGCTGGTAGATGAGCACGTGCATGGTGCGCTCTTCCTGGCCCTGGGAGAGAACCGCTACATGGGCGGCGACAATCGCTCGTCGCTCAACATTGACTTCGTCCTCGGCAACGCCACCCTCCGTGCCGACGGGCTGACCCTGGTGGAGCACAGCCAGGTGATGGTATAGACCACCAGCATTGGACAGCGCGGCGGCACGCCTGTGATCCAGCGCGTGGCCGACCGCATCCGGGCTGCGCGGCGTTTCGTCGGCCGCCAGGCCGAACTGGAACTTGTTGCCGCGGCCCTGGCTGCCGAGACGCCCGCCTTCGCTGTGCTGTATCTGCACGGGCCCGGCGGGATCGGCAAGACCAGCCTTCTGGTCGAGTCGGGTGAGTTACGCCCGGCGCAGGCCTGCCGCGAGTACCAGATCGCCGAGAGTGTGCTCAACCGCTGGCGCCACGAGGTCCGTCTGCGCGGCGCGGAGGCGGCGTTCACGCCCCGCACCGGCTCAAGCGCCACGCCAGACTATGAGACGCGGATCGCCGAGTTGGAGCGGGTCTGCGGCCAGCTGGCCGTGGAGAACGCCGCCCTAAAAAACGCGTTGCAGCGGCTCCAGTCCAAGCCCGGCATCAGCTCATGACGACGCTGCAGCAGGAGTTGCCCAGCCTGTCGGTGCGCCAGCTCTGCGTGCTGTTGGACGTCAGCCGCTCCTGGCTCTACGAGCGGCCCAATCCGCCCACGCAGGCTGAGCGCGACGTCGCCCTCCGCGATGCCATTGAGCGCATCGTGCTGGAGTTTCCCGGCTACGGCTACCGGCGGGTGACGCAGGATCGCGGGCGCCGGCAGCGCGAACCGGCACGGTCGCCCGCCGGGCCAGCGGTCACACCGCCGGCCGTGCCTGGCCCGCCGACACGGAGACAGGGCGCTTCGTAAGGCCGAAGCATTCGCCGGGTCACTGTCCTGGCCGTGTCACGATAGCGAATGCTTCGGCTCTAGCATACCGGAGCTACGACTATGCCACCCACCACCCGATCCTGGAGGCAATCTGGAGCGCCTGGACGCAGCACGCGCTCCTGCCCGCCTTCTTCACCACGGTCGAGACGCTGAGCCTCGGCACGGGTAGACTCTGGCACCCCTGGAATCCGCGCCGGCACCTACCCGATGGCCACAGCGTGTGGGTCTGGCACGACCTGTACGGCCGCCCGCGCTCGCTGCGTCCGTGGGATCTGGACGAGACGACGCTGAGGTTTGAGCAGCCGGTGACGGTGCTCGCACAGAGCCTTGAGGAGAGCATCGCGAACCAATAGCGTTTCACTGTCCCAGGAGATAGATCGAGTGCTCGGCAGGAAGCTGGGCTATAGAAACGCGCATTCTCGCTCGTTAGGTCTGTATGTGGGACGATCTGAAGACGTGCTGGGCGCTCAGTGCTGCCGTTCCTCTCTGTGTAGCGCCAGACTGGTCAAGCTCCTCGCAGGAAATGGCGCGGGGTAGGGCTCCGACCGCAGGCGGTCCTATCTTTCCAACCGCCTGGGTATCAGAAACGGCACCGTCTGTCGGTACTGGCGGTAGGACTCTCCGAATCGCAGCTCGAGCTCACGCTCCTCGAAGAATGTGAGAAAGAAGAGGTGTGCGGGAATAACCCCCACGAGCACATAGAGCGTCAGAACCGTCGACCCAACCAGGAGGCTCAAGCCCAGGGCCGCCAGATAGTATCCAAGGGACATCGGGTTCCTGGTGTACCCGTAAATCTCATGCCCCACGACATGCTTCGTCAACCGGAAGGCGTTGGCCCCGTCGCCGCGCGTCCGAAGCAGCTGGTTCGAGACCCCGAGCAGGTAGACGCCCGGTACGGAGAGGATGACCCCAAGGCCGAGGGTGAGGGGCCGCCAGGGGAGCGGCTCCAGCCCAGCCACGCTGTCAAGCCGGGTCAACCCTGGGTACACGGTGGCGACGAGGAACGGGGCGCCCAGCCCAGCGAAGAAGAGGAAGTGCATGACGCGGCTCGCCTGATCGGCAGCCGCCACGGATGGGTTCCTTCTCAGCCATACCCCCAGGATGACGGTCCCCAACACGAACGCAACGACACCTAGCACACCCATGACCAACGTCACCATGGTGATCCTCCGCCGGTCGACCGCCGCTTTGGCGCGCCCCTGCCGCCAGTATGCGCGCTCCCACCGAGGCTGTGATTGCACTTTGGTCGCGTCTGGGGGTTGATTCTTGACTAGACCAGGCCGAGCTCGCGCCCGCGCACCACGGCCGCGAGCCGGCTCGTGACGCCCAGCTTCGCCATCAGGTTGCTGACGTGGCGCTTGACCGTGCCGATGGTGACGACGAGCCGCTCGGCGATCGCGCGGTTTGACTGGCCCGCGGCCAGGAGGCGCAGTACCTCCAGTTCGCGCGCGCTCAGCGGCTCGGCCAGGGGGTGGAGCGCTGGCGTATCAGGGTCAAGAACGGTCGTGGCGGCGTCGGCGTGGTGCGGGCCGTGCAGCGTGATGCGCGCCGCGCGCTGTGCTTCCAGAAGCGCAAGGGCCGCTGCCGCCGTATCCGCAAAGGTTCCGTTGGCGACCGCGTTTTGTAGCAGCGGCGCAATGTATGGGCCTTCCAGCACCAGCCGGCCGAGCGTGCCGTCCCGGGCGCAGGCCGCCAGCCGCGGCGCCAGCGCCGCCGCCGCCGCTGCTGGTCGGCCCTGGATCCACTCCAGATGTGCCAGGAGCGGGTGAGCGCTTCCGAAGACGCCCAGCAGGCCGACGTCGGCCTCGCGTGCGGCGAGCGGTCGCAGTCGGGCCTCGGCCGCGGCGTAGTCCCCGCCCGCGATGGCCTCCAGCCCGCTCAGGAGCGCGTCGACGGCCGGTTCGAGGGCCGCGCCGGCCCCCCCGGGCGGCGCAGTGGCCCGTGCGCCGAGGACCTCAGCGAGGCGCCCCTGCTGCCAGCGCACCAGCGCGAGGCGGTAGTGCCTGCCGGGCAGGGTGACGTCGTACAGCGCCAGGGGCTGGGCGATCCGGAGCGCCTGGGCGTAGGCCTCCGCAGCGCCCTCCAGATCGCCGCCGGCCAGGGCCACCAGCCCGACAATGCTCGTCAGCTGGGGCTCGATCAAGGCAGCGGTGCCGAAGCGCTCAGCAGTGCGGCGGGCGCACGCACTCATGGTTACGGCCTCGTCAAGCCTCCCGCGGAGCCAGGCAATATGGGCGAGCCCAGCCTCGACGCCAATCCGGGCCAGACTGATTTCGTCGCCCATCAGCGCAAGGCCCGCCCGGCAGAGCTCCTCGAGCGGCCCGAGCTGATCGACCAGAGCAACCGCCAGGGAGAGCGCGCCTTCAAGCACGTGCGCCTGCAGCTGCGGGTCGGGCCGCTCGCGCAGGAGCGTGAACAGCTCGGCGGCGTGGCGCGTCACCGGCGCGCGCCGGCCGACGATGCTCTGCACAAAGATCGCGAGCATCAGCCCCGCCGCCCGCAGTGCCGGCGACGTGGGGAGGGTCAGGGCCAACTCTACCTGCTCGGCGCTGCGCAACGGCTCGCCACGCTGGAGAGCCAGCAGCGCCAACTCGGACCACGCCAGCGCGCGCCAGGTGTCGCTGCCCTTGGCATCGCTCACGGCGATGCCGCGCGTGAGCAGCGTTTCGGCCGGGGCCAGTTCCCCGCGCCGTGAGGTGATGACGCCGAGGATGACGCAGAGTCCGGGCCGGGCCTCGCGGCGCTCGGTGGGAATAGCCTCAACCCACTGCCGCACCGTGGCATACTGGCCATGGGCGAGGAGCGGCAGCGCGCAGGTCTCGATCCGCTCGGCAGCCTCGTCCCAGAGGCCGCCGGCGAGCAGGTATCCGACGGCGGTGGTGGGATCGGGTTCGGCCGCGGCCGCGCGCCGATGGAGCTCGGCAATCGTAGTAGCCGTACTGGTGGCACGCAGCCGCGCGCGGAGAAAGGCGCTGAACAGCTGGTGGTAGCCATACCAGCGCCGCTCACCGTCGAGAGGCAGCAGCGGCAGCCCGTCGTGTTCCAGCCGCTCAAGGAGCGCGGCGCCCGCCCCCGGCGCAAGACCGAGCAGCGTTTCGCAGATGGGGCCGCTCAGCCGCTCCAAGACGGCCGTCTGGAGGAGCGCATCACGGTGCTCGGGGGGCTGCCGATCGAGCACCTCAGCTGCAAGGTAGTCGAAGAGGTAGCGGTGACCGCCCGAGACCGCGACGTGTGCTCCGGGGGTAGGCTGGTCGCGCAGGGCGAGCATGGCGAGCTGGAGCGCCGCGGGCCAGCCCTCCGTCTGCGCGGCCAAACGGGCAAGGTCGTGCTCGGCGAGGGGCAACTCCGGGAGGTGCTGGAGCACGGCCATGCTTTCGTCGTGGGTGAAGCGGAGCGCGGCGGCCCGGAGCTCCAGCAGGTGGCCGCGCGCGCGCAGGCGCGGTAGGGGCAGCGGCGGGTCGGCGCGGCTGGCGAGGATCAGATGGGTGCGGGGTGGAAGGCGCTCGACGACGAAGGCAAGGGCCTCGTGGATGGCCGGCTCGCTGATGGCGTGGTAGTCGTCAAGCACGAGCACCGTGTTGCCGGGGAGGGACGCGAGGTCGTTGAGGAGCGGAACAAGGGCCGCCACGAGCGGGCGCGGTTGGGCGCCCCGCAGCAGCGCAAGGCTCGTAGCACCCACCGCAGCCCCGCCTAGTCGGAGCGCCCCGATGAGCGCGCACCCAAAGGCCACCGGATCATTGTCGCCCGAGTCAAGTGATACCCAGCCGGCTGTGGAGATCTGCGGGCTGCGGGTTGCGGGCCGCGGTTCGGTGACATCAGCCGGCAGCCTTCCCCCCGCAGCGATACGCTGAAGCCAGCCGGCAAGCAGGGTGGTTTTGCCGAAGCCGGTGGGTGCGGCGACGAGGGTGAGCGGCACAGCGAGCACGGCGTCCAGTTCGGTGAAGAGCCGTGTACGCGGAAGTGCCCCCAGACGGGTTGGGGGAATGATCAGCTTGGTGACCAGCAGTGAGCCGAGTTCGGGCCCGAGTGCCTCGGTCAGGGCGTTGCGGCTCAACTCACCGCCCGGCTTGTCGCTGGAAGCGGAATGCGCCATCTGCTGCTCCCAAGCTGCCCCAATGGCCAAAGAAAGGTGCGTCGATTATAGCAGGGGCAATGCACCTGAGATGCTACTGATCAGGAATGCGCGTTAGGTTCGACCAGTCCCCTCCAATCATCACCTCCTACTGATGCCTTCCTGCCCGCGAGCGCCGATGATACCTTCAGGCTCATCCGCTCCGCAGCGCCTCCCTCGTCGCGCTGCGCATTGCCAGGAGGACAACAATGCCGACCAACGGCGCCGGCCAGGGCGGATGAACGCAAAGCGCAGAGCGCAGAGCGGGATCTCACTGAGGTGAGCCTGTTCTGCGTTCTTACGGTCTATGTTCCGCTTCAGGAAGCCCAGTCCTCCAGTGTCAGCCCCGGCACCTGGGCGAAATCCCGCGTGTTGCGACTGACCAGGATCGAGCCCTTTGCCAGCGCGATCGCTGCAATGCGCAGATCCTGCGTTCCAATGCGAGTCCCCTGGCGGCGCAGTTCTTCGAAGTAATCGACTGCAGCGGTGGTGTAGTCGACCAGTTGGATCGCCTGATAGAACTCGACCGTTTCCCGTAGGCGCAGATAGCCCCGCGCCGCATCAGGCTGCGAGCGGGCCTGTCGAATCACGGCCAGCCGGCCCTGAACCTGCTCGCCAAGCGTGATCGTCGTGACGGCCAGGTCGACAGGCGCAGTGGCCAGGACGCGGACCACGACCTGCGGGTGGCGCCGCTGGTAAAGCGAGACGTGATCGGTGTCGAGGATGTAGCGCGGACTCATACGACTGGTGCGTCTGGCGTGTCGCCGTGGCGCAGATCAGCCACCGCCGCTTCAAACGCCGCCCAGTCCGGGTCGTGCTCCCACATGCCCGCGAAGCGCAGCCAGGGATGTGCCGCAACGTCCGTGATCGGGAGCTCGACCTGGATTACGTGGCTGTGCTGCTGCAGATCGGCCAGGGCGGCGCGCAGCTGTTCCACTGCCTCAGCTTCGGTCGCGCCGGTGACCACGATCTCGGGCAACACGAGCGCGCGCGCCGTGTAGCGGTTGTCAGGTTGGCGGGTGATGAGGACGCTTGTCGCCATCTTTCGTCTCCCCCGGGCCGGCGCCGGCTGATCCGCAGCAACTCCGTGAGATTGCATCACATGAAGAGCCGGTTCTTCGCGTCAGCACGCCGTATTCCAATAGCACCGATGGTGATGTTTCAGAGTGAGCTGATCACTCCTTCGCATGATACCACACCGGGTGGATGTCGTTCATCGCTCGCGTCGTCGCCCTGATCGGCAGTGATCACCGATGCGCGCCCGACCTGGTGATGTGATGATCGGGAGGCACAATTCGTCAGCGGCGCCTGCGCAGGCACCG
>JACAEO010000209.1 GCA_013388805.1 Chloroflexota bacterium
CCGTGCGCTGGCAATGGTCTCCCGTGATCATATGACGAGGGTTGGACCAGGCCGGTTGCCCAGTGCCTGCTGCTACGAAAGGGTTGACAGTTTGAACCTCAATCCCCCCCCTTTCAACGGGGATGCCGGGGGTGCGGGGGCGGCGCGCCCCGCCAGCAGTGCCGGGGTCGGGGCAGCGCCCCGGGGCCGCCCCGCACCCGCTACACGCGCTCGATGACCGTGGCGATCCCCATGCCGCCACCGACGCAGAGCGCGGCCAGGCCGTAGCGACCTTGCCTGCGTTCGAGCTCGTCGAGCAGACTGCCGAGAATGATCGCACCAGTGGCGCCCAGCGGGTGGCCAAGCGCGATCGCGCCGCCATTGACGTTGATCCGCGTGCTCTCTACGCCGGTTTCGCGTTGAAAGTGCAGTACCACCGCGGCGAAGGCCTCGTTGATCTCGAAGAGGTCGATGTCATCGAAGCCAAGGCCGGCGCGCGCCAGCGCCAGGCGCGCGGCCGGCGCCGGGCCTGTCAACATGATCGTTGGCTCGCTGCCGACGACGGCGGCTGCCACAATGCGCGCCCGCGGGGTCAGGCCCAGGGCCCGTCCACACGCTGCGCTGCCCACCAGCACCAGCGCTGCACCATCGACGATGCCCGAAGAGTTGCCGGCCGTGTGCAGGTGCTCGATCCGCGTCAGCTGGGGGTAGCGCGCGAGCGCCACGTCGTCAAAGCCCTCGGCGCCGAGCCGGGCGAAGGCCGGCGGCAGCTTCGCCAGGCCCGCCATGGTGGTCTCAGGGCGCATGTGCTCGTCGTCGGCGAGAATGACCCGCCCCTCGGCGTCGCGCACCGGCACCAGCGAGCGGGCAACGTGCCCGGCGGCACGTGCGGCGGCGGCGCGGCGCTGCGACTCGAGCGCGAAGCTGTCTAGCTCGACGCGGCTCAGACCGTCCAGCGTGGCGAGCACGTCGGCGCCGATACCCTGGGGCACAAAGCCGATCGCCCGGCTGATCTCCGGGTCGTGCATCAGTGCCCCTCCATCGCTGCCAATTGGCACGCGCGACATCGACTCGACGCCGCCGGCCAGCACCAGTTGCTCCCACCCCGAGCGGACCCTGGCCGCGGCCAGGTTGACCGCCTCCAGGCCGCTGGCACAGAAGCGGTTGAGCTGCACCCCCGGCACCCGCTGGTCCCAGCCGGCGGCCAGCACGGCCGTGCGCGCAATGTTCGCCCCCTGCTCGCCGATCGGTGTGACGCAGCCCAGCACCACATCCTCGATCGCGGTGGGATCGAGGCCGGTGCGCTGCTGCAGTTCGTGCATGAGCCCGGTCAGCAAGATGACCGGACGCACCGTGGCGAGTGCGCCATCGGCTCTGCCGCGGCCACGGGGCGTCCGGATCGCTTCGTAGATAAATGCTTCTGCCATGGTCAAACCGCTAACCCCGCTCGCGGCGCGGGAAGAGCGAGCGCCCGATGATCTCCTTCATGATCTCGGTCGTGCCGCCATAGATCGTCTGCACGCGCGCGTCGAGGAAGGCGCGCGAAATTGGGTACTCGCGCATATAGCCATAGCCGCCATGGAGCTGCAAGCCGCGGTCCACCACCCGGTTCTGCAGCTCGGTGGCCCACCACTTTGCCATCGAGGCCTCTTCGGTGGTGAGTCGGCCGGCCACATGGGCCTCGATGCAGCGGTCGACAAAGACCCGCCCGATCGTCAGCTCGGTCTTCAGCTCGGCCAGCAGGAAGCGCGTATGCTGGAAGTCGCCGATCGGCCGGCCGAAGGCGGTTCGCTCGGCACAGTAGGCGACGGTCTGCGCAAAGGCGGCCTCGGCGCCGGCCATGGCGCTGACAGCGATCGTCAGCCGCTCCTGGGGCAGTTCGCCCATCAGGTAGGCAAAGCCGCGGCCCTCCTCGCCCAGCAGGTTGGTGACGGGCACGGGCACGTCGTCAAAGAACAGCTCGGCGGTATCCTGGGCGTGCTGGCCGATCTTCTCGAGGTTCCGCCCGCGGCTGAAGCCGGGCATGTCGCGCTCAACCACCAGCAGGCTGATCCCGCGGTGGCCAGCGGTCGGGTCGGTCCTCGCCACGACGATCACCAGGTCGCTATTGATCCCGTTGGAGATGAAGGTCTTCTGCCCGCTGAGGATGTAGTGGTCGCCCTCGCGGCGCGCAGTCGTCCGGATGCCGGCCAGGTCGCTGCCGGCGGCGGGCTCGGTCATCGCGATCGCCCCGATCGCCGCGCCGCTGGCGATCCGCGGCAGCCAGCGGCTGCGCTGCTCACCACGGGCGTGATGGACCAGGTAGGGGATGACCAGGTCGGTATGGACGGCAAAGCCGACCCCCATGAAAAAGTGGCGCGACAGCTCCTCGGAGATGATCGCGTTGTAGCGAAAGTCGTCGATCCCCGAGCCGCCATCCTCCTCGGGGATGCCCAGGCTCAGGAAGCCGGCCGCGCCTGCGCTGGCCCAGAGCGCGCGATCGACGCACCCCGCGCGCTCCCAGCGCTCGTAATGCGGCGCGATCTCACGCTCGACAAAGGTCTGGAAGCTCTGGCGAAAGAGATTGTGTTCGCTCGTAAAGATGGTGCGTTCCATGCTACCGTTTCCTCCACATCGAGGGGGCCGATCCTGCCCGAGACGGAGCCGCCTCCCACCGCCCCGCCGCCCTGCGAAGACCCGCGCTGGCCCGAGCGCGCGGGCGTGCCGCTCTGCACACCAGGATACCGCTTCAATCACCTGGTGTCTACGGCAATGCAAGAGCCCCCCGGGCGGGTGCTCTCAGGTATAGGGTTTTTGGGAGGTGCGCCCCCAGACCCCGCATACCCCACCCCCCTGCCCCCTCCCCTGGCAGGGGAGGGGCCAGAAGCTGGCGTTGCGGGGCGCCAGCGGAACTGGCGCACCGC
>JACAEO010000058.1 GCA_013388805.1 Chloroflexota bacterium
GCGGTGCCTGCCATCTCTTGCCTGCACGGCTGGAACGGCAAGCCAGAAAGGTAGCGACGTGTCGGCCAAGATCCTTGTAGTTGATGACGATCCGGCCATCCTCGACCTCCTGGTGCGTATTCTCCAGCGCGATGGCTACCTGCCCATCACAGCCGCCAACGGTCTGGAAGCGCTGGAACTGGTCGAGCGTGAGGCCCCTGACCTGATCTTGCTCGACGTTACCATGCCCATGCTCGATGGCTTTGCGGTCTGCAAACGCCTGAAAGATAATGAGGCCACGGCCCTGATCCCCGTCACCATGATCACCGGCCTCGATGACCGCGAGCACCGCCAGCGCGGCCTGGAAGTCGGCGCCGATGATTTTCTGACCAAGCCGTTTGATCAGAGCCTGCTGCGGGCACGTCTGCGCTCGCAACTGCGCATTAAACGCCTGACCGACCAGCTGGAACGCACCGAGAGTGTGATCTTTATGCTGGCCCTCGCCGTAGAGGCGAAAGATACCTACACCGAAGGTCACCTGCGCCGGCTGTCGACCTATAGCGAGCAACTCGCCCAGGCGATCGGCCTGAGCGCCAGCCAGGTGGTTGCCATCCGCTTCGGTGGCCTGCTCCACGATATCGGCAAGATCTCGATCGATGATGCGATCCTGCGTAAGCCTGGCAGCCTCACCCCGGAGGAGTATGCGCAGATCAAGCTGCATCCGGAGAATGGGGCCCGCATCGTCGCGCAGATGCGCTTCGCCCCCGATGTCTGCCCGATCATCCGCCATCATCACGAACGCTGGGACGGCAGCGGCTACCCCCATGGGCTCAAGGGCGAGGCCATCCCGATCGGCGCCCGGATCGTTGCGATCGTCGATGCCTACGATGCGATGATGACCGACCGACCCTACCGCAAGTCGCTCGGCCGTGAGGAGGCTCTGCGCCGCCTCCGCGAGGGCCGTGGCCGCGAGTGGGATCCCGTTCTGCTCGATCGCTTCCTGGAGATGATCGAGCGCGACGAACTGGTCGAACCGCAGCTCGAGCACGGGATCAATGTGCCTGAACTCATCTATCAGCCCGATCGCCTCTGAGCTTTGCCCACCCAGGTGTCTGATGTACCGTGAGGCCCTCGACTGGCTCACCTGCCCCCACGATCCCGCTACCTCCCTCGTGCTTGAGCCGGGAGCGCAAGAGCAACTGGACGGCGCGCTCGTTGCCGGGCAGGTGCGCTGCCCCGCCTGCTCCGCCCGCTATCCGATCGTCGATGGGGTGCTCGATCTGCTCGGCCCGCTCGGCCTCCCCACCAGCCTGGCGCAGGCGGTCAATGTGTTTCCGCCCGCTGCCTGGGCCTATGAGCGGACCTGGCGACCCCGCGCGCTGTCCACACTCACCGGCGAGCCGTTCGGCTATGAGCGCGAATTGCCGCTGATCACCGGCCTGGCTGCGCCCGAACGCGGCGGCCTGATCGTTGATGTGGCCTGCTCCAATGGGCTCTACGCCCGCGCCCTCGAACGGGCCCGCCACAATGCCCCCGGCCATGTCATCGCTGTTGATCTGGCTATGCCCATGCTGCGCCAGGCCCGCAGCTATGCCCGCGCCGAGCAGCTGCGCATCAGCTTTGTGCGCGCCCGCGCCCAGGCGCTGCCCTTCGCCCCTGGCGCCGCCACGGCGCTGGCCATGGGCGGCTCGCTCAATGAGATCGGCGATAGCGCTGGCGCCCTCCGTGAGTTGCGGCGTGTGCTCGCCCCCAGCGGCCGCGTGGTGATGATGCACCTCGTCCGCGATGAGAGCGCATCCGGGCGCGCCCTGCAGTCCTTCCTCAGCCTGGGCGGGGTCGCCCTGCCAGCGCTCGCCCAGGTGAACCACGCCTTCGCCAGCGCCGGCCTGCGCCTGCGCGCCCAGTGGCGCTACCGGGTCGTCGTCTTTAGCCTGCTGACCGCGCGCGGATGACGATTCGTTTACTACGCCATCCTCGCGTTGACGGCGCCAAAGCCCTGCAGGTATACTGACAGGGTGCGACACTCTCTGCAACTGCAGCTCGATCGACTCGCCAGCGATCGCTGGGCGCGCCGCGGTGTGCGCATCCTGCTCCGTGCGAGCGCCCTCGCGCTCTCCCTGGTCTGCCTCGCCCTTGGTGCCCACCTGCTCACCGGCCAGCCCCTGCGCTGGACGCTGGTTGGCGCAGGGGCGCTGGCCTGCATCGCCCTTGGCGCGCTGCTCGTCCTGCGCCCCCGGCTCCGCGCCCCGGAGGTGGCCAGGCGGCTCGATCGTCGCTTCACGCTCAATGAGCAGCTGACCACTGCCCTCGAGCTCGGGCCGCAGGCCGAGGGCGTCGGCCTCTATCTGTATGACCAGGCCCGCCGCTCGCTGGCCCAGATCCGCCGCCAGGTCGCCGCGCGCCAGCGCTTCCCCTGGTCTGAGTTGGCGCTGGTGCTCTGCCTTGCCGTGCTGCTCACCGGGCTGGCCGCGCTGGCCGACATCGCGCCTCGCCGCGCCGGCGCCTTGCCCGAGCCGCTGCCGCCGCTGGCCCGCGTCCCCGATCCGGCCGAGCGCGTTCCGCCGGAACCTTTCGCGCCGCCCCCTCCCGTCCAGCAGGAGCTCGCAGCCGGCGGCGAAGGGCTCGCCCCGGTCGCTGCTGACCCTGCCGCTGCCGCGGCCCTGGCCGACGCGCTGCGCGACCAGAGTGTGACCCGGCCGGCCGCCGAGGCGCTCGACCAGGGCCGGCCAGGCGAGGCCGCCCGCCAGTTGCGCGAACTGGCCGACCAGGTCGGGCAACTCTCGCCCCAGGCCCGCAATGACCTCGGCCAGGCGCTGCGCGAGGCCGCCCGCCAGATCGCGCCAACCAGCCCCGGCCTTGCCGAACAGCTCAACCAGAGCGCTGACGGCCTTGCGGCCGGTGGTGGGCAGGCGGCCGCGGCGCTGGAGGATCTTGCCAGCCTCGTCGAGCAGTTTGGCCAGAGCCAGGCCAGCGACCAGGCGCCCGGCGCGCCCCATGGGCAGAGCGCTGGCCAGGGTGCCAGTGGCGCGGGCCAGGGCAGCCTGCCGGGCGATCAGCGCGAACGGGCCAGCCAGCGCCTCGGCGTCGATGGTGTCCCCCTTGAACTGGCCAGCGATGGTGGCAGCACGGTCCCTGGCGCTGGCAATGCTGAGCAAGCGTCGGCGCCGGAGGGCGGCACAGCGGGCACGGGCAGCTTCACCCGTGGTAGCCAGAGCAACGAGCGGGTGTCGATCGGTGACGACCCGCTGCGTATTCCTGCGGATCTGCGTGATGTGGTTCAGGACTATTTTTCGCCGTAACCGGCCAGACCGCCCCCGGCGGCTCTGGCGGGTCGCGGGCGTGAACCGGCCCGCCGGCCCGCTCTTCGACGAGGCCTTTTTGCGGCGCATCGAGCGTATGAGTCTCCAGGCGCAGCGTACGCTGCGTGGCAACCCGGCCAGCGGCGAACATCCTAGCCAGCGACGGCTGCCGGCTACGATCTTCAGCGAGCACCGGCCCTATTCAAGCGGCGACGATGTGCGCTATGTCGACTGGAATGCCTATGCGCGCCAGAACCAGGTGCTGGTCAAGCTCGGTGAGGCCGAGCAGGATGTCAACGTCCATCTGCTGATCGATGCCTCACGCAGCATGACGCTGGGCAGCCCGTCGCGCCTGCGCCTGGCCCAGCAACTCGTGGGCGCCCTGGGCTACCTGGCCCTGGCCCATAGCGACCGCCTGCACATTGTCCCCTTCGGCCCCGCGGCGCTCCGTCCCTTTGGCCCCGCTCAGGGCAAGGCGCGCATGATCGAGATGCTGCGCTTCGTCGAGGCGATCACGCCCCAGCCGGAGACGCGCCTCGGCGCCGTGCTCGAACGCTATGGGCGCTTGCATCCCCAGGGCGGGATGCTCGTCGTCTGCACCGACCTGCTGGCCCCCGATAGTCTGGAGCAGGGGCTGCGCGCGCTGGCGCCACCACGCTGGCAGACTCTGGTGCTCCACCTGCTCGACCGCCACGAGCTCGCGCCAACTCTGCGCGGCCCGCTGGAGCTGGAGGATAGCGAGACCGGCCAGCGCCTGCTGCTTACCCTCGACGATGAGACTCTGCGCGCCTACCAGCGCCATGTCCACAGCTGGCGCGAGGCGGTCGCCCGGCTCTGCGCCCGGCGCGGTATCGGCTATGCGGCGGTGATGAGCGACTGGCCCCTTGAGCAGCAGGTGATCCCCTACCTGCGCGCGCGCCGCCTGTTGTCGTGATCGGAGCCTGCATCGTGGTTGCATGCGATATCCGGGCTGAACAATGAGCATCCTCGCCCCGCTGGGCTTGCTGGCACTGCTGGCGCTGCCGGTGATCATCGTCTTGCATATGCTGCGCGAGCGCCGGCGGCGGGTCGTGGTGCCCTCGCTCTTACTCTGGCAGCAGTTGCCACAGCAGCGCGCAGCCCGGCGCCGGCGCCGCCCCCCGCTGACCGTGTTGCTGCTGTTGCATCTGCTCGCCGCGGCGCTGCTCGGCTTCGCTCTGGCTCGCCCCCAGTGGAGCCTGGCCAGCTTCGGCGCCGAGCGCCACCTGGCCCTGGTGATCGGTACCTCCGCCAGTATGGCGGCCCCTGCCCCCGGTTTCAGCGGCTCTCGCCTCGATGCTGCCCGCGCCCGCGCCCGCACGCTCATCGGCAGCGTGGGCGCGCGCGGCAGCACGACGCTGATCACCGCCGGCCCCCAGGCCCGGCTGCTCGATGCCGCTGGACCCGAGGGGGCCGCCCGGCTCGCGGCTGCGCTCGCCGGTCTCAGCGCGTCCGGCGCTGGCAGCGACATGGCCGGTGCGCTGACCCTGGCCGAGACGGCGCTGCAGGGCCGTGCCGGTGGCCAGATCGTGGTGCTGACCGACGCCGCGCTCCCCACCCTGGCTGCCGAGCTCGGCGGGCGCCCGGTGGTCGTGCCGATCGCGTGGGAGAGCCTGGGCGGCCCGCTCGATAATCGCGCCCTGCTCACCCTCGCGGCCCACCCCCGCGCAGGGAATGGCCCTGTCCACGTCTATGCCCGCGTGGCAAACTATGGCAGCCAGCCGCTGCGCACCGTCGTGCGCCTCGCTGGCGATGAGCGCGTGCTCGATAGCCGTGCCGTGAACCTGCAGCCCGACGGCGAAGTTGAACTGACCTGGACGGTGCCCAGGGGAATGACGTTGCTCCGCGCCGAGCTCGATGGCGAGGACGCCCTGCCGGCTGATGACGTGGTCGCCCTCAGTCTCGTCCAGAACCGCCCCGTGCGCGCCCTGCTCGTGGCCGCGCAGCCCACGGCGCTGGAGCGCGCCCTGCGCGCCGTTCCGGGCCTCGACCTTGAACTGGTGAGCCCGGCAGACTATCGCGGCTCAACCGCCGACCTGACGGTCTTCGATGGCGTTCTGCCGCCGGCCTGGCCCGCTGGCGGCGTGCTGGTGGTGCATCCACCCGCTGGCTCTCCCCTGCTGAGCGTGAGCGCGACCCCGCGTACGCCGGCTGAGCCGGCGCTCAGCGTCAGTCCCGCAGGCAGCGCACTCTTCGATGGGGTGAGCCTGAATACCGTCGAGTTCGGCGCCGCCCCCGACCTGGCGCCACCCGAGCGAGCGGCGGTGCTGCTGGCCCGGGGCGACCAGCCGCTGATCGCCAGTTGGCGGAGCGAGACGAGCACGATCGCGGTCTGGAGCTTCGATCTTGCCCAGAGCAACCTGACGACCCGCCTCGCTTTCCCACTGCTCGTGGCGCGGACCGTGCGTGAACTGACCCCACCGGCGCCGCCGGCCGCGCTGCTGGCTGGCGCGGTGGTCGAGTTGCGGCCCGATCCACGGGCGACGACCCTGGAACTGACGGCGCCCGACGGCGCCATAACACGCATCGCCGTGACACCCGGCGCTCCTGCGCGCTTCAACCCTGACCAGCCCGGGATCTACACGCTCGCGGAACGGGCGGGTGCTCGCCTGCTCTACGAGGGACGTATCGCGGTCAACGCCGGGGCTGCCTTCGAGTCGGATCTGCGGCCGCAGAGCCTGCCCGGGCCGGTCGCGCCGCCAGCGCTGAGCGGCACCGAGGGCGCGGCCAACCGGCCTCTCTGGCCGTGGCTGGCGGCCGTCGCGCTCCTGGTCATGCTCGGTGAATGGTTCTACGTGCACGGCAGACGCGCGCCGGGGCTGGCCGAGGGCTGAGCAGGATGATCGTTCGCAACCCACAGCTGCTCTGGCTCTTGCTGCTCTTGCCGGCGTTTGTGCTCCTCTGGCGCTGGCGCGGGGTGCGCGTTCCGCTGGCGGCGTTGGCGCTGCGCTTGCTGGCCGTGGCAACCCTGGTGCTGGCCCTGGCCGATCCGCTGATCGGCGCGGCGCCGCCACCGTCCGGCCCGCTCGTGGTGCTGGTCGACCAGTCCGATAGCCTGGCGGAGCCCACCCGGGCGACGCTGCGCGCGCAGGCGGCGGCCATCGCCCGTGACGCAGGCGGCGCCCAGGTGCTCTACCTCGGCGCAGATGTCGTCAGCGGTCCCCAGACGGCCGACGGCGCCGATCGCGCTCCCCTGGCGCCTGACCCGGGGGGCAGCGATCTCGCGGCCGGCCTGCGCGCGGCCCGGGCGTTATTGCCCGGCGGCGGCCGGGTGGTGCTGCTCTCTGATGGCCTCGCCACCGGTGATGATGCGCTGCTGGAGGCACAACTGGCCGCCGAGGCCGGCGTGACGGTCGATGTGGTGCCGGTTGCGCCGCGTACGGCGCCTGAGGTGGCGATCACCGGCCTGAACGCGCCAGCCAGCCTGCGTGTCGGCGAGGAGTTCCCGATCACCATCGCTGTGCGCTCCACCCCTGCGCCTGGGGACGCCACCCCGCTTGTGGGCCGCTTGCGACTCTGGGAGGGCGAACAGCTGCTGGGTGACGAGCAGGTGACCATGGAGCCCGGCGACGAGCTCTTCACCTTCCGGCACACGGCCGCCGCGCCGGGCGTGGTGCGCCTGCGGGCCGAACTGGAGGTGGCGGCAGGTGACACCTTCGGCGCGAACAATCGCGGCGCGGCCACGGCGGTCGTCAATCCGCCGCCGCAAGTGCTGCTGGTCGCCGCGGGCGACGACGAGGCGGCGCTGCTGGGCGATGCCCTGCAACGCCAGGGCGTCACGACCCGCCGGATTACGCCCGCCGAGTTGCCGACCCGCCTCTCGGAGCTGGCCAGCTACGACGGCATGGTGCTGATCGATGTGCCGGCAACTGCGCTGAGCCTCGACCAGATGGCGGGTGTGCGCGAGTTTGTGCGTAGCGAGGGGCGCGGCCTCGTCGCGGTGGGCGGGCGCAACTCCTTCACGCTTGGCGCCTACAAGGACACCCCGCTGGAGGACGTGCTCCCGGTGACCATGGAGCCGCCGCCGCGCCCGCAGCGCACCGAGATCGCCCTGCTGCTGATCGTGGATCGCTCGGCAAGTATGACCGCCGCCTTCGGCGTGAGCAAGTTCGACATGGCCAAAGAGGCCGCCATCCTGGCCAGCGACAGCCTCAAGCCCGAGGACCGCATTGGCATCCTGGCCTTCGACACGGGGCAGCTCTGGGTGGTGCCCTTCCAGCCGGTCGGCGAGGGCGCCAGCCTCGCGGCCATCCAGCAGGCGATCATGGAACTGCCCAGCGGCGGCGGCACCGACATTGAACTGGCGCTGGCCACCGGTCTGCCGGCGCTTGCCGAGCAGCCGACCGGAGTGCGCCACGCCGTGCTGCTCACCGATGGCCGCAGCTTTAGCAACAATCTTGCCACCTATCAGCGTATGGTCGAGACGGCCCGCGCCCAGGAGATCACCCTTTCGACCATTGCCATCGGCGAAGACTCGGATACGCTGCTGCTCGACCAGCTGGCCCGCTGGGGGGGTGGGCGCTACTATTACGCCGACCAGCCCGAAGACATCCCCCGGCTGACGTTGCTCGAGAGTGAGATCGCGCGGGCCACCCCTTCGGTTGAGGGTGAACTGCAGCCCAGCCTGAGCCTGCCTCACCCGATCGTGCGTGACTTCGCGCCCGCCGAACTGCCCGAGCTCAGCGGCTACGTGGCCACCACTGCTCGCGACGCCGCCGAAGTGGTGCTGCGCGCGCCCGAGGATGACCCGTTGCTCGCGACATGGCAGTACGGCCTGGGGCGCGCAGCCGCCTGGACGCCAACGGCTGGCGCGCCATGGGCCACGGCGTGGACCCGCTGGGCCGGGTTTGAGCGCTTCTGGGCCCAGCTGGTGCGCTACACGCTGCCCGAACCCGACAGCGGGCCGCTCCAGGTGCGCGTCGAACCGCGGCCCGGCGGTGCGCGCCTGGTGGTCGACGCGCTGCAGCCGGGTGGGGCGCCGCTCGACCTGGCGACCGTGAATGCGCGGATCACGCTGCCGACGGGCGAGCAGCGCAGCTTTGACGTGCGCCAGACTGCCCCCGGGCGCTACGCTCAGGAGCTCGTGCTCCCCACGCCGGGGGCCTACGTCGTCTCGGTGGTATTGCTGCGCGACGGCGGGCTCCAACAGCGTGATGTGGGCTACGTGCAGCCCATCCCCGCGGAGTACCGCCAGCCGGGCGACCCGGCCCAGGGCCAGGCGCTGCTGACGACGATCGCGGCGACCACCGGCGGTACGCTGCGCAGCGCGCCACCCCAGCCCGGTGTACCAACCCCGGGCGCCGATCCGGCCAGCGAAGGGCTCTGGCCATGGCTGATCGGCCTCGCGCTTGGCCTCTGGGTGCTTGAGATCGCCGTGCGCCGCGGGGTCTTTGTGCGCCAGGGATGATCCGCGCCGGGTTGCGCTCGTCGGGCCGCTGTATTGGATGCCGTCCCCTATGCACGAGATCGACGCGCTGATCGGCGACGCCATCGCCGAGCGGATCTTCCCCGGGGCGGTGGTGCTGATCGCCCAGCATGGTGTCATCCGCCACCACGCCGCCTATGGCACCACCATGTACGCCGACCCGGGCTCGCGTCCACTGACCGGCAGCGACCTGTTCGACATTGCCTCGCTCACCAAGGTGTTCACGGCCACCGCGGCGCTGCGCCTCGCCGACGAGCGCCTGCTCGACCTCGCTGCGCCCCTGCGGCGCTACCTGCCGGGCCTGCGCGCCGGGGCGGTGACGGTCCGCCAGGTGCTCACCCACAGCTCGGGGCTCGCGCTGCGCCTCGCGGTGCTGCGCGAGCGTGGCCCGGCGGGGATCAGAGCGGCCGTGTACGGCGCCGAGCCACAGCACGCGCCCGGCAGCGTGGTGGCGTACACTAACATCAATAGCCTGCTGCTGGGTGACCTGGTGGCCACCGTGGCGGGCATGCCCCTTGACGCTGCGATCAGCGAGCTGGTGCTGGCGCCCCTGGGCATGGCGGAGACCGGCTTCTGCCCGGCGGCGGCGCTGCGTGATCGTATCCCGCCGACGGAGATCGACACGTGGCGCGGCCTGGTCCATGGGGTGGTGCACGACGAGAGCGCCTATGCGCTCGGCGGGGTGGCGGGCCACGCGGGGCTGTTCAGCACGGCGGCCGACCTGGAGCGTCTGCTGCGTCTGTGGCTACAGGGAGGCGCGTGGGCCGGGCGGCAGCTCTTGCGCGAGGCCACCGTGGCGGCGGCGCTGCGTGACTACACCGCCGGGCTGCCATCGGCGAGCGGGGCGCCGGTGCGCAGCGGGCTAGGCTGGATGCTTGACCGCGCGAACTTCATGGGCGCGGCGCCCGCGGGTAGCTTCGGCCATACCGGCTTCACCGGGCCGGCACTGGTGGGCGTGCCGGCCCGTGGCCTGGCCCTGGTGATGCTCAGCAATCGCACCTATCCCCAGCGCACACCGCCGCCCTATCGGCACCATGCGGTGACAGCAGCGGTTCTGGCCGCGGCGCTCTAGTACTACTTCGGCGATTTGAAAAAGTGGTTGTTGCACTGGCGATAGTTGCCGGCAAAGCCGGCAACTATCGCC
>JACAEO010000059.1 GCA_013388805.1 Chloroflexota bacterium
CTCCCAGGTTGGGAGAGGGGGGGAGGGGGGTGGGGTATACGGGGCCTGGGGGCGCAACGCCCAAAAACCCTATACCTGAGAGCCTCCAGGGCCTCCCTCGCTCGCCTATCCTCAGGTCAGTTCCGGCATCTCCACCGGGTCGCCGCGGGGCTCGCAGAGGCCGCAGAAGAGCGCCCTGGCGGTGACGATGGCCTTCGGCTCGCCCTTCTGGTTCTGGTAGAGCGCCACGATGTGCGGCAACTCGCGGGCATGCTCCTTGCAGACGGCGCGCCCGCAGAAGACACAGACCCCGTGGGCGGGCCGCTCGCAGTGCCAGCAGTTCATGGTAGCTCCCTGGTCTCTTCGGCGGAGCGGGTAACCGGACGCCACGCGCGTCCGTAGAGCATTGCCACGCCGGCGGCGACGATCTCTCCCAGGGTCAGGGCCAGCCGATAGAGCAGGCTGGCGACGATCGCCACCGGCAGCGGCGCTACCTGCGCTACCAGGGCGGTGAGCGCCGCCTCGCGCACCCCCAGGCCGCTCGGTGTGAGGAAGCTCAGGTAGCCGACCACCCAGGCCAGCGCTGCCGCGCCCAGCAGGAACGCCGCCTGCCCCGGGCCGATCGCGACCAGCGCCGCTACGGTCACGTACAGGGCCACACCGGCGCTCAGGTTGGCGAGGGTGAAGGCGCCAAGCAGAGCCAGCATCGCGGCGTAGCTGTAGGGCCAGGCCAGGTCGGGCCGGCGCAGCCGCGCGGCCGCGACGCGCAGCGCGGCGCCGAGCAGGCGCGGGTGCAGCAGGGCCAGGCCGGCCGGCACCAGCAGCAGCAGCCAGCGCTCCTCCCCGGCGCCGCCGCGCCAGAAGGGCAGGCTGAGCGCAAAGACGGCCAGTGCGCCCAGCAGGGTCAACACCTGCTCCACACTGGCGCTGGCGAGCACCTGCGCCCGGCTCACCCCTAACCGCTCGGCCAGGGCCACCCGCCCCACGATATGCCAGATGTTGCCCGGGACGTAGCGGCTCAGCATCGTGCCGGTCCAGATGCGCAGCCCGGCGGCGAGCGCGACGCCGCGCGCGGCGCCGCCCATGGTGCGCAGCAGCAGTGTCCAGCTTAGCCCTAGCCCGCTGAAATAGAGCGCGCCCCAGGCGACGGCCGCCAGGAAGGCGTGTGGCGCAAGCTGCCACGGATAGGCACGCAGGGCCGCAAGCTGGCTGTACAGGAACAGGCCCCAGGCCAGCAGCACAACCAGGGCGATGGCGGCGCGCAGCCAGGGCGAGCCCAGCAGGCCGCGGCGCCGCCTGGCGGCAGGCTCAGGCGACACGGCAGAGCGCCAGCGTCCAGGGGAAGCTGGTACAGGCGGCCTCGACCCCGCATTGCGCGCCGATGAAGCGCAGAAAGGCGCGCGCCGACCAGTGGTTCACGTGGCCGGGGTCGTTGCCCCAGGCGTGCAGGTTCTTGCCGCGCAGGAAGTTAGCGCCACGGAAGAACGGCTCGTTCGGCACGCTGAGCAGCAGCCAGCCGCCACTCACCCGGCAGAGCTCGCGCAGGCCGCGCCCGGGGTCATCGAGATGCTCGAGCACCTCCATGCAGACCACGAGGTCGAAGCTACGCGCGGGGAAGGGCAGCGCGTAGAGGTCACCAGCGGCGAAGCACCGGCCGGGGTTGAGCCGATCGGCCAGTTGCAGGGCGGCGGGGCTGCCGTCCAGGCCAACCAGCTCGGCCCCGCTCGCGCCGAGAACGGCCCGCATCGCGAAACCCTCGCCGCAGCCTGCGTCGAGGATGCGCCGTGGCATCGGCGTGACCCGGGCAAGCAGGGCGGCAGCCCTGGTGTGGAAGCGGGCCAGCAGCATGCGCTGAAGCGGGTTTGCGCTGGTGTGCTTCTGCAGGTTGGAGCTGGTGTAGACGCTGTCGACCATTGGCTCGTCACTCGTCAGGGGTCAGGGGTGGCTGCGGCGGTTCGAGCACGCGCCGGATGGCATACTCGTCGTCGGGATGGTAGCTGCTGTAGCGCAGCATCTCGCCGATCAGGCCGGTGGAGACAAACTGCAGCCCGGTGATCAGCAGCAGCACGCCCAGCGTGAGCAGCGGCCGGTCGCCGATCGGGCGCTGGCCCTGGAACCAGAGCACGGTCAGGTAGGCGGAGATCAGGCCGCCGGCGAGGAACAGCAGGGTGCCGATCGTGCCGAAGAGACGCAGCGGCTGGCGCAGGTAGCTGGTGAGAAAGAGCACCTGGATGAAGTCGAGATAGCCACGGCCCAGGCGCCGCACGCCAAACTTGCTCTTGCCATAGCGCCGTGGGCGATGCGCAACGGGCACCTCAGTCACGCGGAAGCCCTGCTGGCTCGCGAGCACAGGGATGAAGCGGTGCAGATCGCCATAGAGCCGCAGGTCACGCACAACCTCGTGAGTATAGGCCTTGAAGCCGCAGTTGAAGTCGTGCAGGGCCACGCCGGTGACGCCGGCGACCACGCTGTTGAAGATGCGCGAGGGCAGGGTCTTGGAGAGCGGATCGTTGCGCTGAACGCGCCAGGCCGATACGAGATCGTAGCCGGCGTCGAGTTGCGCCAGCAGGCGGAACATATCGGCGGGATCTTCCTGCATATCGGCGTCGATCGTCACGACGCGAGCGCCGCGCGCGTGGCGAAAGCCGGCCTGCAGGGCGGCGGTCTTACCGAAGTTGCGGCGGAACTGGATGATGCGCACCTGCGCATCCGCGCGCTGCGCGGCGAGGCAGGCGGCGAAGCTACCATCGGAACTGCCGTCGTCGACGAGCAGCACCTCGTAGCTGGCCCGGTAGGGCTCAGGGGCGGCGGCGAGCACCTCGCTGATGCGCCGGCAGATGTGCGGGACGCTCTCCTCCTCGTTGTAGACGGGGATGACGAGCGAGAGCGCACAGGCCTGCGCGGTGGGTGGCGCCGCAACGGCATCGAGCTCGGTGGCACGCATCGGGTTCCCCTCGGGCGTCCGGCGGTCGGCCTGCCCTGTTCCCGATTATACCAGCGTAGGGCCGAGGCAGTGGCGCGTCGGGCCGTCGGCCCAGGGCTCATGCAACGTCCAGCGCTGCTGGCCCTCACCCCCCTGACCCCGCTCATTGAGCGGGAGAGGTGAAGCCCGCGCATAGCGTCCTGATGACTTCGCCCCTCTCTCCGCTTGACGGAGAGGCCTGCCTCTTCGGGCTGAGCCTCAGGGCAAAGCCTGAGCTTCGCCGAAGGGCGCAGGGTGACATGGCGGCACTGTGGGCCAGCGCCACGGTGGGCCAGCGCCACCCCATGTCATACCATTTCCGATTGCAGATTTTGGATTGCAGATTGCCGCACAATGGCCCGGCGGCGGGCCAGTGGCGCCGGGAGCAACCCATGTCACCCCGAGCCCTTCGGCTGCGCTCAGGGCAGGCTCCGCGAGGGGTCATGCGGCGCATTGGCACCGCCAGATTCCTCATACCAAATCCAGTTGGCAGTTCCGCATTGTCGTTGCCGTCATCGCTCATCGTGACGCCATGTGCGGCAATCTGCAATCCAAAATCTGCAATCGGAAATGGTATCA
>JACAEO010000128.1 GCA_013388805.1 Chloroflexota bacterium
GCGCCAGCGAAGCTGGCGCACCGCAACGCCAGATTCTGGCCCCCTCCCCTGGAAGGGGAGGGGGTAGGGGGGTGGGGTATGCGGGGCCTGGAGGCGCAACGCTCAAAAACCCTACCCCTGAGAGGCAAGCTGCCCTCGCTCCCAGGAGACATGTGAACACGTACGTTACGTCAGGCCAGGGCGTGAGCAACGTCCGCCTCCGGCAGTGGGGTGTGGGGCCGCGTAGCTAGACGCATCAGGGTCAGCCCCGGCGGGGGCGCGAGGGTCTGCCCGAAACCTGATGCGAATAGGCAGCGCAGCCACCCCGGAGACATTGCACGATCCTGCTGGCAAACCCGGGTACGCGGGCGGGACACCCGCGCACCCGGCGTGAGCAAAACGGCGTTTGCCTGCAGGATCGTTGCATCAGCCCTGAGCACTGTGCGGCGTGCCGGCGTGGCAGGAGCCGGCAGTGGTATAATGCCAGGTGGAATTGGCGATCCCGCAGTGTCCCGCTCATCTCCACAGCTCTACAGCGCCACACAGGGCTTTGTAGAGCTGTAGCGCTGTAGAGCTGTGGAGATGAGCCAATGCGATGTCATCAAGCAGAATCGGTATAATCTGGCAGTTATCTGCTGATCCACGGGAGTGGTACGACCACCATGTTGACCGAGCGCGAGCTTGCGGCCCTGCCCACAGCCTATCATGTCGAACACCTGCGGATTGCGCCGAACATCATCCTGGCGCCGATGGCGGGAGTCACCGACAGCGTCTTCCGGCGCATGATCCTGCGCCTCGGCGGCTGCGGGCTGGTCAGCACCGAGATGACCAACGCCGCCAGTATGAGCCCGAAGGCGCTCAGGCGCCACCATCTGCTAGATTACCTGCCCGAGGAACGCCCGCTCACCATGCAGCTGTCCGGCAATGAGCCGGACCTGGTCGCCGCTGCCGCACACACCGTCGAGCAGCTCGGCGCAGACATCCTCGACATCAACTGCGGCTGCCCCTCGCCCAAGGTCACCGGCGGCGGCCACGGCGCCTCACTCCTGCGCGACCTGCCGAAGCTCGGGCGCGTCCTGCGGGCGGTGCGGGCCGCCGTACAGATCCCCGTCACGCTAAAGTTCCGGGCCGGCTGGGACGAGCAGAGCCTCAACTTTCTCGAGACGGCGAAGATCGCGGAGGACGCCGGCATCGCGGCGATCGCGCTGCACCCGCGGACCCGCGAGCAGGGCTACAAGGGCAGCGCCGACTGGGGGCGCGTGGCCGCCGTCAAGCAGGCGGTGCGCATCCCGGTGATCGGCAGCGGCGACGTGAAGCACGCCGCGGACGCCCTGATCCGCCTGCGCGACAGCGGCGCCGATGGGGTAATGATCGGCCGCGCCGCCATGGAAAACCCCTGGATCTTCCTGCAGATCGCCCAGATCCGCCGCGGCGAACCGCTCTTCCAGCCCGGGCCCGCCGATAAGCTGGCGTTCCTGCTAGGCTATATGGACCTGTGTGAGGCCGAGATGCCCGGCCGGCTCGCCTTGAACAAGATCAAGCAGCTGATCGGCCAGTTTGTCGTCGGGCTGCCCAACGCCAGCCAGCTGCGGGTTGCTGTCCACCAGGCGCAGAGCCCCGTGGCGGCCCGCAGCGCGATCGAAGCCTACTTCGAGCCATTCCTCGCCACGCCCGTCAACTGGCCCCACCACCAGCCGGGCTGGACTGCCAACGCCCTTCTGAATACAAACGACTGACAAGCCATGCACGACGGTTACCTCTTCACCCTGGGCATCTGCGGGAGCGCCAATGATAGCGGCCCGGCCTATGAGTGCCTGAATGCCATGCTCGCCGCCCTGCCGCCGGTCAAGCGCGCCGCCTACCTGGGCGAAGTACTGATCAGCGTCGAGGCCCCCAGCCTGGACGACCCGTTGACCACACCGCTGCTCGCCGACATCGCTGACGCCGAGGTGCTGCTGGTGGTCACCCCGCTGCCTGGCGGCGAGCTACCCGCGCGCCTGCACGGCCTGGTCGAAGCGCTCAACGCAGCGCCGCCACCGGTGCGCCGTCGCTTCGTGGCCCTGGTGGCGATCGGCGATGACTCGCCCCACGGCCTGTGGCCGCTGCGGCACGCGCTCGACCTGGTGGAAGCGGAGTGCATCGGCGAGCTCTACGTTGGCACGGCCACCGACCCGGACGAATTGATCGCCGAGGCGGTGGCGCTTGCCCGCCAGGCCTTCAGCCGTGCCCACCATATGCACCCGGACGCCCGGGTGTAGCCGCTGTGACGTCCGACGAACTCCAACCGGCCATCCCTGCCGCCAAGCACCCGCTGCTCGATGCGGCAATCTACTGGCTGCTGGCCCGCCGCTCGATCTGGAAGTTCTTCGACCGGGTCTGGCTGCAGAGCCACGGCCCACTGCCCGATCCGCGGGGCGGCCCGCTGATCCTCTACCTGAACCATGCCTCGTGGTGGGACGGCTACCTGATGTACGTCATCCACCGCGTGGTGCTCCGCGGGCGTTTCGATGCGCACCTGCTGATGGAGGAGAAGCAGCTGCGCGCCTACCGCTTCTTCAGCTGGTCCGGCGCCTTCAGCGTCAACCGGAACGACCCGGAGGACGCGCGGCGATCGCAGGCCTACGCCGCCGCGCTGCTACGCGGCGGCACACGGCCACGGGCGCTGTTTATCTTTCCCCAGGGCCGGATCGTGCCAAACGACCGGCGGCCACTCGTCACCTTCCCCGGGATAGCGCGCATCATCGCTCAGGCCGGCGCCGTGAACCTGTGCCCGGTCGCCTTGCGCTACGAGCTCCTCGGGCGCCAGTATCCCCAGGCGTATATCCGCATCGGGCCGCAGCACCGCGCTGCCACCCCGGATGATCCCGACGCCACGCTGCGCGAGATCACCTGGCGGCTCACCGCAGCCTGTGACGCGCTGCGCGATGATGTGCTCGAACAACGCCTTGAGCGCTTCAGGCCGCTGTTGCGCGGGCGCCGCGGTATCGACGAGCAGTTTGACGCCGTGCTGCGTCTGCTGCCTACGCCCCGCTCTCCTGCTCAGCACGCGCGCGGAGACGCCGCACCAGGCGCGGCACACCCCCCCGCCCGGCAATGACGGCAAAGATCAGCCCGCCGATGATCGCCGCCGTGGCCTGACCACGGGCCAGGTTGACCACCACGAACATCGTCAGATTCGTGAGATAGAGCGTCAGCGGCAGCCAGAGCCAGAAGGGACGGCCGTGCCTCCCCGGCGCAGTGCGGGTCGCCCGCGCTGCGCCACTGCGATGGAGCGCCAGCACCCAGCTCAAGAGCAGGCTGGTGAACCACCAGGCGATAAAATTGGAGGCGGGGATACCATAATACAGGCCCGGATCGCTGTCACTCCAGGTCCAGTAGTGATTGATATGCACCGCGAATGGCTCGATTGTTACGTCAAGTAGAAGCGCAAATGCCGTCGCGATCAGCACCCGTCCGACGCTGACCCGCGCCTCGGACCCGGTGGTACGATTCTCGGGATAGAGGAACAGGCCCGCCACACCCATCGCCGAGGTCACGATCAGCAGCCAGGCGAACGGGATAGCCAGCGGCACCACCCCAAAGACCTGGGGCTGCAGCACATCGGTGTAGCTATAGGAGCCAAATGGGAAGCCGGTACTCGCACCGACGTGCTCGATCAGCCATGAGAGAAAGAGCACCCATAGCGAGGCCAGGATGCCCCAGCGGCCGAAGTTGACGGCGAGCCAGAGCCCCATGAGGGCGCCCTGCAGGATCAGCAGCGCACCACCCATCCAGGTGCCCCAGACCGGCACCCGGTCCAGCGCAATCAAGGCGATCGACCAGGGATAGAGAAAGAGGTAAAAGCCGAAGAGCGCCGCAACGGCGAGACGTGGCCGTGTGGTCAGACCGAACATAGCGAGCCATTCCTATCGCAGCAGATGAACACATTGTAGCCCATAGAGCATTATAGATTCGGCTATTTTGCCTGTCAAAGTCGCGTCCAGACGCGGCAGGTAACGATTCTGTTACTTGCCCTCCGGTTGTCGAGTATGATACGATAGGCTCCAACCTTAGCACGGCACCATGACGTTCTCCGGTGCAGCGCGTCCAGCTGCCACGTCGTCCACCGGTGCAGGCAACGGAGCGGAAGTGGCAAGCGCGGGGAGGCGGCCATGACAGCTTTCAGCCAGCGTCTCAGGATCTTACTCGTCGAAGACGACAACCATATCGGGCGTATCGTCGAACTGGCGCTGCCAGAACTTGGCATCCCGTACGAGTTTGTCACCGTACTCAGTGCCGAGGAGGGGCTGGAGCTCTGGAACCAGCAGCCCTTCGATCTGCTGGTGGCCGACTACAATCTGCGCGGCATGAGCGGGCTGAAGCTCATCGAGCTGCTCAAGGAGCGCGGCGTCACCGCGCCCATGGTGATGGTGACCGCCTACGACACTGACCATCTGCGCCGCGAGGCGCGTGCCCTCGGCGTGAGCGCCTATCTATCCAAGCCGTTCTTCATGGACGAACTGGTGGAGACGGTGCGTGGCCTGGTCGCCCAGCACAACGCGCGCGCCGTCAACGGCTGAGACCATCCAGACCTGCGCCGGGCCAAGCGCCCCCCCCCC
>JACAEO010000172.1 GCA_013388805.1 Chloroflexota bacterium
AATCCAAAATCTGCAATCGGAAATGGTATCACTGCGCCTGCGGCTCCGTTCGGAATGACATGAAGCATCTGGTTCTGAGGCGCGCAGCGCGGGGTGTTGCGGCGCATGGGCAGCGCCAGATTCCTCACTGCGCCTGCGGCGCCGTTCGGAATGACATGAATCATACCAATTGGAATTGAGCAACCCGCATAGGTGTTACCGTCAGAGCGTATTGGAACGCCATGCGCGGCAATCCACAATCCAAAATCGGCAAGCCAAAATGGTATCATAGTTGACAGGCGCTTGCACGCTGCTATAATCAGAACGAGTGTTTAGCTTTTTTGGGCGAAACATACATGCATGCAGCCAATCGCGGTCATCGGCTCGCCAAACAGCACCACGACCTTCACGGTGGATATCCTCGAGACGGCGCGTGACCGGGCGCTTGACCACGCCTGGGTGACGTTTGAGGTTGTCGAGCGCTTCAACGGCCGGGCCTATCGTAAGCGGGCGCTCTGCCAGCTCGGCGGGATCGTGACCCGCAACCGCTGGCACGAGGACCCGATCATCCGCGCCGTGATCAAGCACCAGGGCGCGCTGCCGGCCCTCTCCGGCGAGAGCGATCTGACCAGCGCTCAGCTCACCGCGCTCGGGGTCTTCCTGCTCGATGACGATGGGCGCGTGCGCCGCCGCACCACCCTCGCGACGCCGCCGCCAAGCGGCACCCCCGTCTTCCCTGCGACCGCTGATGTGCTGCAGGCCCTGGTCGATACCGAGCCGGGCATCTTCTACGCCGGCACCTCGCCCGGTGACGGGCTGCCCGTGCCGCTCACGCTGCGCCACTTCGGCGCCACCGAGGCCGGCGGTTTCGGCGAAGCGGTGATGCTCGGCATCTTCGGCCAGACGCGCAGTGGCAAGTCTATCCTCGCCGCCCAGTTGCTGGCCGGCTTTGCCGCCAACCCGCAGCTGGGCCTGCTCGTGCTCGACCCCCAGGGCGAGTTCGGGCGCGACCGCTTTGCCGCCGGCGACCACCGGGTGGATTTCAGCATCAGGCGCCTGCTGGCCAGCCTGCGCACCAGCCGCCCGGTGACGGTCGCCAGCACCGACGAGGTGGCGCTCGAGGGCCCCGAGGCCTTCACCGAGACGCTGCGGCGAGCCGGCTTTTTCGACAGCCTGGGCTTCAAAGGCGCCCAGAAGGAGCGCGAGGCCAGCGAGCGCCTGGCCGGGCTGCTGGCCGAGTTGACCGACGGCGAGGGCCGGCGCCGCCCCGTCCGCGACCTGCGCGGGGCCGACCTGCCGCTGCTGGTGCGTGACCTGGCCCGCTTCGCCGACGTGATCTACGCCAGTCGCCCCGGCACCACCCCCGGCGAGGGCCAGCGCGCCCAGGATGTGCTGGCGCGCTACCAGCTCGATGAGGCCCGCCTCAAACGTGTCTGGGCCAGCGCACTGACCGCCTTCCGCACCGATGGCGGGCGTACCCCGCTCTCGCAGCTCATTCAGCGCGTGCTGGGCGACCGTGAGGTGGTGGTCCTCTCCTTCGCCCAGGAGGGCGCCCACGACGCCGTACCCTACTTCCTGCTTAACGAGATCCTCACCCGGCTGCGCCAGGTCATCCATCGTAGCTTCAACCGCGGCCAGGCGTCGAATGCCCTGGTGGTGCTCGACGAGGCCCATCTCTTCGCCGGCGAGCACGCCGCCGAGAGTAGCGATGGGATGCGCACCCGCACGCTCCTGGCCCAGAGTGTGCGTATGACCGGCAAGTACGGCGTGGGCTGGATGTTTATCACCCAGACGCTCCACGACTTCGACAAGACCGTGCTGCGGCAGCTGCAGGTCAAGTGTTTCGGCCAGGGCTTCAAGCTGGGCGCCGACCGTGAATACGTCGAGACTGAGCTGGGCAAGGAGGGCTTCGCCCGCTACTGTTCGCTGCCCGACCCGAAGCGCACCGGGCGCTACTCGTTCATGCTCACCGGCCCGATCGTCGCGCTGGGCAGCCTGGGCACGCCGCTGGTCCTGCAGGGCTTTCGCAGCTCCGACGACCTGATGCGGGCCAACCCCCATTGCTTCAAGCCCGAGCCGTCGGGGCACTGACGTGTGGAGCTGTGGAGGTGTTGAGGTGTCGAGCTGTGGCGCGCCTGTCAGGCTGGCAACCCGCTTGACCCATGCGGTCTTCACCTCCACAGCTCTACAGCTCCACACGACCGGTTCTGCGAGACCGTGGAGCAACTGTCAAGTGGCATACCCGGGACTGAAACGTGCCTGACGATGAGCCATCCATACACAATCAACGCTGAGCGCGGCTATCTCCGCCTGGGGGCGACGCGGCTGAGCTACCTGGACTGGGGCGGGGCCGGGCCGCCAGCGGTATTGCTGCACGGTATCACCAGCAGTGCGGCGGCCTTCTGGCAGGTCGGGCCGGCGCTGCGTGCCGCCGGCTTCCGGCCGATCGCGCTGGATATGCCCGGCCACGGTGAGAGTGACCTGAGTCCTGATCACACGATCGACACGGTGGCGGGGCTGGTTGGTGGGGTGATTGAACAACTGGGGCTCGAGGCAGTGCGGCTGATCGGCCACTCGTGGGGTGGGGCCACCGCCCTGGCGCTGGCCGGCGGCGTCCACCCGGCGCGCGCCGCGCTCGCCCGGGTGACGCTGGTCGACCCGGCGCTGGCCATGGCGGCCACCTGGGGTGCGCCGCGCCTCCCCGACTACCTCGTGGGCATTGGCGAACCGGCTGCGCAGGTGCGACCGGCGGTGCGGGCCAACAATCCGGCCTGGCACGACGAGGACGTGTACTGGAAGAGTATCGCGCTGGAGCAGTGCCGCCGCGCGCAGGTCGAGGGCTTCTTCCTGCCGCGGGTGGGCTGGAGCCTGGTGGAGCGGGTCGGGCGGGTGGCAGTGCCGCTGCTCGTGCTGGTCTGCGAACCGGCGTACACCGTCATCCCACCCGAGCGGCTGGCGGAGCTACGGGCAGCGCTCCGCCCGGGCCTGGGGCGCATCGAACTGGTACCGGGCACGAACCACAACATGTTCCGTGGCCCGGGTTACGCGGCAACCATGGCCGCGCTGCTCGCCTGGCTGAACGCCTGAGGGTCGCTCAGGAGGCCTGCTGTTCGCGCCGCTGGCTGAACTGGCCGTTGCTGGCTGCGGCGTTGGGCTTATAGCCGTTGGCGCGCACAATCTCGGCATAGCGGCGCGTACTGCGCGGATCGCGGTGGCCGAGAATGCGGCGCACCACCTGCTCCGGGTAGAAGGCGATCAACTCGGCGGCGGCGGTGTGCCGCAGGTGATGCAGCGTATAGCGCGGCACCTCCTTGCCGTCGACGACATCCACCAGGCGGGCCTGCTTGCATACCTGCACCCAGCGGCGGTGCAACGTATCGTAGGAGGCCCGGTTGCCGCGCGACGACTGGAAGAGCGGCGTATCCGGCGGTAGATCCTCGCCCAGGTCCCGGATCCAGCTCCGCAGACCGCGCAGGCTGCGTGGCATCGCGTCGGGGGTGAGCACAACCATCCGCTTGGTGCCGCTCTTGCTGTCCTGTACCAGCAGCACCTCACGCCCCGGCTCCAGGATCACGTCGCCAACATTCAGATTGAGCACCTCGTCGGTGCGCACCCCGATCTCGCGCAGCAGGGTAAAGATCAGGCGGTAGGGCTGTGGGCTGGCATTGATGGCCACGTCGAGCGCCCGGCGCTCGCTCTCATTGGCGATCGGCTGGGGACGGTGCTCAGCATGGTACCGGGCGCCCACCTGGTCGACCGGGTTGTGGCCCACGTAGCCCTGCCCTACGGCCCAGCGGAAGAAGCGTCCCAGACTGGCGATACGGCGATTGGTCGTGCCCGGCTGCTCGTCACGGCTCGCCAGGAACGCCTTGATATCGCTGGTCGAGACCACCTCCAGCGGCATGCTTATCGCTGCCGCAGCGGTGCGCAGATCACAGCGGTACGAGGTGATCGTATTGTTGCTCAGCCCGTGCTCACGCTGAATATCGCTCAGGAACGTCTCCAGTTCACTGGCGATGGTGCGCAGCCGATGGCCCCCGAGGCTGTCGCTGTTGGACATAGTCGCCCTCCTCTGTCACCACCGGATCGTCGCTCGCTGCCGGCTTACACGGGGCCGCTGCGGTAACGAACGTGCTCGCCTGTCCGGGTGCGGGCGAACTTCGACACACGCCGGCTGGTTGAGCCTGAGACGGTCAACCGATCGGCCTGGCCTGACTTATAACTGACCTCATTTTGCATTATAGCAAAAACTACGCGCCATTTCTAGTTCTAAATTGGGAATATTTAGACTTCAGCGATCTGTTCGGCATCAAGGCGTGCCCACTGGCTGTACTGCTCCCACCAGAGCTCGTGAGCGCGCGCGGGGCCGTACCAGCGCTCCATGCGCTCGATGGCGCCGGTGAGGCGCTGCTGCCATTCGGGGGGCGCGGGGTGGATCGCGCCGGCCTCCGCCAGGGCCTTGAGGAAGGGCGGGGCCAGGT
>JACAEO010000101.1 GCA_013388805.1 Chloroflexota bacterium
GGCCTCCGGCCCGCATGCGGGCGGGACGCCCGCGCACCCAGGTTTGCCAGCAGTAGCCTGGCACATGGTCTTTGCGCATATATTCCGTCATAGCTCGCGAAGGCGGACGTTGCTCGCGGTAGCCCGTGGCTTACGCGTTTTAAGAATTGAAACGGGTATAGGCCGCGCAGGCGGCCTTCGCATCCCGTAGCCGGGGCGTTTACGCCAACGGTACGGGCGTCTACCCAACTGAATGCGGCTAGACCAGGCTAACTGACGCGGAGAACTGCGTTTACGCCAACGGTACGGGTCAACTGAATGCTTAAAAACCATGAGCCACCGGGCGTGGGGCGTCCCGGCTTGACAGGCGGCAGCATCGTGCCCATGATGGAGGCGTCTGGAGCGACAGGCCGCGGGCGGCTGCGGCGCATCTGCCGCCCAGATGAGCAAGGGAGGAGCCGGAGATGACGAGTACGCACAACGCGCCGGCTGCAATGGCCGGTGACAACACGTTCGACGGCTACGCGCTGCTAATGGACGCGGCCCGGCGCCAGGAGCCGATCACAGTGGCGGTGGCCCACCCCTGCGACGAGGCCTCGCTGACCGCAGCAGTGGATGCGGCCCGCGAGGGACTGATCAGGCCCATCCTGGTGGGGCCACAGGCCAGGATCCGCGCGGTGGCCGAGCGCCTCGGGATCGATCTGAGTCCCTACCCGCTCGTCGATGCCGCGCACAGTCACGACGCGGCAGCCAGGGCCGTTGCCCTGGTGCGCGCCGGCGAAGCCGAGGCACTGATGAAGGGCAGCCTGCACACCGACGAACTGCTGGCCGAAGTGGTGAATGCCACGACCGGGCTACGTACCGGGCGGCGCATCAGCCACTGCTTCGTGATGGACGTGCCAACCTATCCCAAACCGTTGATCATCACCGATGGCGCGGTCAACGTGGCCCCCGACCTGCTAGCCAAGCGCGACATTGTTCAGAACGCGATCGATCTGGCGCTGGTGCTGCAGATCAACGAGCCGAAGGTGGCTATCCTCGCCGCGGTCGAGACCGTCAACCCCGCGATGCAGGCCACCATCGATGCTGCAGCGCTGTGCAAGATGGCCGACCGGGGGCAGATCAGCGGCGGGATTCTCGACGGACCGCTGGCCTTCGACAACGCGATCAGCATGGAGGCAGCGCAGACCAAGGGCCTGCGCTCGCCGGTAGCGGGGCAGGCCGACATCCTGGTAGTGCCGGACCTCGAGTCGGGCAACATGCTCGCCAAGCAGCTGACCTTCCTCGCCAGAGCCGAGGCGGCGGGGATCGTGCTGGGCGCGCGGGTGCCGATCATTCTCACCAGCCGCGCCGACAGCGTGCGTTCACGGCTGGCCTCCTGCGCCGTGGCCGTACTGCTGGCCCATGCGCGCCGCAACGCTCAGACGCCCGCGGCAGTCTAGAGGCAGGACCTTGAGCAGCGCCGTATCTGAAAGGTCGTGACCGTAGCGCGCAAACATCGCTTGAGGAGGCCTCTGTGCGCACAACCATTCTCGTGATAAACGCCGGGTCGTCGAGCATCAAGTTCACCGTGTTCGGTCATCACGGTGACACGATGTTCGCAGTACGCTATGCGGGGCAGATCGAGGGTATCGGGACAGAGCCGCGCTTCAAGGTGCAGGACGAAACGGGCGCAGTGGTGCACGAGGACAGCTGGGCGAATCCCCCGCCGGGCCGGGGCCATGCCTATGCGCTGGAGCAGCTAGCCAACTATCTTGATCCGAAACTCCCCGAACACAAACTGCACGGCATCGGCCACCGGGTGGTGCACGGCGGGCCAGACTACAGCGCGCCCGTCGTGATCGACGATGCGGTGCTCCGCGACCTGGAGGGCTTCGTGCCGCTGGCGCCGCTGCACCAGCCGGCCAACCTGGCCGGCATCCGCGCGACGATGGAGTTCCTCCCCGGCGTGCCGAATGTGGCCTGCTTCGACACCGCCTTCCACCGCCGCCACCCCCCGGTGGCCGATCGTTTCGCCATCCCTGAGGAGTTCTACGCCGAAGGGGTGCGGCGCTACGGCTTCCACGGCCTCTCCTACGAATACATCGCCCAGGCGCTGCCCGCGGTGGCCCCGGAGATCGCCGGGAGGCGCGTGGTCGTCGCGCACCTGGGCAACGGCGCCAGCATGTGCGCGATCAGCGCGGGGCGCAGCATCGACAGCACGATGGGCTTCACCGCCCTCGATGGCCTGCCCATGGGCACGCGCTGCGGCCAGATCGATCCGGGGGTGCTGCTTTACCTGATGCAGGAAAAGGGCATGGCCGCCCAGCAGATCGAGGACCTGCTCTACAAGCGTTCCGGTCTCTTTGGCCTGTCAGGGATCAGCAACGACATGCGTACCCTCCTCGCCAGTAGCGATCCGCGCGCCGCGTTCGCGATTGACTACTTCGTCTACCGCATCATTCGCGAGACGGGCGCACTGGCCGCCGTACTCGGCGGCATCGACGGCCTGGTGTTCACCGCGGGCATCGGCGAGCACGCCACGGCGATCCGCGAGCGGGTCTGCCGTGGCCTGGCCTGGCTGGGTCTGCAGCTCGACCCGGAGGCGAACGCCGGCCACGGGCCACGCATCACCACCCCCGACAGCCGGGTGTCGGCCTGGGTCATTCCCACCGACGAGGAGCAGATGATCGCCCGCCATACCTTCGCCGCGCTCGACGGGCGCTGAGGGGCCATCGGCGCTCCGGACGGGGCGTGGGAAACAGGCTTTCCGCTAACGCCCCGCCGCCCCTACCAGCCGCGCCGCTGCCGCCCCTCGTCCGAAGGCGAGCACGAGAGGCCGCTCGCTCCCGGGGTAGCTGGCCACCGGGCCGAGCGCGACGCCGTCGGGGCCGAGCGCCGCCAGCGCTGCGGCCTGGGCCGCGGCGCTGGCATCGCCTGGCAGCAGGACCAGCGCCGCGCCTGCCGGTGGGAGTGGCGCGCCGTGGTAGCGCTCCGGCGGTGCCCCCCAGGTCAGGAAGCGTACCGTGTCGCTCCCGGCCAGATCCTCGGGGATGAAGACACGCACCGCCGGGTCGCCGCTGGTCGTCGCAGCGGCGGCAAGCCGGCCCATGGCCGTCTCCACCAGGTCAAACTCGCCGTAGACCCGGGGCTCCACGCGCATGACGCCGAAGTAGAGCCAGCTGTTGAAGGCCAGGCTCGCCACTAGTGGGATGGCCAGCAGTGCCGGGCGCCTGGCTGGCGCCAGGGCGGCGAGCCCCAGGCCGGCCAGCATGGCCGCGGGGGCAAGGGTGCCGAGCGAGCGCATGGCGTGGGGCGCGTTGCCGCTGAAGACGCCCGGGATGAGATAGATCGCGCCCAGGGCGAGCACTGCCGCCACTCCTGGCTGCCGGCGCACCGCTGGCAGCGCCAGCCCCAGCCCCAGGGCGAGCAGCAACCCCGCCACGGGGTCGAGCATGGGCGCGTTCGGCATGTGGTGGCGCCCGTTGAAGTCGCCGCGCAGGTGGAACATCAGCAGGTAGCGCCCCAGGTTGTCGAGCACAAGCGCGACGGGCGCGCGGTTCGTCGGGGTGCTGCTATCGAGAATGGAGACACTGCCAACCCGGCGGTTGTAGCCCTCCAGGTCACCCAGGATGTAGGCTGCCAGCGGTGCGACGGTGAGCGCGCCAGCCAGGGCGGCGATCGCGAGCCCGGGCAGGGCGCGCCGCCAGGCGGCCGCCGACGGCCCGCGGCGGAGGGCCGCCACCGCGGCCAGGGCCAGCGGCGCCACCCGCC
>JACAEO010000210.1 GCA_013388805.1 Chloroflexota bacterium
CGGCGCGGCTTCGGCTCGCCCACCGCGGCGGCGGTGTCCGTCCCAGGCGCCTTGCGTGCCGCGCGGCGCGGCTTCGGCTCGCCCACCGCGGCGGTTTCTTCCGTGGCGGCAACTGCGCTGTCGTGGGCTGGCGGGGCGAGCAGCAGAACAGGCTCGCTGTCCACGGGAACCGGCTCAGCGGCCGCAGCGACTGGCGCGGCGCTGTCCGCGGGAACCGGCTCGGCGGCCGCAGCGACTGGCACGGCGCTGTCCACGGGAACCGGCTCAGCGGCCGCAGCGACTGGCGCGGCGCTGTCCACGGGAACCGGCTCAGCGGCCGCAGCGACTGGCGCGGCGCTGTCCGCGGGAACCGGCTCGGCGACGGGGGTGGCCCCATCGCCGTGCTCGGGAGCGGGCTCCGCGGCGGGGGACTCGTGCTGGAGGGTATCTTCACTCACAGGCTAGCTCCTTCGGGCGAGAAATTCACGGAGTGCCGCCTCGGATGCCGCCCGATCATCGTTGAGGCGCCCATTGGCGCGCATCGACTGGAGGAGATCAGCGGCGCTCTGGCGAGGCGCCCAGCCAAGCTCGCACCTGGCTCGCTGCGTATCGACCACGCAGCTGTAGCGAAGAAAGCTCAGGTCAAACGGCCAGTGGCCAAGGATATCGCGGTTGCCCATAGTGAGGGCCAGGCTCACGACGGGCTCGAGCACGGCGCGTGGCTGCTGGCCAGCGAGCCTGATCGCCTGACCGAGGCGCAGCGTATCATCGGAGGCGAGGTTGAACGGTCCGCAGGCAGCCGTCAAGGCAGCGCGGGCAAAGCCATCGGCCGCATCGTCGAGCCCGAGCAACTGGATGCGCGGGTCGAAGCCCACCAGGACAATTGGCCCGGGGCTACGCAGGTAGTCGACCAGGGGCGACCACGCGCCGATGAGGGGAGCGAGACGCAGGGGGACGATGACCGGCTCACTCCGCCGGGCGGCAAAGTCGGCGGCGAACTGCTCGACCTCGGCGAAATCGCGCAGGATGCCACTGAGCGAACTGCGAGCGATCGGGCGATCCTCAGCGATCAGCGTCGGGTTAAGCGGGCTGGCGCCATAGACGCCGATGTGGCTACGCAGCAGGATGCGCCGCACGCCAGTAGCAGCGCAGGCGCCGAGCAACTCCATCGTACCGATAACGTTATGCTGCACCGCATGCTCACGGCTCTCGGCTGGTCGCTCGGCGCCGGCGAAATCGAGGTGGATGACCACATCGATGTGCTCGGCGCGCAGCAACTCGGCGATCTGCTTGCCCGTGAGACGCGCAGCGAGCCACTCGGCGCGCCCGACCGGCGCGGGCGGCTTGCTCCGCCCAAGGCCGACGATGCGCACCTCGGGGCTGAGGCTGAGCAACTCGGCCACCCGGGCGCCGAGCAACCCATCGATGCCATTGATGAAAACGCGGGTCATGGCTTCGCCCTTACGCAATGCTGTCGCGCAGCCACCGCTCGAGCCCCTCCTTGTCCATATCGGAGTTGCTCAATGCACGAAACACATAGGCCAGTTCGCCAGCGCTGATCTCTGGCTTGAGGGCAGCCCCGTTCAGATCGAGGAAACGGAGCAGAGCCAGCAACGCCGTCGCCTCATTCGCGCCAACGAACGGGTGGCTCTTAACCAGCAGATAGACCAGCGCGGCGGCCTTGCTGCAGAGATCGGGGTAGAGCTCGGCGCCAAACATCTCCTGACGCGGCGCATTCAGCACCGATTGCAGCCGGTCCTGGCTCTTGATGCCGAGCAGCCCGCCGTAGCGCTCCACCGCGTAGGCGTGCAGATCGAGGAGCTCATCTCGTGTGAGGTAGTTCATGGTAGACACATGCAACCACGCCCATGGCGCAGGGCCGCTGGCACCAGTTCAGCTGCACCGCTCAGAGCCCCGCGATCTGGCGAAACGCCTTATCGTACTTATCGCTCACCCCACTGGCCCAGGCGCGCAACTGGGGGCTCATCGGGCGCCGCAGCAGCACCTCATGCTCGGTGAAGATGATCTCAACCACGTCTTCTTCGCCCAGGCCCACGGCGCGCAACCAGCCCTGCACCACCTGGGGCAGATTTTCGCGCTCGATCGTGAAAGAGCGGGGCATCACGCAACTCCTCTGGCGCATCAGCCGCGTGGGCGGCGTTACTCTTCGCGCTTCCGCATATGCGGGAAGAGGATCACTTCGCGGATGTTGGGCCGGTCGGCGAGGACCATCATGATCCGGTCGATCCCCATCCCCAGACCACCGGTCGGTGGCATACCGTACATCAAGGCATTCAGAAAGTCACGATCCATCTGGTGGGCCTCTTCATCGCCCGCGGCGAAGTCCCGGCCCTGTTCGAGGAAGCGTTGCTCCTGGTCAAAGGGGTCATTCAACTCGGTAAAGGCGTTACCGAGCTCCATGCCCACCGCGAAGGCCTCGAAACGCTCGGTGAAGTTGGGCTGATCGGGCTTGCGCTTGGCCAGAGGCGAGAGCTCCACCGGATAATCAATGATGAAGGTGGGCTGCACCAGGAATGGCTGCACATACTCGCTGAACAACTCATCGACCTGTTTGCCCCAGGTGGGCTTGCGCTCAAGCTTGAGCCCGGCCTCGGCGATCGCCTCGTTGAGCGCGCCCAGGGTGACGACCTCGCGAATATCGATCCCGGTCCGCTCGGCGATCGCATCGGCCATCGCGATGCGCGCCCACGGGCGACCGAAGTCGATCTCCTGGCCCTGATAGCAGGCGCGGGGTGCGCCGGTGGCGGCGATCGCCATTTCGCGCATAAGCTCTTCGACCAGACTCATCATCGCGTTATAGTCGGCGTAGGCGAGGTAGCACTCCATCATCGTAAACTCGGGATTGTGGCTGCGGTCCACGCCCTCGTTACGGAAATTCTTACCAATCTCGTAGACGCCGGGGAAACCACCGACGATCAGCCGCTTGAGGTAGAGCTCGGTCGCAATACGCAGGTAGAGGCTCTGGCCAAGGGTGTTATGGAAGGTGGTAAAGGGCCGGGCCGCAGCGCCACCGTAGATCGGCTGGAGCACCGGGGTTTCCACCTCCAGGAACCCTTGCGCATCAAGCACGCGGCGCATCGCGGTGATGGCGCGGGCGCGGGCGCGGAACGTCTCGCGCACCTCGTGATTGACGATCAGGTCGAGGTAGCGCTGGCGCTGGCGCTCCTCGACATCCTGCAGCCCGGCCCACTTCTCGGGGGGCGGATTGATCGCCTTGGCGAGCAGGGTGATCGCCGTCACAAAGAGCGAGGGCTCGCCGGTCTTCGTACGGCGCAGCGTACCACTGGCCTGGATGATATCGAAGGTATCGAGCTCGTCGCGGAAGCGTTCGAACCAGGTCTCACCGAGGTCGGCGCGGCTGATCCAGAGCTGCAGCATCCCGCTACCGTCCTCGATATGGGCGAAAGCGATCTTGCCCATCACGCGGCGGGCGCCGACAATCCGTCCGGCGAGGGTCAGCGAAATTGCGCTGGCGGCCAGGTCATCGAAGTGGGCGAGCACCTCCCCCACCCGGTGGGTCGGTGTCGCGCGGGTGGGAAACGGGTCAATCCCCGCAGTGCGCAGCCGCTCAAGCTTGGCGGCACGCTGGGCCTGGAGGTCGTTCAACTCCATCGCTGCTCGCTACACCACGATGATGCCGGGGATGGCGCCGCCCCGGCTGCGCCGGCTCAGCCCATTATACCATCTCTCGCCCGGTGGGCGGCCACGGGGCTGGCGGGGCGCGTCGTTCTGCCCCGGGGCGGCTGGCGGGGCGCGCCGCCCCCGCGCCCCCGGGCCGGGGCTCCGCCCCGGACCCCGCCGGCAGGTGGCGTTCCTGGCGGGACGGCCGCGGGGTCATGCC
>JACAEO010000033.1 GCA_013388805.1 Chloroflexota bacterium
ATTGGTAGTGGACTCAGGCATAACAAACCCTCCCTGACGAACGAACGCTGCTGGATACAGGCGATACAGCGATCATCGCATAGGGAGGGTGCGGGGGCATCGGTGAGGATGGATGAAATCAGACTATAAGGACTCGATCGAGGTGCTGGTGATCGACGGCCATTTGCACCACATCCGCCAGCCGATCGTACGAATCGGCGCGAGTGGACGTTGTGGTAGCCTGCCAGCCAAGCGTGCGCAGCCAGGCGCGCCGGAACTCGAGGTTGCCGAAGAGGCCGTGAAGGTAGCAACCCCAGATACGCCCGCCGTCGACAACGCAGCCGTCGAGAGCGTCGCTCAGCGTGGCACCGCGCCGGGTGATGCGCGCCAGGTGCGCGCCGTCGCTCACAGCGCGTGTGCGGCCCATATGAATCTCATAGGCGTTGATTAGCGCGCCCGGCGCCCAGGGCGCGAGCGACTCGCCGGCTACCTGAACGGTTTGTTTCTCGCTGGCGAATACCGTCGTCACTGGTAGGAGCCCAAGGCCCAACTCGTCGCCACCGGCGCCTTCCACGCCTTGCGGGTCACTGATGCGCTCGCCAAGGAGTTGGTAGCCACCGCAGATGCCGACAATCGGACCGGTGAAGGTGTGCAACGCAGCATCAAAGCCGCGTTCGCGCAGCCAGCGTCGGGCAGCCAGGGTGTGCTTGACGCCGGGGAGAAGCACCGCCGCCACGCCGCTCAGTTGCTCGGGTCGTTCAATATAGCGTACAACGATGCCCGGCTCGGCGGCCAATGGGTCGAAATCGTCGAAGTTGGCGATCGTCGGTAACTTGACCACGGCGATCGTCAGGCCCTCGGCATACGGCGTCGGGCTACGTTCGAGCGCTACTGCGTCTTCCTCGGCCAGGCCCAGATCGTCGATCCAGGGTACCACGCCCAGCACCGGTACACCGCTGCGCTGCTCCAGGATGGTGATCCCATCGGTGAATAGCGCTGGATCACCGCGAAACCGGTTGACGATCAAGCCTTGCACCAGCGCCTGTTCCTCCGGCTCCAGCAACATCAGCGTACCGAGGAGTTGTGCAAAAATGCCGCCGGTGTCGATGTCGCCCACCAGCAGCGTGCGGGCCTGGGCGTAGGTTGCCACACGGGTGTTGACGATGTCGCGCGGCTTGAGATTCAACTCCACCGGACTGCCGGCGCCTTCGGCGATCACCAGATCATACTGCGCTCGCAGCGCGTCGAGATTGCGGGTGACAACTTCCCAGAGCACGTCCTTGCGTTGCCAGTAGTCGAGCGCATCAAGCGTACGCCAGGGTTTCCCTTCGATAATGATCTGGCTGCGGCGCTGGCCTTCGGGCTTGAGCAGAATCGGGTTCATCGCCGTCGTGGGCGCGATCCGGGCCGCTGCTGCCTGTACCGCGGTACTCCGTCCGATCTCGCCGCCGTCGGCGGTGACAGCGGCGTTATTACTCATATTCTGCGCCTTGAACGGCGCCACCCGGATGCCGCGCCGAACTGCAATCCGGCAGAGCGCCGCGACCAGGGTACTCTTGCCGACTGAAGAGGCGGTGCCCAGGATCATCACAACGGGCGCGGTCATAGGATCTCCTTCCAGGCCACAATCAGCCGCTCGTTCTCTTCCGGTCGGCGCGGCGCGACCCGCACCCACTCGGGCAGTCCGAACGAGGCGCAGTCACGCACCATAATGCCTCGATTCAACAGCATCGTTCGGGTCGTCGCGCCGTCGCCGGTTCGCACCAGCAGGAAGGGCAACGCCCCGCGCCAGATTGGGGAACCGAGACCACTGATGCCGGTGTAGAGCATGTCGCTGGCCGCCCAGAGGTGTGGCAGCGTCGTGGCAAGAAAGGTGTGATCGTCCAGGGCGGCCAACCCGACAACCTGCGCCGCGCTGTTGACGCTCCAGGCCGGCTGATAGGCACCAACGCGCGTGATCAGTTCCGGTGTAGCCAGCATGTAGCCCAGGCGCAGCCCGGCCAGCGCATAGCTCTTCGTGAGTGAGTGGAGGCTGATCAGGCAGGACAACACCGGCGCTGTTATCGGTGAGGGTACAGCGCCTGATCGCTGCAGGTCGGCGTACGAACGATCGAGCACCAGGTGTCCACCATACGCCAGACAGGTTTCCGAAAGCGTCTGGATGAACTGCGGCGACGCCGCTGTTCCAGTCGGGTTGTTCGGCGTACAGAGCCAGGTCAGCCGCGGACGCAGCCGCTCTACCAGCGCCACTAGCGCTTGGAGGTCGGGGCGAAAGTCGGTCGCGGGGCGGGTTCGAATCTCGACGACCTGCGCCCCGATCAAGCGACTCGCGTGAGCATACTCGCCGTAGGTAGGTTCGATGACCAGAGTGGTATCGCCGGGCTGCAAGAGGGCACGGGCGATCAGGTGGATCAGTTCGTTCGCGCCATTGCCCGGCAGGATGGCTTCCGTTCCACACCCATGACGCTCGGCCAGTGCGCGTCGCAGCTGCAAGCAACTCCGATCCGGGTACGGCGTCGGATCGAGCGCGGCCAGCGCCGTGCGGACGCCCGGCGGTGGGCCGAAGGGGTTGATATTGCTGCTAAAATCCAGCAGGTGCTCGGCTCGAACCCCGAGCGCTGCCAGTTCGGCGTGATCGAGCGCGCCATGCGCTACCCGCTCGTTCGCGTCCATGTCGCCTCCAGCGCCTTCAACTCCACCGGGATGCCGCAGACCACCAGATAGACCTCGGCGGCAGCCGCGGCAACCTGCTGATTGGCCCGGCCGAGGAGGTCGCGGTAGACCCGACCGAGCGGGTAGGCCGGCACAATGCCCATGCCGACCTCGTTTGTGACGACGATCAGCTCCAGGTCGCGCTCACGGGCCACGCGCAGCAGCGCTGCCACCTCCGCCGCGATCGGTGGCTCGGGGTCGGCCTCGTTGGCGAGCAGCAGGTTGCTGACCAGCAGCGAGAGGCAGTCGAGGAGCACGGCTGAGCCGGGCGCGAGGGCGGCCAGGGCCGCGGCGACTGCGAGCGGCTCCTCGCGAGTGGCCCAGGACGCCGGACGGCGGGCCTGGTGATGGGCGATGCGTGCGCGCATCTCGTCATCGCGGGCCTCGGCAGTCGCCAGGTACAGCACCGGGCGGTTCAGCCGAGCCGCATACTGCTCGGCGCGGGCGCTCTTGCCGCTGCGCGCCCCACCGGTGAACACAATGATGGTACTCATAGCGCGAACCTCGCAACTGCGGTAAGGGTCGCCAGAGCAATGACTTCCGTCAGCTCACAGATCGCCCCATAGGTGTCGCCCGTGAGTCCGCCAAGATCACGCGTCCACCAGTGCCCGAGGATCTGCGCGCCAATACCAACGAGCAGGAACCCACAGAGCCCGGCCACGCCGGCTACTCCGGCAACAGCCAGGGCCACTGCACTACTGACGACAACCAGATGGACAGTACGCAACCGGCCTTGCACGCTGCTGCCGAGACCATCCGCACGGGCCGGCGGAAAACGTGCAATGGCGTAGATCATTGCCCAGCGACCCAGGATGGGCGTACTCAGAACGGCGCACCACCAGATCGCGCCGGCGCCGGCAAGCAGCGTCACTTTCAAGAGCAGCACGGCAACCAGCGCCAGCGCCCCCATCGCGCCAATGCGGCTATCTTTCAAGATCTCCAGCTTGCGCTCGCGCGGGCGCCAACTCATCACCGCGTCGAACGTATCGCTCACGCCATCGAGATGCAACCCACCGGTGAGGATGCCCCATGCGACCACGATCAGCACTGCCTGCGCCAGTGGCGGCCAGAACAGGCCGGCAACCGCGCCAATTCCCAGCAGCACCACACCGATCATGGCCCCCACGAGCGGGAAGAATGGTAGGGCCCTGGCGATTCCATCACGCTGCGTTGCTGCAGGCCAGGGCAGCGGGAAGGTCGTCAGAAATCGCGTGGCGATGTCGAGTTGCCCAAGCGGGCCGGTCTGCCAGCTTCTGTTGCTCATGATCGGTCCGTAACTCCGGCTTCCGCAAAGGTCGCCATTTCATCCAGCACCTTACAGGCCGCCTGACAGAGTGAGACGCCCAGAACTGCACCAGTCCCTTCACCGAGACGCATGCCGAGATCAAGGAGCGGCTGCATATCGAGATGCACCAGGATCGACTGATGGCCCTGCTCAACCGACCGGTGAGCAGCAATAAGATATGGCTGCACGGTAGACGCCAGTGTGCAGGCGACCAAGGCCGCCGCGCCGGAGATGAAGCCATCGATAACAATCGGAATCTGCCGCGCAGCGGCACCGAGCATGACCCCGGCAAGCCCGCCGATCTCGAAACCGCCAACCGTCGCCAGCACCTGCAGTCCATCGGTTGGGTCAGGGTGATGGCGCGCCAGTGCCTGTTCGATCACGGCGATCTTATGCGCCAGGCGAACATCATCAACACCCGTGCCGCGCCCGGTTACCTCGGCGACAGCGCGCCCGGTGATCGCAGCCGTGATCGCGCTTGCGGCAGTGGTGTTCCCGATCCCCATATCGCCGGTGGCGATGACATCAACGTCGGCGTCGATCAACGCATCGGCCACCGTCATGCCGATCTCCAGCGCCGCCTGAGCCTGGACGCGGCTCATTGCCGGCTCGACCGATAGATCGTTTGTCCCGAGTGCCACCTTCCGCACGATCAAGCCGGGGGTCTCCGGCAGTTCACTTGCGACGCCCATATCGACCACCACAACCCTGGCTCCAACGTGATGAGCCAGCACATTGATTGCCGCGCCGCCCGATATGAAGTTCAGCACCATTTGGCGCGTGACGTCACGCGGATACGCACTGACCTCCTGCCGCGCAATCCCGTGATCGGCGGCCATCACCACGACAGCGGGAGCGCGCAGGCATGGGCGGGGATCGCCGGTGATCCCGGCGATCTGGATAGAGAGCGCCTCCAGGCGACCGAGCGCGCCCTGCGGTTTCGTCAACTGATCCTGACGGGTGCGCGCAGCGGCCATAGCGTGCGGATCGAGCGGGCGGATGCGGTTGATTGTCTCGTTTAGCAGGCTCATGCTTCCTTCCAGTCTGGGAATGGACGCTGCCGAAACGCCTTCGCCGCTGCGACGAAGCGTGCAGCAAGGGCCGGATAGGCAAGCCAGTGGATATGAACGTATGATGCGAGGATCTGCTTCCAGTGGGCACCCTCGGGGCGCTCGTCGGTGCGAAACGCGTCGGGCAGGCAGGTGTAGAGCGGCGGCAGATCGGTGGGGCGCCCTTCCCAGACCGAGTAGTGGAACTCATGCCCACGCACCGTCTCGCCGGTTTGCCAGAGCCAGGTGTCGGTCTGGGCACGCACGGTGCGGTAGCCCAGGGTGAGCTGAGGGGTCATCACGGATCGCCCTGGGAGCAATCCAAGCATCGGGAGGGAGTCGCCTGCGGCAGTAACAACGCACTCAGTCAGGTACATCAATCCGCCGCACTCGGCATAGATTGGCATACCACGCTCGGCCGCAGTACGGATTGCCGTACACACCACATGGTTGTTCGCCAGTTGCAGCGCATAAAGCTCGGGGAAGCCGCCGCCCAGGTAGATCGCAGCTGCCTCCGCCGGCAACGCACTATCGGCGAGCGGGCTGAAGAAGGCGATCTCCGCCCCTGCGGCGCGCAACAGATCCAGGTTTTCTTCATACAGGAAACTGAAGGCTGCATCGCGGGCAACGGCAATCACCGGGGCCGGGAGTCGGAAGTCAGGGCTTGGGAGAGAGAAGGCAACATCCTGCCCTTTGCTCAAGGGCGGCGTTGTGCGTGCCAGCTCAAGCAGCAAATCCAGATCGACCCCGGCCTCGACACGGGCGCGCACCTCGGTGAGCCATGCCTGCCAGCGCCCCGGCTCGGCTGTTGGGATCAGGCCGAGGTGGCGTTCCGGCAACGTGATTGTCTCGTCGCGCTGGAGCGATCCAAGCACCGGCAGCCCAGTGTATTCCTCAATCGCCCGGGACACCATCTGTGCGTGACGCAGGCTGCCCACCCGGTTGAGGATCACCCCGATGACTCTGATGCGTGGATCGAAGTCGCGCAGGCCGGCGACGAGGGCGGCGGCGGTGCGGGCCATCGCACGTACATCGAGCACCAGCACGACGGGAGTCCCCGTGAGGCGGGCGATCTGGGCGCTGCTCCCAGCATCGTCTTCGCCGGCATAGCCGTCGAACAGCCCCATGACTCCTTCGACGACCGCCAGGTCGGCGCTCGCGCTGCGCCGCGCCAGGATGCCGGCGATCTGCTCCGGCGGCACGAGCCAGGAATCAAGATTGTGGCAGGGGCGGCCGGCGGCGAGCGCGAGGTAGCTCGGATCGATGTAGTCCGGCCCGCACTTGAAGGGCGCGACGGTTAACCCCCGAGCGGTGAGCGCGGCGATCAGGCCGGCAGTGAGCGTGGTTTTGCCGCTGCCGCTCATCGGCGCGGCCAGGAGCAGGCGTGGGAGTGTAGGCATCAGGCATCCTCCCGACAAGCGCCCGCAATGAGCGTCACACCGATCACTAGCCATACCACCCGTGCGATCGTTCGCGCCTCGGCGATCAGCGCCGCATCGGGCGCACAGGCTCCGTCGCCAAGCGTGTAGTGGCCGCGCTTGCTCAGGGTCGTGTCGAGGGCGCCGGCCATCGCAGCCATCGGCCAGCCGGCGTTGGGCGAGGCGGTGCGGCCCGCGTCACGCTGCCCGACGCGCCAGGCCTCCACGCCGCGCCCATTTACAAACTGGGCGGCCGTGGTGATCAGCAGCGCCGTCAGGCGGGCTGGCAGGAGGTTGAGCACATCGTCCAGGCGGGCTGCCGCCTTGCCCAGTTGCTCGTAGCGCTCGGTGCGGTAGCCCCACATCGCGTCGGCGGTATTCACCAGCCGGTAGATCGCCATCCCAGGCAGCCCGCCCGCGAGATAGGCCAGGGCCGGCGCCACCAGGCTGTCGGAGAGGTTCTCAGCGAGCGACTCGATCGCGGCCGCGGCGACCTCCTCCGGCGACAGGTCGGCGGTGGGCCGGCTCACCAGATGCCAGCTCAGCAGCCGCCGCGCCTCGTCCAGGTTGTCCGTGTCCAGCGCTGCCTGCACCTCACCGACTGCGCGATCCAGCCCGCGATAGGCCAGGAGCGTCGAGGCGGCCAGCCCTTGAAGCAGCCCATGCCGCGGGAGCAGCACCGTCGTTGCACCCGTGAGCGCGATCCCGCCGGCCAGCCAGGCCGCGCCCCAGCCAAAGCGCGCTCGCGTATCCTGGGGCGCCAGCCGTTCGCCCAGGCGCATCCAACCGCCCAGCGCGACGACCGGGTGCCAGTGATTCGGCGGGTCGCCGAGCAGCACGTCGGTCACCATCGCGATCAGCAGCGCACGGCACCGCGCCGTGATGGTCAATCGATCAGCGTGGTGCATACGTGTCCACCTCGCCTGCCGCCCACGGCGACGACGGCCCGAGCAGATCGCGCAGGGTCGGGTCGCCGAAGACTTGTTTGGGCGGCGCGGCGACGATCACCCGCCCGGCGTCCATCACCGCCACCAGGTCGGCCCAGTGATGCGCCACATCCAGGTCGTGCGTCGCCAGTAACACCGTTGTGCCCTGCGCGACCAGCCGGTTGAAAATCGCAAAGACCTGCTGGCGCATCCACGGGTCGAGTCCGGCGGTTGCCTCGTCAGCCAGGATCACCTGCGGCTCCATCGCCAGCACACCTGCGAGGGCTACGCGGGTCTTCTGCCCGCCGCTCAGGGCGTGAGTCGGGCGGTCGAGCAGGTCAGCGATCTCGCAGAGGGCCGCCGCCGTTGCGACGCGCTGGCGTGTCTCACCGACGCTCAGCCCCAGGTTGAGCGGCCCGAAGCTGATGTCCTGGGCCACGCTGGCGCTGAAAAGCTGGTCGTCGGGGTTCTGGAAGACCAGACCGACCTGGCGCCGTGCGGCGATCAGCCCGCGCCGGCTGAAGCCCAGCGGCGTGCCGCCCACGCGCACCTCGCCCGACGATGGCCGCAGGATGCCGTTGGCCTGGAGTAGCAGCGTGCTCTTGCCCGCGCCGTTGCGCCCCAGCAGAGCCACGCGCTGACCGCGTTCCAGACGCAACGTCGCCCCGCGCAGCGCCGGTGCGGCTGCGCCCGGGAAGGTGAAATACAGGTTATCCCACTCCAACACTGCGTTCATCTGCTCCCTTGCCCAGGGGTCAGGGATCAGGAATCAGGGATCAGGCAGGCAGCCCTCTGATACCCAACCCCCAAGCCCCGACCCCTACAATGCCACCCCCGCCAGCATCAGGCTTGCCACCAGCGCTGCGCCGATCCACCACACACGCCGGTCAGAAGTGTAGTCAAGCGCGATGACCCGCAGCGGCCCATCGAGCCCGCGGCTCTCCAGGGTGATCTGGAGGCGCTTACTGCGCCGGTAGGCGTCGAGGAAGAGCTGGCTGCCGAGCAGCGCCGCGCTGCGCATCGCCCGGCGCGCGTCGCGATAGCCCAGGCGCGCATCCTGGGCGGTGCGCATGCGATCCAGGCTCTCCAGCAGCACGAAAATCGCCCGATAGATGATCGTCATCAGCTCGATCAGGGTTTCGGGCACACGCAGGCGGCGTAGTAGTTCGATCAGGTCGGTCAGCGGCGTGGTGAGAATGAGAAAGTTCAGCGCGGCGGCGCAGCCCAGGGCGCGGCTGAGCAGGCGCAACGCCAGAGCCAGCGCCTCGGAACTGGTACTGAACCAGAGCGGCCCGATTCGCCACGCCGCCGCAGTGGCTGCCGGCTGACCCAGACTGACGCTCAGCGCTACGCCCACCACTGAGAGCAGCAGGAACAATCCCTCAGCCAGCAGCGCCCGTCCGAAGGCCAGGGGCGGCACCTGCGCCCACAACGTCGTGAGCGCGAGCATCCAGGCCACCGCCAGCAACCCGACCGTCGGGCGATCCAGCAACAGGCAGAGCAGAATCGTGAGTACGGCCAAACCACCCTTCTGGGCCGGGTCGACTCGGCGCAGGCGGTTGCTGTAGGCGTGGCGGTCGATCAGGTGCATGGCGTTACCGGGCCAAGCTGTCGCGCGTGCCGCGGGTCGCCCGCTCATCAGGCGACGCCTGCCGCCCCTCGCGCTGCCCGCGCTTCAGGCCGAAGAAATAGCCGATCAATCCGGCACCGAGGGCAGCCTGCAGGGCAAAGAGCAGGCCCTCGGTCTCGCCGCCGGGCGGCTCGATTAAAGGTGCGAACCAGGGCTCGTAGTCGGGTGCAATCTCGGTAATGGCCTCTTCTGCCTGGCCGTCGGCACCGCCGAACTCCGAGTCGCGCACCAGCAGCAGCGGGATGATCGCCAGGACGACCACGGCGGCCAACAGCAGCAGCGAGATGCCCCAGCCGAATGGTTTGCTGTTCATGGTCAGGCTCCCTTCAGCACACCGAGACTTGACAGCTCGGGTTCGGCGTTTGTTTGCAACGCATTGAAAATCAGCACGGTCAGGATGCCTTCGGAGATCGCCAGCGGGATCTGGGTGATGGCGAAGATCGTGCCGAACTTGGCGAACGAGGCGCTGAATCCGCCCACCGCATCGGGGTAGGCCAGGGCCAACTGGGCCGAGGTAACGACATAGGTTGCGAGATCGGCCAGGGCGGCGGCGAGGAAGACCGCCAGCCAGACCGGCGCACGGCCTTTCAGCCCCTGCCAGATGCCCCAGGCCACCAGCGGTCCGGCGATGGCCATACTGACGGCGTTCGCGCCCAGGGTGGTCAGGCCGCCATGCGCCAGCAGCAGGGCCTGGAAGAGCAACACGATCGTGCCAAGCACACTCATCACCGCCGGGCCGAAGAGGATGGCCCCAAGGCCGGTGCCGGTCGGATGGCTGCTCGATCCGGTCACGAGAGCTTTGCAGAATTATCTCGTCCGCTAGCGAGTGCGCGGCGGTTTGTTGCGGGCCTGTTGTGCAGCTCGCGCTTCCTGTTGGGTGATGGTCAAACCCCGCGCGAAATGCGCCCGCTCGGCGGAATCTGTCGCACGAGCGACTGCCTGTTCCATATCAGCCAGCGCTACTTCCCACTGCGCGAGACTGCGCCCGACCAATCCCCG
>JACAEO010000211.1 GCA_013388805.1 Chloroflexota bacterium
GAGGCCGACCCCGAGGCGGTGCGCGCCGCCGAGGCCACCTTCCAGGCGCAGACGGGGCTGCGGCTGCTGATCCGGGCGCCGGGGCTGGGCGAACCACGGGCGGCCGCCGCGGAGGGCGAGCGCTTCGCGCCGCCGCCCGGCGCGCGACCCAGCGAGCTCAACTTCGCCCTGAACACGGCACGGAGCTGGTTCGGGCCGGAGCGTGGCTGCTACAAAGCCAGCGCCGACCAGGCCAGCCTGGTGGTGACCCTGCGTTTCCACTTCCCCGCGGCGGCGCGGGCCAGGTACGCCGATCAACTGGCCGAATTGGCTGCCTACATCGGCTGGACGGTCCAGCTCTGGCCACAGCCGCACCAGGAGGCGCTGATGCAGGCGGCGCGCGAGGCCCTGCCGCCCGGACTCGCGCCGCTGGGTGCGCCGGCCATCCAGGCCGCCAGCCGCGAGGTGGTCGTCAAGGTGCAAGGGGCCGCCCCGGCGGAGGCCATCGCCGCAGCGGCGCAGGCCTTCGCCGAACGCACCGGGTGGACACTCACCCTCCGTGAGGGACGCTGACGCCAGGTACGACATGGCTCAGCAACGACCAACCCTGCGTGACTGTCGTAGAGAGGAGGGAGCTACGTGCCGGGTTGGAGCATCTGGCTGACCGGGCTGCCCGGTGCGGGCAAGAGCACGCTGGCCCGCGCGCTGCAACAGCGGCTGCGCGCGCTGGGCCAGAGCGCCGTGGTGCTCGACTCCGACGCGCTGCGGCCGGTGCTCGCGCCCGGGGCCGACTATGGCCCGGCGGCCCGTGACCGGTTCTACGGCCAGCTGGTGGCTCTGGCCAGCCTGTTGCACCAGGAGGGCACGAACATCATCATCGCTGCCACGGCCCACCGGCGCGCCTATCGCGCGGCGGCGCGGGCCGTCCTCGCGCCCTTTGCCGAGGTCTGGGTGCGCTGCCCGCTCGCGGTGTGCCAGGCTCGCGACCCGAAGGCGCTCTACGCCCGCGCCGCCGCTGGTGCCGTCACGGATCTCCCCGGCCTGCAGGTTCCCTACGAACCACCCGAACACCCTGAGGTCACGGTCGACACCGACCGCGAACCGGTCGAGGCGGCGGTCAGCCGCATCCTGGCCGCCCTGCCGTGGCTGGGCGGGCCATAGCGTCCATCACTGGCCAGGCGCGCGCACAAAGGCGTCGATCGCATCGGCGAGCTGGGTGAGGCCCGGTTGTTCCAGGGGGTAGTGGCCAGCGCCCGCAAGCTGGACCGTGCGCACCGCTACCCGGCGGATGCGGCTCAGCAGCGGCGCGCTGAGATCGGCGGGCGTCCAGCGATCGGCGCCGGGCTGGGTGAGCAGGATCGGGCAGACGGCGAAATCCTCAGGCTCAACTGCCGGCTGGTAGCTCAGGTACGAGTGTAGGAAGCGGAGCGTCGCCCAGCTGCCCGCCGAGCTGCGGTCACGCAGCATGATGCGCAGCACCGCCGGGTTGTTCACCAGGGTGTGCATCTTCGAGGCCAGGCGCATGGGCATGGCCAGGCGGCCCAGCGGGGTTCCAGCAAGGCTAGCCGCGAGCGCGCCGCCGACGCGGCTCATAAACAGGTTGCGCGCGGTGGCGTCGCGCACCAGGGGCACACGCTGGTCGAGAAAGGTCGTACCGATGATCCCGGCGACCTGGCGATCGATCGCCGCGACGTGGTAGGCCAGCATGCCGCCCGCCGAGAGGCCGAAGAGCATGATCGGGCGCCCGCTGCGCCGTCGCTCGGCAGCGATGACGTCGCAGACCAGGCGCACCCAGTCGTCGTAGGTGACGGTCACGCCCCGTGCGGGCCGGGTCTGGCCGTAGGGTGGGAGGTCGACAGCCACACTCTCGAGGCCACGGCGCCAGAGCGGGCCGCCGACGATCAGCGAAAGCTGCCGGCCGTTGGTGCCGACCCCGTGGAGCAGCACGAGCGTCACCGGCGAATCCGGCTGGGCGAAGCGGTCCAGATGGACCTGGTGACCCTGCCATGCCCAGAAGCTGCTGGTCGGCATCAGCCCGGGGCCGAAGCGCAGCTCGCTGGGCAGGAACGTCTGGATGGCGCGCCAGGTCGGATCATCGGCGTAGGCATCGTGCGCGAGCCCCGGGGTGGTCATATGCATGCGCTTCCTTATCAGCCCACTGGCAGCCTGAGGCACGCGGTGGTGCCCTGGCCAGGGGTGCTGCTAAACTCGAGCCGCCCGCCGTGGCGCTCGACGATCCCCAGGCTGACGGCGAGCCCGAGGCCGATGCCGGCGCCTACGGGCCGCGTGGTGAAGAAGGGTTCGCCGAGGCGCGCCAGGGTTGCCTCGTCCATCCCCACACCGGTATCGCTGATCGTGACCAGCGCCTCATCACCCTCGAGCGCAGTGGTAACGGTCACGCTGCCGCTGTCGCTGATCGCCTGCACAGCGTTGGTGAGCAGATTGAGCACCACCTGGTTGATCTGGCCCGGTGCGCAGACGACCGGGGGCAGTGGCCCGTAGTGTTCGCTGATGATTACGCCGGGCGGGCAGAGGGTGCGGGCGATGCGCACCGTCGCGGCGAGGCTGGCGTTGAGGTCGGCGGCGTGAACGGTGGGGCTATCGGGGCGAGCGAAGCTGCGCAGGTCACGCACGACGCTGCTGATCCGTTCCAGGCCCTCACGGCTATCGGCGAGGGCCTCGACGGCCTCAGCGCGCAGCTGGGGATCAGGACATGCGGCGGCAAGGACGGGCAGTTGTTCAGCCAGGAACTGCAGATTGCCGGCGACGAAGCCGAGCGGCGTATTCAACTCGTGGGCGACGCCGGCGACAAGCTGGCCGAGGGCGCGCAGCTTCTCCGAGCGAACGAGCTGGGCCTGGGCAGCCTTGAGCTCGGCGTGGGCCCGCTCAAGCTGGAGCAGGGCGCCCTCGAGCTGCTGGTTGGTGGTGGCAAGCTGGGCGGCGAGCGAGATCGCGGCGCTGAGCGGCTGGCCGAAAGCGGCGATGGCGACCGGTGCGTCAGGAGCGGGGCTCCAGCGCCAGGCGGTATAACTCACGGGAAGGGGCGGCGCGGCAGGCCGCGGATGATTGAGCTCCCAGTCGCTGGCGCTCCCCTCGGCCAGCACGCGGGCGATCAGCAGGGCGGCCTTCTCACGGCTGAAGGGGTCGACCAGCGTCGGAAAGGCCGTGCCGACGAGCTCACTGGCAGGGCGGCCAAAGAGAGTCGCGGCGGCCGGGTTCAGCGCGAGGAGGTGGCCGCCGGCATCGAGCGTGAGGAAGGGCAGGCTCGCCTGGACGAGCGCCGGATCGAGCTGCGGCGGGCCTGGGCTCATGGCGCGAGTGGCGGCTTGCGCCCGGCCAGGGTCACGGCGAGCCAGCCGCGGTAGAAGACGACCAGATTGCCCATGAGCTCGGGGAGCAGCAGGCGCGCTTCCTCGACATAGACGGCAACCCGGGCGGCGGGGGCGTCGCTGATCCGGCGCTTGAGTGCGGCGGTATGGACTTCGACCGCATCGCGGGGGCCGGCCCAGCAGGTGCCGAGGCGCTCGCTGAGCGTGCGCAACTGGTCGGGCACCCGCGACTGGCCGTGGAAAAAGCGCTGTTCGGCAGCCTGGTCGAGCAGATCACTATAAGCGGCGACCAGACCGGCGAAGGTCGCCGGGTCGTGCTGGCTGATCGGCGTCTCGGCGCGCGGGCCATTGTAGAACGGATGGCCGAAGGGGCCGGCAGGCTCGCTGCGGGCCTGGGCGCCGGTGCGCTCCCACTGGGCGAAGAGTGCCGCGCCCTGGCCGGCGGCGAGCTCATCGAGCGCCTTGCGCAGCTCGGCCACCTGGGCCTGGGCCTGGGTCACCGCATCGGCAGTATCGTGCAGGACACCCCGTTCGAGGAAGCCGGCCTGGTAATCGCGCACGGCCTGCTCGAGCTGGCGGCGAAGCTGGTGGATATCCCAGGGCTTGGGGAGGAAGCCGCGGACATTGCCAAGGTTGAGCGCATCGACCAGGGCCGCGACATCGGTATAGCCGGAGATGAGAATGCCGAGCGTATCGGGACGGATATCGCGGGCGCGCTCGAGCAGCTGCACCCCGCTGATATCGGGCATACGCTGGTCGGTCAGGATCACCGCAATCCGTTCACGCGAGATGATATCAAGCGCCGTCGCGGCATTGGTAGCGGTAAAGACGGTAAACCGGTCGCGCAGGCTGCGCGCGAGCGAGCGGGTGACCTGGGGCTCGTCGTCGACAATCAGGATGGCCGGCCGTTCCGGCTCGGCGCCGGCATTGGCGCTGGGCTCGGGAGCTACCATCACGTCCTCCTCGGCATGATCTGGGATGCGGTGCGTTTGCCCTGATTATACACGACGCAGCGCGCACCAGGATCCGCCGATCAGGTCCACGCACCACTAGCCAGAAAGCTAAGTGTACGCACCGAAGGTTGTGATACCATAGCGGCGCACTTACGGCGAGAGTCCTATGCTACGGAGCAGAAAGTAAGGGAGCGTAATGGCCAAACCTCTGATGGAGTTTATCGGCGCCTTCTTCCTCGTGTTCACGATCGGGATGACGGTGATCGAGCCCGGTGTGGGCGGCTTCGCGCCGCTCGCCATCGGCTCGGTGTTGATGGTGATGATCTTCGCGGGCGGCCACCTGTCCGGCGGGCATTACAACCCCGCCGTGAGCCTTGCGGTCTATGTGCGCGGCAAACTCGCGCTCAACGACCTGCTGAGCTATATGGTCGCCCAATTCCTGGCTGGCGCGGTGGCCGGCGGGCTGGTGCTGTATATGAAGGGCTTCCCGACGGTCACGCCGGGAGCGTGGCAGCTCGTTCCGGCGCTGATCGCCGAATTTCTCTTCGCCTTCGCGCTGTGTTTTGTGGTGCTGAATGCGGCCACGGCGAAGGGGACGAGCGGCAATTCATTCTACGGCCTGGCCATCGGCTTTACCGTGCTGGCCGGGGCCTACGCCGTCGGCACGGTGTCCGGCGGGGCCTTTAACCCGGCGGTCGCCCTTGGCATCACGATCATGGGCCTGTCGAGTGTGGCCAACATCTGGATCTATCTGGTGGCCAACTTTGCTGGCGCGGCGGTCGCCGGGTTCGCCTTCCGGGCAATGAATCCCGACGACGTGTAGCTGGCGTGGTTCAAGGACGAGCGGTTTTCCCCTGGCGGACAGCTCCACAGGCCGGTTTTGTGGCGCTGTGGAGCTGTCGTGTTGCAGGCGAGCCCGTCAGGCAGATCGATGGCGTGCTATGACGCCGCCAGGCTGGGCAGGAGCGTGAGCAGCCCTGCCACCCGTTCGCGCAGATCGTCGCGCACGCTGCGGAAGGCCTGCAGCCGTGCATCGGCGTCGGGCACCACTACCGGGTCGGCAATGCTCCAGTGCAACTGGGTCGCCGCCCGTAGCCAGACGGCGCACTCCTCGCGCGCGATGTCGCAGACGGTCACGACCACGGCCGAGGCGATCTGCTCCAGCGCATCGACGTGTTTGGCCTGCTGATAGCCGATGTCGATGCCAGCTTCGGCCATCACCTGGACTGCCAGCGGGTGCAGCGTGGCCGGGTGGGTGCCGGCGCTGCGCGCGCTGATCCGCGCGCCGCTGAGCGCGCGCAGCCAGCCCTCGGCGATCTGCGAGCGCGCGCTGTTGGCCCGGCAGAGAAAGACAACGGTGACCGCCCGGGGCAGTGCGGGCGTGGTCACTCCAGGGAGCGCCAGCTCGACGCCCAGCTGGCGGTGCAGCGCGGCCAGCCCGGCCAGGTTCGCGCCATAATAGGTCGCGCGGGCATCGGCGTCGCTGCGATGGGCATGGACCAGCCCGGCCTGGCGCAGCATAGTCAGGTGGTAGGAGACCAGGTTCTGGGCCAGCCCGGTCCGCTCGACCAGTTCGCCCACCTGGCAGTCGCTGTGCCGCAGCAGCTGCAGCAGCCGCCAGCGGGTATCGTCGGCGACCAGCTTCAATCGCTCCAGCGCTGAGCGCGCCTGCTCGCCTACATCGTCCATAGGATCTGCCTCGTCGGCCAACACAGCCAGCGGGCGCCATGGTACCAGATCCGCCAGCCAGGCTCAACCCCCGGATTCGTGGGCAATGCGGTACAATAGCCGTACCGAACCTGGCCCTCCCTCGTCAATGGTGACGCCTATGATGCCCGACCTGTTTCAGCAGCAGCCTCCATGCCTCGGCAACCAGTACCACGCCGATCGTGTGCTGTGCTCGTTCCTCCGGCGCGTGCTCCCACCCGCGGTGCACGCGGCAGCCGAGCCCGATCTGGTGGCCCTTGGCGAGCAGGCCGGCGGCGAACTCTACCGCCTCCAGCTCGACGACCGCCGCAACGAGCCGCAGCTCACCCAGTGGGACGCCTGGGGCGAGCGGGTGGACCGGATCGAGCTCTCGCCGCTCTGGCAGCGCGCGGCCCGGCTGGCGGCCACCTACGGGCTCGTCGCCCTGCCCTACGAGCAGCCCTACGGCGCCGCCTCGCGCCTGGTCCAGTTTGCCCTGGCCTATCTCTTCCACCCCTCCACCGATGTCTACACCTGCCCGCTCGCGATGAGCGATGGCGCCGCGCGGACCCTGCTCCAGGCCGGCGACCCGGCGCTGATCGAGCGGGCGCTGCCGCGCCTCACCAGTCGCGACCCTGACGTCTGCTGGACGAGCGGCCAGTGGATGACCGAGTTGACCGGCGGCTCCGATGTTGGCCGCAGCGAGACGATCGCGCGCCCCGAGGCCGATGGAAGCTGGCGGCTCTACGGCCGCAAGTGGTTTACCTCTGCGACCACCAGCCAGATCGCCCTGGCCCTGGCCCGCCCCGAGGGCGGCGTCACGGGCAGCCGTGGGCTGGCCCTGTTCTACCTTGAACTGCGCGACGCCAGCGGCCGGCTGCAGGGCATCCGTGTCAACCGGCTCAAAGACAAGCTGGGCACGCGCAAGGTGCCGACTGCCGAACTGAGCCTGGAGGGCGCCCCGGCCAGACTGGTCGGCGTGCCAGCTGGCGGCGTGCGCGCGATCGTGCCGATGCTCCAGGTGACCCGCACCTGGAACAGCGTGATAGCTGCCGCCTTGATGCGCCGGGGCATCGCCCTGGCCCGCGACTACGCCCGCCGCCGCGTGGCCTTCGGCGCGCCGCTGAACCGCCAGCCCCTGCACGGCGAGACGCTGGCCGGCCTGCAGGCCGAATTCGAGGGAGCCTTCCACCTCAGTTTCCTGGTGGCCGGGCTGCTGGGTGCCGACGAGGCTGGTGCCAGCGACGCAGAGCAGGGACACCTGCTGCGCGTGCTCACCTCGCTGGCCAAGATGACTACCGGGCGGCAGGTGGTGGAGGTGCTCAGCGAGGTGATCGAGGCCTTCGGTGGCGCGGGCTACGTCGAAGACACCGGCTTGCCCACCCTGCTGCGCGATGCCCATGTCTTGCCGATCTGGGAGGGGACAACGAATGTGCTGGCCCTCGACACGCTGCGCGCCCTGGCCCAGCCGGGGGCCTGGGTGGCCCTCCAGAGCCTGGCCGAGCGCCTCACCGCCAGGGTCGCCGATACCGAACTGGCCGCCGCCGGGCGCCAGGCTCGTGCCGCGCTCGACCACGCGCGGCGCTGGTATGCCGCCGACGGTTCGCGCGAGCGCCTGGAACGTGGTGCCCGCCGCCTGGGCCTGACCATCGGGCGCAGCCTGGAACTGGCCCTGCTGATCGACCAGGCCGCATGGTCGCTGGAGGTAGAGCGTGATGGCCGGGCCCGCGCGGCCGCGCTGCGCTTCGCCCGCACAGCGATCGACCTGGTCAGCGACGACGACCACGACGACCTGGCCCTCGCCGACGATACGCCGCTGCCGGTGAGGGCGGGATGACGCGATGACGCAACGGCGCGAGCTCGTGAGCCGCCAGGATAAAGGCTCAGGGCCGCGGTAGCGCACAGCGTGTAGCGAAGGGGCCAAGTCGGGTAAATCGCACCAGGCATATGGTGCCTCCTTTCACTGTTTCTCTGGCTGTTGTCGCTACCCGGTCTTACGCGCACACTATAGCGATTCACGGCCCGCTCTTGCGAGGATGGCCTGCGGCTGCCAATGAGATTTTGAGCGGATGGACCCGGGACGCACGGGCGATGTTCTTGCGAAGCCGGTTGTCTGATGCCGGGTCGTCAGGTATACTGTCGCTCTGAACGCTACCAGGGGGTTGACCATGCGACTGGTCGTCCTCGGTGGCGGCCCGGCCGGGCTCGAGGCCGCACGCGCCGCCGCCCCCCACGCCAATGTGACCCTGGTGAGCGCCACGGCGCCGGGCGCCTGGCGCCCGCTGGCGAGCCAGGTCTGGCTTGCTGCAGTCACCACCGGGATGCGCGACCTGCTCGCGATCGGCGCGCGGGCCGCGCGCGCCGCTGCTGCCTGGCAGGAACGCTGTGCGGCAACCCTGGCCGCCCTGGACGTGGAACTGCTCACGGGGCATGCCCGCCTCACTGGCCCCGGTCAGATCGAGCTCGAAGCGGATGATGCTGGTCCCGCCCGCCAACTCGCCGCTGACGCGGTGATCGTCGCCTGCGGCGCACACGATGTCTTCCCGGCCGGGCTCGCTCCCGACCAGGAACGCATCATCGGCGCCGCTGAGCTCGACGCCCTCACGGCCTTGCCAGCCAGCGCGCTGGTGCTCGGCGACGGCCCCTCCGGCTTCGAGCTCTGCCATATCTTCAGCCTGCTCGGCACAACCGTGACCTGGCTCGTGCCTGATGCGACCCCTCATAGCCGGCTGACCCCCGAGGTGGATGGCTACCTCACCCGGCTGCTTGAGCGCCAGGGGGTGCAGCTGGCACCGCGCGCAAACGGCGCGCAGCTGGCCGCCGACGCCGACGGGGTCACGGCGACCACCCCTGAGGGCGCCAGTTACCAGGCGGAGGTGGCAGTGCTGACGACGCTGCGCCGCAGCGACCCGGAGGCACTTGGCCTGCCCGCCGCCCAGGCCGCCACCGATGTGTATGGCCAGACGAAGTGGCACGGGGTGTACCTGGTCGATGATGATCTGGAGCCGGCCACGGCGAGTGTGGCCATGGCCCAGGCGCGGGCGGCCGCCCTGCACGCTGTCCGTCGCTCCTCGGCGCCGGCTGATACCAGGCACATTGTGCGCAGCTTTATGGCTCAGCCCCAGGTGGCCAAGCTGGGCCGGCTGGCCACCGAGGGCGCCCACGGCAGCGTGACGGTGGCCCTCGCCGAGGGCGCCGCTGCCTATGTGCACGACACGCCTGAGGGCTTTCTTACGCTTACCTGGGACCAGGCCGGGCGGGTGGCCGGCGCCCTGGCGGTAGCCCCCGCCGCGGCCGACCTGCTCGCCCCGGTGGCGCTGGCCATGCGTCTCGGCATGCGGCTGGACGAGCTTGCCGCCAGCTACGCGCCCCACCCCTCGCTCGGCGAACTGGTCGCCCTGGCGGCGCGCAAGATGGAGCGCTGAGCTGCACACGCGTCGCGCGGCGGTGCGGCCAGCGCCGGGCTACTCGTTGATGACCGGACCACCGGGAGGCACCATGAGCGAACCGTTGCCCGCCCTGATCGACCAGTTCGAGATCGACCCGAGCGCGTATGTCTTTCCCAACACCTTCCTGGCCGGGACGATCCGCATCGGTCCCCAGAGCAGCATCTGGCCCATGAGCGTGCTACGGGCCGATACAGTGCCGATCCAGATCGGCGCCTGCTCGAACGTGCAGGATGGCTGCATCATCCACGGTGACCCGGGCTTTCCCGTGATCATAGGCGACTGGGTGACCCTGGGTCACGGCGCGATCGTTCACGGCGCGGTGCTCGAGGATGAGGTGCTGATCGGGATCGGCGCGGTGGTCTTGAACGGGGCGCGTATCGGGCGCGGCTCTATGGTCGGCGCGCGAGCCCTGGTGACCGAGGGCATGCAGGTGCCGCCCGGGTCGCTGGTGCTTGGCGTGCCAGGACGCATCCGCCCGTTGAGCGCCGAGCAGGCGGCACGCATCCGCGTACCCGCCGAGCACTATGTTGCCCGCAAGGAGTTGTACCGGCGCCGCGGCTGACAGGCGATGTCTGCTGCCAGAGTCGGGTAACTCGCACCAGACATCGCGTTTTTCGCCTGTGTGCCCAGAGGACGCCGGCCGGACGCCGGCCGCCACCACCGGGGTCGGCAGGCGGCCAACCCCGGCGCTGACTGAGGCATGCAGCACGGCCGCGATCGCCCGGCACGGGCGTGGGCTTTGGGGTTTCCAAAGGCTTTGTTGTGTTGGCAGTTTCTGCCAGCTTCGCTGGCAGAAAC
>JACAEO010000098.1 GCA_013388805.1 Chloroflexota bacterium
CCCAGGTTGGGAGAGGGGGGGAGGGGGGTGAGGGCAAGCAGCGCATCAGGACGCCATCCGCCAAAAACCCTCCACCTGAGAGGGTAGGCGGGCGGGACGCCCGCGCACCCGGCGTGGGCAAAACGGAGGTTGCCAGCCATTGCATCAGCCCTGTCATGCACCCCCGGCCCCTGCGCAGCCTGAGACCGATCTGTTACAATACCTCTGGTCGTTGAGCCTGGGCACAACGGCTGACAGGCAACCAGGAAGGAGCACAGTGTATGCAGACCGAGAAGTATCTGGTGCCCGGCGTTTCGTGCCAGCACTGCGTCCGTGCCGTCACCGCCGAGGTCAGTAAGCTCGCCGGGGTCAGCGCGGTGCAGGTTGACCTGGCCAGCAAGGTCGTGACGGTCGAACACGAGGCGGGGGTGAGCCCGGCGGCGATCGTGGCCGCGATCAAGGAGGCCGGCTACGAGGAGGTGAGTCCCGCCCCGTAGGGCCAAAACATTGGCGCAGCCAGTGCTTTGGCCCTCCGATGCATGTCGAGGGTGCCAGGATGGCCGAACAACAGATCGAGTTGCCGATCACCGGGATGACCTGCGCCTCCTGCTCAGCGCGCGTTGAAAAGGCGTTGACCAGGCTGCCCGGCGTCCAGACGGCGCATGTGAACCTGGCCACTGAGCAGGCCAGTGTGCGCTTCGACCCGGCGACCGTGGCGCCACAGCAGCTGCAGGCGGCGGTCGAGCAGGCCGGCTACGGCGTGGTCACCGACCAGGTCGAACTGCCGATCACCGGGATGACCTGCGCCACCTGCTCGGCGCGGGTTGAGAAGGCGCTGAAGAACGTGCCCGGCGTGCTGGCGGCGCACGTGAACCTGGCGGCCGAGCGGGCCAGCGTGGTCTACTCGCCGGCCAGCGTGGGCTATGCCGAGCTCGTCGCCGCGGTCGAGCAGGCCGGCTACGGGGTGATTGCGACGGCGGGCGCCAGCGCTGCCGATGCCGAGGATGTGGAGGCGGCCGCCCGGGCCGCCGAGCTGGCCCACAAGCGGCGCCAGCTGCTGGTGGGCGTGATGCTGGGGCTGCCGCTCTTTGTGCTCTCAATGGCCCGCGACGTCGGCTTCATCCAGCCCTGGCTCGTTGGCCGTGCCCTGGAGGCGCAGCAACTCATGGAGCGCGCGATGGGGCCGGGCGCGCAGATGGGCCACGCCTACCCCGCTGTGTACGACCTCTGGAACTGGATCTTCCTGGTCCTTGCCACGCCGGTGCAGTTCTACAGCGGGTGGGACTTCTATCTCCATGCCTGGAAGGCGCTCAGGGCCCGCACGGCGAACATGGATACGCTGATCGCCATGGGCTCTTCGGCCGCCTACTTCTACAGCCTGTGGCTGATGTTGCGCGGTGCGTCCGGCCACGTCTACTTTGAGACGGCGGCGCTGATCATCACGCTCATCCTGGTGGGCAAGTACCTGGAGGCGCGGGCCAGGAGCCGGACCAGCGCCGCGATCAAAAGCCTGATCGGCCTGCAGCCAAAAACGGCGCGGGTCGTGCGCGGCGGCGGGGAGATCGACGTGCCGGTGGCCGAGGTGCGGGTGGGCGAGATCCTCATCGTGCGCCCCGGCGAGAAGATCCCGGTGGATGGCGTGCTGGTGAGCGGGGAGTCAAGCGTTGATGAGAGCATGGTCACCGGCGAGAGCCTGCCCGTCGAGAAGCAGGCCGGCGACCAGGTGATCGGTGCGACGGTGAACCGGAGCGGCAGCTTCCAGATGCGCGCCACCCGGGTTGGCAAGGAGACGGCCCTGGCGCAGATCATCCGCCTGGTGCAGGAGGCCCAGGGTAGCCGTGCCCCGGTGCAGCGCCTGGTCGACCGGGTGGCAAGCGTCTTTGTGCCTGCAGTGATCATCATTGCCCTGGCGACCTTCCTTGTCTGGTTCTTCATCGGCGATGTGGGCTTCACCCGGGCTATGATCTTCGCGGTGTCCGTGCTGGTGATCGCCTGCCCCTGCGCCCTCGGCCTGGCCACGCCCACCGCGATCATGGTCGGCACCGGCGTGGGTGCTGAACGGGGCATCCTGATCAAGAACGCCGAGAGCCTGGAACGGGCAACCCACATTCAGACGGTGGTGCTGGACAAGACCGGCACGATCACGATGGGCAAGCCGGCAGTCACCGACATCGTTCAGATGAAGGATGAGGGCAGACGGACGCCATCCTTGCAGGCCCTGCCCGCAGGCGGGTCCGCCGCCGTGGAGCAAGCGGAGCTCATCCCTCATGCTTCTTCCTTCATCCTTCAGCTGGCCGCCAGCGCTGAGAGCCGGAGCGAGCACCCGCTGGGCGAGGCGATTGTGCGCGCGGCGCAGGCGCAGGGCCTGGCGCTCATGCGCCCGGCGCGCTTCACGGCCATCGCCGGTGCGGGCATCGAGGCCGAGGTGGATGGTCAGCTGGTGCTGGTCGGGACACCCCGGCTGATGGCCGAGCGCGGTGTGGCGCTGGGGGCGCTGGCTGCCGAGGTGGAGCGGCTGCAGCAGGAGGGCAAGACCGCCATGGTTGTCGCCGTTGAGGGCGCGCCACTGGGCCTGATTGCGGTGGCCGATACGGTGCGGCCCGGCTCGGCGGCCGCGATCGCCGCCCTGCGCGCCCAGGGCAGCGAGGTGGCGATGCTCACCGGGGATAACGCACGCACCGCCGCGGCGATCGCGGCCCAGGTTGGCGTAGACCGGGTGCTGGCCGAGGTGTTGCCGGGCGAGAAGGCCGCCGAGGTGCAGCGTCTGCAGGCCGGGGGCCGGGTGGTGGCCATGGTCGGCGACGGCATCAACGATGCGCCGGCGCTGGCTCAGGCCGACGTGGGCATCGCGATCGGCACCGGCACCGATGTGGCCATGGAGGCCGCCGATATCACCCTGATGCGCGGCGACCTGAACGGGGTGGCGCAGGCCATCGCTTTGAGCCGGGCGACGATGCGCACTATCCGCTGGAACCTCTTCTGGGCCTTTATCTACAACGTGCTGCTGATCCCCGTGGCAGCCGGTGTGCTCTACCCCTTCACCGGCTGGCAGCTCAGCCCGATCCTCGCCGCCGCAGCTATGGCCTTCAGTTCAGTGTTTGTGGTGAGCAACAGCCTGCGGCTGCGCAGTCTTGAACTGTGACCATCCATCTTGTGCTGCTGCTGGCGATCCAGTTCGTTCCTTACGGGCGCGACCACACCAACCTGCCGGTTGTTGCCGAGCCACCCTGGAATAGTCCCGAGACGCGCGCCCTGTTCATGCGTGCCTGCGCCGACTGCCACAGCAACCAGACGGCCTGGCCCTGGTACAGCAATGTCGCGCCGGTCTCCTGGCTGATTGCCCGCGATGTTGTTGAGGGGCGCAAGACGTTCAATGTCGCGCTGTGGGGCCAGCAGCGCAATGAGGGCGACGAGGCTGCCGAGGCGGTGCGCAAGGGTGAGATGCCGCTCTGGTTCTACCTGCCGCTCCACCCTGAGGCAAATCTCACCCTCGCGGAGACGCAACAACTCACCGCCGGCCTCACTGCTACCTTCGGTGGAGAAGGCAGCGATCGCGGCAGTGGTGAGGCCCAGGGCGATGACGACTGATCTGTAGGTGGGACGTGACGGTGTCTATGCCCGCTCGGCCCAGGCGAGGTATGCGTCGAGCGGTCCGTTGAAGTAGACGTGGACGACCTGGTTGAAGGTGATGCGGGCGACGGCCTCCCAGACTTCCTGGTCGTCGGGGCTGTGGACGACGAGCATGCCCCGCTCAGGGGCGTACTCGTCCTCACCGGGAGGGATGACGAAGGCCAGCCACTCGCCAGGATAGCGCGCCTCGACGTCGGCGATCAGCTCGGTGCGCCCCTGCTCGACCATGCCGGTGTAGGGGCAGCCACAGCCACAGTCGGGGCCGCAGCTACTATGGTCGCCGGTGCCGCATGCGGGCGCCGTCCCGCCGTGCTCGGCGCTGGTGAGATTGATCATGACAGGCATAGCGTGATCGTACACCACAGTGGCCCGCAGCGCAAGCGCCCTGGGGATGGTCCTTCGTAGTTTCCGACACGCGGTCGCCGGCATGCTCGTGCCGCCGGGCGGGCCGTGGTAGAGCCAGGGCTACAACGGTCGGTGCCTACGGCGTGTAGAGTCCCTGGTAGGCCCCCCAGAAGCCGTACACGGCCCGCACATAGCCGCGCGTTTCCGCAAAGTCGATCGCCTCGGTAAAGAGGTCCGGGTCAGCCACGTTGCTGCCGCCGGCCCAGCGCTGGGCGTTGCCCAGGCCGCCGTTGTAGGCCGCCAGGGCGCCGTGGACGCTGCCCTCCATGTCGGCCAGGCGCCGACTCAGGTAGTAGCTGCCGAAGCGCACACTCACCGCGGGGCGGTAGAGGTCGTCGAGATGGAAGTCGCTCACGCCGAGGTTCTGAGCAATGCCCTGGCCCGTCTCCGGCATGATCTGGGCCAGCCCCCGCGCGCCGACCCACGAGGTTGCTCCGGGGTTGAAGAGGCTCTCCTGGCGCAACAGGGCGTAGAGCAGCCGCGGGTCGAGCCCGCGCTCGCTGGCTTCGCGGGTGACGAGCGTGGGGTAGGGCGTGGGGAAGATCAGCCGGCGCAGGGTGAGCGGCGGGGGCGCGGCGCTCTCGGGGGCCAGGCCGGCCAGTTCCTCGGCGGCCAGCAGCGCGATGGAAGGCACGCCCGCCTCGTGGGCGGTCCGCGCCAGGCGTAAGAGCGGCCAGGGCTGGCCAGTCGCTGCGTTCAGCCCTGCCCGCCATTCGTTGATCGCCTCGCGCTGCAAGCCGACCCGGGCCAGTTGCGCCGCCCGCGTTGTGCGTCCATCGTCGGCGGGTGGGGGAGGCGCTTCGCCTGCCCAGGTGGTGAGCCATGCCTCCAGCCCGGCCCATTGCTCCGCGGTGATCGGCGCGCCGATGGGCAGACTGCCCTGGGGCACGCCGCCGAGCAACTCGGCGGCGCGAACGCCCTCGTAGCTATCGGGCGCGGCTGCGCTGGCGGCGGCGAAGAGCGCCTCGGCGGCTGCGCTGTCGCCCAGCGCGCTGGCCGTGCGACCGGCCCAGTAGGCGCCGCGTGCGCGCCACGGCCCGCGATTGGCGTCGGCGAGAGTCTGCCACGCGGCGCGGGCTTCGCCGCTGCGTCCGGCCGCGAGCCGCGCCAGCCCGGCGCGGTGCAGGGCCGCGGGCCCTTCGGCGCTGGTCGGGTAGCGCTGCCCCAGTTCGCGCCGGGCCTGGAGCGCTGCCTCACTATCGCCGAGGCGCTCCCACAGCTGCACTACCCGATCGAGCGCGACGGGGGCGCGCGGGTCGTCGGGGTAGGCCGCGGCATACTCGCGATAGCCCTGGATGGCCCGTTCGGTCTCGCCGGATTGGCCGACGGTCTGCACCCAGTCGAGCTGGGCCTGGCGGCCGGTTTCACTGTTGGGGTCGCGGGCGCCAGCCTCCGCCAGCGCGGCCAGCGCGCCGGCCATGTCGCCCATCGCGCGCAGGGCCAGTCCGCGCAGCCGCTGGAGCTCGCTGGCCGCAGTGAGGTCGGGCTCGACGGCGATGGCCCGCTCGAACTGGATCGCCGCGTCGGACCAGCGCTCGTTTGCGAAGAAGGAGCGCCCGGCCTGGGCGGGACTGAGTGCGGGGTCACCCGCGGCCAGCAGCTGGTCGGCCACGCTGGCCGCCTCGGGGGTTGTGGGCGCAGCTTCGAGCAACTCCAGCCGCCAGGCGCGGGCCTGGGCGGGTTGTCCTTCGGCCGCAGCCAGTTCGGCAGCCGCGGCCAGGATGCGCGCGCGGTAGGCGGGCTGCTCGGCAAGCGCCAGCACCTCGGGGTAGAGCGCCAGGGCCTCGGCGGGGCGCCCGCTCGCGACGAGCAGGCTGATCGCCTGCTCGTAGCTACCGGCCCGTTCACCGGGCACGATCGGGCTACGGGCGGCGTGCAGGTAGGCGGTGGCCGCCTCGGCGTGCTGGCCGAGCGCGCGGGCCTGGGCAGCCTGGCGCAGGGCCGCGTAGGGTTCGATTGGCGTGCCGAGGGCGCGGTAGGCCTGGTAGGCGGCGATCGCGGCGGCGTGGTCGCCGGCCGTTTCGTGGCCGCGGGCCAGCCAGAAGAGCGCCGGCCCGCGCAGGGGGTGCTCCGGCGGCGCCGCGGCGAGGAAGGCGCCCAGCACCTCGACCGCCGAGGTCCAGCGCCCACGGTAGGCATAGCTCTCGGCCAGGTAGTAGCGGGCTTCGAGCGCCTCGGCGGCCTCCGGGTAGCGCTGCAGCAGGGCGCTCAGATCGGCACCGGCGGCATTGTCATCACCGATGGCCAGCGCGGCCAGGGCTCGCTGCAGCAGCACGGGGGCCGGCGGGATCGTCGTCGCCGCGAGGGCAGGGCCGGCCACGGCACTGGCGGGCGGTGTATCAGGGGGCGGCGCGCTGACCACCTCACAGGCGCTCAGCAGCGCGGCAAGCAGTACGCCACCGAGGCTGCGAAGAGCTCGTCGCATGGACGCATCTTACCACAGCGGGCCACTACCTGCGGGTTAGCGGCAGGGCCACGTCAACGTCGTCCGCCCGGCGACTGAAGCCGCGGGCTCGTGCAATTGCAGATTGCAGATTGGCGATTGTAGATTGGGCGCGACGCATCTGGACACGGTCGAGGTCGCGCTGATGCCCGAACAGGTCGCCTGGAACTGCACTAGCCGCTGCGAAGCCCGCCTGCGCTGAGCCTGGCGACGCGCCTGCGCTGAGCCTGGCGACGCGCCTGCGCTGGGGTGTCCCGATGCGGCAGAAGCCGCGTTGGCCCGGATGTTCTGTTCGCCCCCAAACCCGAGCCGGGACGAGGGTGACGGCCCAGCCGAACGGCCGGGGTAGGCCGCAGACCGTCGCGAAGGGTACTGAGCTGCGCCTGTTCACCGGTCGATACGGTCTTCGCGCCAGCGGAAGACGAACTGCTTATCGCTGGCCCGGTCGCGGCGGAAGCGCCAGAGCCGGGTGGGGCGGCCGCGGCCCTCGCGGATCACGTCGGTCTCCTCCAGCAGGTTCGACTCTTTGATCTTGCGGTAGAAGTTGCCCTTGTCGAGCTTCTCGCCGAGAATCTGCTCGTAGATATGTTTCAGTTCGAGGATGGAGAAGAGCTCGGGGAGCAACTGGAAGGCGAGGGTTGTGTACTCGAGCTTGGAGCGCAGCCGTGCGACGGCATAGGCCAGGATCTGCTCGTGGTCGAAGGCGAGTTGCTCAGGAAGGGCGCGTACTGGCCACCAGCGCACATCGGTGCTCTCCTCGCTGGCCGCGATCTTCTGGGCGTCGGCGCGCACCAGGGCGATATAGGCCACGCTGATCACCCGCATGCGCGGGTCGCGATCTGGGTCGCCAAAGGTGTACAGCTGCTCCAGGTAGACGTCACGGACCCCGGTCTCCTCTTCGAGTTCACGGCGGGCCGCCGCCTCGAGCGACTCGTCCATATTGATAAAGCCGCCCGGGATGGCCCAGAAGCCCTCAAAGGGCCAGTGGCGTCGCTGCACGAGCAGCACGTGCAGTTCCTGGCTGATCAGGGTGAAAATGACCACGTCAACGGTGACGGAGGGGCGTTCGTAGCGCGAGGGGTCGTAGCTCTGGGGGTTCGTCGCTGGCTCCATGACGCGCTCTCGTGATAGTGTATAAGCTACACTATCATAGGGCCTTCCCGCGCGCGTGTCAAGCCCTGGGTGGCCATCGTAGCGTGCTCTCATACCATTTCCGATTGCAGATTTTGGATTGCAGATTGCCGCACATGGCGTCACGATGAGCGATGACGGCAACGACAATGCGGAACTGCCAACTGGATTTGGTATCAGTCCATCAGCGCGTAGGCCGCTGCCCCGAGCAAGGCGGCCTTCGGGTTGAGGATGACGTGGACCGGCACGCGTTCCATCAGCTCGCGAAAGCGACCTTTGTTGCGCATCGCTTCCAGCACGCGCCCCCCGCGCAGCTGGGTCAGCAGCCGTGGCGGAATGCCGCCGCCGAGGTAGACGCCCCCGGTGGCCAGCATTTTCAGTGCCAGGTTGCCTATCTCGGAGCCGAGGATGCCGAGAAAGCAGTCGAGCGTGGCGCTGCAGACCGGGCACGGTGACGCCGGGTTCAAGGCTCCGCTGACGATGACCGGTGTCGGGTCGCTGGCCAGGGCCAGCTGCGTGGCCACTTCGGGCGTCTCACGTTTAAAAACCCGGTCGCGGAAGTAGCCGTAGATGTTGGGGATGCCCAGGCCGGAGCAGACCCGTTCGTAGCTCACGTGGTGGTGCTGTTCAAGCAGGTACTGGAGCAGGTCGACTTCGGCGGCGGTGGTTGGCGCGAAGCTGGCGTGACCGCCTTCGGAGGGGTGCGCCCGGTAGCGACCGTGGTCCCAGGTGAGGAAGGCTTCGCCCAGGCCCGTCCCGGGCGCGATCACGGCGATCGTGCCAGCGGGCGCCGGCTCACCGGGGTTCAGCGTGGCCAGGTGCTCGGGCTTGAGGTGCGGCACGGCCTGGGCTACCGCTTCCAGGTCGTTGATCAGCGCCACCGGCGCGCCAGCGAGACGGTCACGCAGCACAGCGGTGTCGATCACCCAGGGCAGGTTGGTGATCTCGGCGCGCTGGCCCATCACCGGTCCGGCCACGCCGAAGCAGGCGCCCTCGACCTCGGCCGGGTGCGCGGCAAGAAACTGGCCGACGATCTCCTCCAGGCTGCCGAACTGCCCGCTGGGAAAGGTTGCCTCAGCGAAGAGGCGACCTGGCCCCTCCTCACGGGCGAAGAGCGCCAGGATGGTCTTGGTGCCGCCGATATCGCCCGCAAGCAACATATGCTACCTCTCGCACGACCGCAGCCCATGCTGCGGCCCCACCGGCATCGGTCCTACGTGTCGTGCTTCACCACGTTCGCACAGGGCGTGAGGCGTGCGTGCTGTGCCAACGTCGTGAAGCAGTACTCCTATCCCGCTCAACGCGGAGCGCTGAGGGCCGCCTGCAGCGCGGCGACCGACGCGGCCGGGCTGCGCTGCGGCGTGAAGAACGCCGAACCGACCACGGCGACGGTGGCCCCTGCGTCGCGGAGCGAGCCGATCGTCGCGGGGTTGACGCCGCCATCGACCTGCAGGGCCACCCGATCGAGGCCCCGCGCGTCCAGCAGACGGCGCAGGCGCGCCACCTTGTCCAGGCAACTCGGAATGAAGGTCTGGCCGCCGAAGCCGGGATTGACGCTCATCACCAGGGCCAGGTCCAGCTCGGGGAGGATCTCTTCCAGGGCGCTGAGAGGTGTGGCCGGGTTGAGCGCGGCGCCCGGGCGTGCGCCAAGCGCCCTGATGGCCTGCAGCGTACGGTGCAGATGAGGGCTGACCTCAACGTGCACGGTGACATACTGGCAGCCAGCGGCGACGAACTCCTCGAGGTAACGCTCCGGTTCCACCATCATCAGGTGGGCGTCCAGCACGGCGCCAAAGCGCTCAGCGAGGGGGCGCAGGGCGCGCACCACCAGCGGCCCGAAGCTGATGTTTGGCACGAAGCGCCCGTCCATCACGTCGAGGTGCAGCCAGCGAATGCCGGCTTCGAAGGCGGCCTCGACCTCGGCGCCCAGGCGCGTGAAGTCAGCGGTGAGGATCGATGGGGCGATAAGCATACTGTGACCGCAACAGGGGGAGCGTTGTCGCTCTGGCGGCTCCTGGTCAGCGCGCAGGGTTGTGGCTGGTGCACAGCGTGTGCTGCGCGCCCGTGCTCACTGTGATGTGCCGCACTCCCTCCTCGCTGGCGACGATCAGGTCGGTGGCGAGCCCGAGGAAGAGCCCGTGTTCCACAATCCCGGCGCGCCGCTCCAGGGCCAGGGCCAGCGACTCCACATCGTCGATCGGCCCGAAGGCGCAGTCGAGGATCAAATGGCCCTGGTCAGTACGATAGTAGTCGCCATTGTTGGTGCGCCGGAAGGTGGTGCGTGCGCCGAGCCCGGCCACGAAGCGCGCGGTGGCGTGGGCGCCGAAGGGGATGATCTCCAGCGGCAGCGGGTAGATCGTGCCGAGGGCCGGCGACAACTTGGTCGCGTCCACCACGATCACCTCGCGGCGCGAGGCCTGGGCGACCATCTTCTCGCGCAGCAGGGCGCCGCCGCCGCCCTTGATCAGATTAACGCGCGGGTCGACCTCGTCCGCCCCGTCGATCGTCAGGTCCACCGTCACACAATCATCGAGGGTGGTGAGCGGGATGCCCAGGGCACGCGCCTCGTACTCCACGCTGGCCGCGCACGGCACGCCGACCACATCGCGCAGCGCGCCACTCTCGAGCAGCGCGGCGATGCGCCGTATGGCATGGATGGCCGTGCTGCCGACGCCGAGGCCCACCACCATGCCCGACTCGACCAGCTGCACGGCCTGTTCGGCCGCCAGCCGCTTCAACTCGTCCCGCCGGTCCGCATCCATGGTCGATCCTTGCTTGCTGCACGTTCGCAGAGCGCCTGCACGCCCATATTATACCAATTCCTGTTGAACATACCGCATTGCCGACCTCAGCCCCAGCCCCTCGCCGCTGGGGCTGAGGGGCGGACAGCACGGATGGGCGCCGACGGGCGTTATGGCATTGGGATGCGCTGGTTGGCCCTCACCCCCTGCCCCTCTCCCGCGCGCGGGTTTAAGGGCGGACAGAAAATGTGTTCGGAACGAGGCGTTTCCGGTGCGCAGAGATTCGGTGGGGGTGACAACCATGCGGTGGTTCCGGTATGCTGGTATCACGACACACCACATACACAGGAGCCACCGCATGCGTACCAACATACGCCACTTCTCGTCCGCTGTCGAGCGCTTGTTGACCACGAGTGCGGTTGCGCTGCCACTGCGCACCCGCCAGCGCCTGCTCTTTTTCGTGTTGGGGATCCTGCTCAGCGGCACGCTGGTGCTGCGCCGGATGGCCCACACCCATGCGTACCTGACGCCCCA
>JACAEO010000147.1 GCA_013388805.1 Chloroflexota bacterium
AGTGTTTCAACGTCAGGAACCCTTTGATCCGGTCAAAGCATCACCGAAAGCGGCACTGGCCACTTGACACGAATGAGAGAATCTCTCCCAGGTTGGGAGAGAGGAGGAGGGGGGTGAGGGCACGCAGCGCATCAGGACGCCATCCGCCAAAAACCCTCCACCTGAAAGGCTGGGGGGGTGAGGTTCCAGCGCACCTGGCGACGTTCCATGATCCTGCTGGCGAGCCCGGGTGCGCGGGTGTCCCGCCTGCCTGCGGGCATCCGGCCCGCGTAGCCGGGTTTGCCAGCAGGATCGGTACAGCAGCCCTGATCGGCTCCGCCGCCCGGTGGAGCGTGATCGGGCGTTCTCGTGCTATAATGGCCCTGGCGCTTCCGCAAGGGTGTGCGCCTGCCATCGCGCCCTGAGGTATGTTTCAGAAGCGGCCATTCCTGCGTGATAGTCGTCGAGCGGATATGTGACGCGCTGAGGCGATACGTACGATCGTATCCTCGCATGATCGCATCCTCGCAAACGGTGACGCGGGTTTGAACTATGCCTACGCTGGCGCCTCGCTCCAGAAAGGAGGTGAGCACCGTGTCGGAACCCGACCTTCGTGGCCTTTGCGCCCAGATCGCGACCATCCGCCAGACACTCGGCAGCAGCCGTGCTCATCGCCCGAGGAGCATCCCCAATGAGTGAATCAAAGCCTGATACGACCTATCCCGAACGCTACGATCCCGCGACAATCGAACCTAAGTGGCAGCAACGCTGGGCAGCCGACGAGCTCTACAGGACCGGCCCCGCCGATGAGCGCACCAAGTACTATGTGCTCGACTTCTATCCCTACCCGTCCGGCGAGGGGCTGAGCGTCGGGCACTGTCGCAACTACGTCCCCACCGACGTCGTTGCCCGCTACTACCGCATGCGCGGCTACAACGTCCTGCATCCCATGGGCTGGGACGCCTTTGGCCTGCCCACCGAGAACCAGGCGATCAAGACAAAGACCAACCCGGCGGTGCTGACCCGGCGCTACGCGGCCAATTACAAGCGCCAGATGAACCTGATCGGCGCGAGCTACGACTGGAGCCGCGAGATCACCTCGTCGGAGCCTGATTACTACCACTGGACGCAGTGGATCTTCCTGCGCCTGTACGACCACTGGTACGATCTGCGTGTTGACCGGGCACGCCCGATCGCCGAACTGGAGGCGGAACTGGCCGTTAGCGGCACCAGCAAGCTGGAACTGCCGCTCTCGGAGCGCCCGCTGAGCGCCGCGGAGTGGAACGCTTACACCCCCCTGGAGCGCCAGGAGTACCTGAAACGCTTCCGCCTGGCCTACCGCGGCGAGGCCACCGTCAACTGGGACCCCGTCGATAAGACGGTGATCGCCAATGAGGAGGTCGACCCCGAAGGACGGGCCTGGCGCAGCGGCGCCCTGGTCGAGCGGCGGGTGCTGAAGCAGTGGTTCTTCCGCATCACCGCCTACGCCGACCGCCTGGATCGCGACCTGGATACGGTCGACTGGCCTGCGAAGATCGTCACCATGCAGCGCAACTGGATCGGCCGCTCGCGCGGCGCCGAGGTGATCTTTAAGACGGTTGCTGCCCAGCCCGATCACACGGCAGCGGAGTTGATCGTCTTCACCACCCGGCCCGATACGCTGTGGGGTGCGACGTTCATGGTTCTGTCACCTGAGCACCCGCTGGTGCCCCGACTGACCACCGCTGAGCAGCAGGAGCGTGTCGCCACTTACGTCGAGCAGGCGAAGGCCGCTGGTACGAGCGTGGCGCCCGTGGAGGACAAGGAAAAGACGGGGGTGTTCACGGGCAGCTATGCGATCAATCCGGTCAATGGCGCCCGCATCCCGATCTGGGTGGCGGACTATGTGCTGATGGGCTATGGCACCGGCGCGATTATGGCGGTGCCCGCTCACGACAAGCGCGACTTCGCCTTTGCGCTGAAGTACGGGCTCCCGATCATTCCCGTCATCCAGCGGCCCGATGACGCAGCCCGCTCGGTGATGCGCAGCGGAACCTACCAGCCCGAATTGCCCACGGCCCTGCGCGCCGCGGGCTATGGCTTCAGCGAGGAGGATGGGCAACTGACGGTGGAACTGAGCGGTGGGCAGGCGGCGGCCTATGCCGAACTGGTCCGCCCCTATTTGCGTGAGGGCTGGACCGAAGTAGTTGGCTCGGGCTGGCTGGCGATCTTCCCCGACGCCGTGATCCCCTTCGACAGCATCGCGGCTGATGCGCGCATTACCGACCGCCTGCGCACGGCGCTGCGCCTGGACGCCATTCCCAGCTATATGGCCTACCTGGTGACGGTGCCGGCCTACCGCGAGATCGTTTACCACGAGGAGTATGGTACGCCCATCAACTCGGGGCCGATCAATGGCCTGCCCGCGACGGAAGCGGTCGAGCGGACCATCGCCTACCTGGAGCAGCACGGGCTGGGCAAGGGGCGCATGAACTACAAGATGCGCGACTGGCTGATCAGCCGCCAGCGGTACTGGGGCACCCCTATCCCGATTATCCACGCCGAGGATGGCCTGGAGGTGATGGTCTCCGATAACGAGCTCCCCCTGACCTTGCCCGGCGTGGAGAACTACGAACCCACCGCCACCGGCGAGTCTCCGCTGGCCAAGATCGACGAGTGGGTCAACGTGCAACTGCCCGACGGGCGCAAGGGCCGCCGTGAGACCGATACGATGGGCACCTTCGCCTGCTCATCCTGGTATTTTCTGCGCTTCGTCGATCCGCACAACGACCGGGAGCTGGCCAACCGGGACGAACTGGCCTACTGGCTGCCGGTGGACATGTACGTTGGCGGCGCCGAACACGCCGTGATGCACCTGCTCTACGCCCGCTTCTGGACGAAGTTTCTCCACGATTACGGCCTGCTGCCCTTCACCGAGCCCTTCCGGAGCCTGCGCAACCAGGGCCTGATCCTGGCACCTCCCCGAGAAGTGGACGGGCAGATCGTCATCGAGAAGATGTCGAAGTCGAAGAACAATGTGATCACCCCCGACGAGGTCGTGGCCAGACACGGCGCTGATGCCTTGCGTGGCTACGAGTGCTTCATCTCCGACTTCGAGGCCTATGTGCCCTGGAATACGGACGGGGTGCCCGGCATCCGCCGCTGGCTGGACCGGGTGTGGCGCATCGTGCTGGCCGCCGAGGAGGAGCCGCGCAGCCAGATGGCCGCGTATGACGAGCGCCAGTTGCGCCGCCTCACCCACCAGACGATCATCAAGGTCGCCAGCGATATCGAGAGCTTCAAGTTCAACACCATGGTCGCGGCGCTCATGGAGTTCACCAACGGGCTCTATAAGGCCCGCGACGCCGGCCTCAGCGGGAGTGCCGCCTGGAGCGAAGCGATCGAGACGCTGATCCTGCTGATCGCGCCAGTGGCGCCGCACATCGCTGAGGAGTTGTGGACGCGCACCGGCCATAGCTACAGCGTGCACCAGCAACGCTGGCCCGTCGCCGACCCGGCGCTGGCAGCCGAGGACGAGGTTGAGATTGTCCTGCAGGTGAACGGCAAGGTGCGCGATAAGCTGACCGTGCCTGCCGACGCCGATGAGCGACAGCTGCGCGAGTTGGCCCTGCGCAGTGAGCGGGTGCAAGGCCACGTCGACGGCAAGACCATCCGCAAAGTGATTGTCGTGCCGGGCAAGCTGGTCAACGTCGTGGTTGGCTAACAACGACCGGTGACAATGGCGGAGCGACGGCCGGCCGGCCGTCGCTCCAGACGTTTACAGGACCTATGAACATCTTCACGCGCCGGGTCGCATGGGCCTACAGTGCCATCCTGGTCGGAGCGCTCCTGTTCATGCTACGCCGCCTGGTGCTGCCAACCTACTTCGAGCTCGAAGGCGTGCCGTTCGCGATCGCGGTGGCATCGGCGCTGAACTCGTGCTACGGCCGCCCCACCCTGAACAGCTGCGGCGATGGCCTGGTCTTTGTGCTGACTACGATCGGCGTGGTCGCGGCAACCGGCTGGGGGAGCCTCGGGCGAAGCGTCTTCGCCGTCATTCTTGCGGTGCTGCCGGTCGGGCTCTACTTTGCCTTCGCGCCGCTCGGCCTGCCGGTGTTGCTGCTCCTGCTCATCCCCCTGGCGATCGAGGCCGCTAGCCAGTTGCTCTTCCCCGATCGCCGCTGAGTATGCGCTGGGCGCGACACACGGTTGTCCGGCGCACCTGGTGCGATTGCAGATTGCAGATTTGCGATGGTAGATTGGGCGCGGCGCATCTGGACACGGTCGAGGTCGCGCTGATGCCCGAACAGGTCGCCTGGAACTGCACTAGCGACGGCGGAGGAACAGCGCCAGGGCGATGACCGCGATCAAGGCGTAGGGGGCGAGGGCGCCGCTGCCCGGTCCCATCGCGATAAGCGCGCGCCCGCGGGTCGCGACTGCGGGCTCCGCGGCCGGTGCAGGCTCAGCTGACGCCTCCGCCGTTGCTTCCGCGGTCGCCTCCGCGGTGGTCTCGGGCGTTGCCTCCGCCGTTGCTTCCGCGGTCGCCTCCGCAGTGGTCTCGGGCGTTGCCTCCGCCGTTGCTTCCGCGGTCGCCTACGCGGTGGCCTCGGGCGTTGCCTCCGCCGTTGCTTCCGCGGTCGCCTCCGCGGTGGCCTCGGGCGTTGGCTCGGCGGTCGCATCCGCCGTCGGCTCGACCGTGCTGGTTGGCTCGACCGTCGGGGTGCGTGTCGGCCGCGGGGTGCGGGTGGCCGTTGCCTCCGCCGTCGGCTCGACCGTGCTGGTTGGCCTCAGGGTCGCCGTCGCGGTCGCAGTGGCGGTGGGCGGCAGCGTGGCGGTAGTCGTGGCCGTTGGCGTTGGCGTAGCAAACGCCTGGGTGCGTTTGGCTGCCACGCCCTCGCGGAACCTGGCGAAGTTCAGCGCGCCGGTCCCAAAGGGGCAGATCTCCACCGTCGCCGAGTTGAACACCGGCAAATACGTTCTACCGTTGACCGTCACCTGATAGCGCGGGTTGGCCACCAGACGACATTGCGGCGGAGTGCCGAGTGGCAGGATAACGTTCATCGTGATTGTCACGCTCGCCCCGGGGGCAAGCGTGCCGGTCCAGTTCACGTTGCCACCACTAAAGGTCGGAGCGCTCCCACTGCTGGCGCTCAACACCGGCGTGCCAACGAGATCACCCGGAAGCTCATCCACGAAGCTTACCGCTGCGGTGACCGCCGAGGGGTTGGTGATCGTAACCTCCCAGGTCAACCCGGCGAAGTCAGGTTGCGGTTCAGCAAGCTGCGCCGGGGAGCCCGTCTTTGTGACCGTGACCGTATCATCGTCGAGGATGGTGCCGACACCCGAGCTCACCGCCACACCGGTGGGCTGCGGGTTGCTCAAGACAAGGCGTAGCGTCTCGTCAGCTTCGAGCCGCAGATCACCGTTGACCAGCACATTCACGACCTGTGTCAAGGGTCCGCCGGGGTTAAAGGTCAGCGTGCCACTGAGTGGCTGGTAGTCATTTTCGGGTGGACCGGCCTGGGCCGAGATGTCTTCGGTGGCATACGTCACAACGACCGGGAAGGGCGCTGGCCCCGAGAGTGTCACCTGAAAGCTTAGCGGCCTGGTGCCAATGTTCCCCTCAACCACAGCGGGGCTGTTCACACTCAGTGCCGGGACATCGTCGTTCAGGATCGTCACCTGCTGCTGGTTCACCCCAAACACCGCGAAGCTACTGCTCAGGTTGGCCAACCGGACGAAGAAGTCCTCATCGTTCTCGATGCGTGTATCACCGACAATTTGCACCGTCCGGGTCACGCTCAGGGGGCCACCGGGGTTAAAGGCCAGTTGCTCAGCCGGGAAGATGCCGACATAGTCGTTATCGGCAAGGGTGGCCGTGCCATCAATGGTCTGCAGATCGACCGTGAACGCCTCCACCGGGTTACGGCTCAGGCTCACGGTCACGTTGACGGTGGTCGTTCCGTTGTTGCCCTCCAGCAGCGAGGTTGGGGCAACGATCAGGTTAACTATCACCCGTTCATCCGGCGTCGCCGTCGGCGTATTCGTCGCCGTCGGCGTGTTCGTCGCCGTCGGCGTGTTCGTCGCCGTCGGCGGGACCGGCGTGTTCGTCGCCGTCGGCGGGACCGGCGTGTTCGTCGCCGTCGGCGGGACCGGCGTGTTCGTCGCCGTCGGCGGGACCGGCGTGTTCGTCGCCGTCGGCGGGAC
>JACAEO010000148.1 GCA_013388805.1 Chloroflexota bacterium
GAAACTGCCAACACAACAAAGCTTTCATCCTTCCGTGTGGGTGAGCGGCACGGCCGCAGCCCGTAACTTGATGCGTATGGGCGTTTTGCCCCAAACGCCAGGTTGTTGGGTGGTGCTGGCGGCGGACGTTGCACGATCCTGCGGGCAAACCCGGGCGCACGGGTGGGAGGCCCGCGGCGGCGGTGGTACAATACCCGGCAGGGAGCAACGCGCGGCAAGGATGTCGCGCGCCGTCGAGGTTGACCCGCCGTCATTCAGTGTGAAACGAACTCGCTTATGGACATGCGGCAATTCCATGGGCCCAACGCCGGCTACCTGATTGAGCTGTACGAGCGCTACCTGGCGGATCCGCAGTCGGTGGACGAAGCGACACGGGCCTACTTCGCCCACTACGGGCCACCGGAGGAGGCCGCGGCCGCCGCGGCCGAGACGCAGCTTGATGTCACGCGCATCGTGGGCGTGGCGCGCCTGATCCGCTACATCCGCGAACTGGGCCACCTGGCCGCGCGTATCGACCCGCTCGGGAGCGCGCCACCGGGCGACCCGGGGCTCGAACTGGTCGGGCATGGCGTCACCCAGGCCGACCTGGCGGCCCTGCCGGCGCATATCGTGCGCGGGCCGATCGTCGCCCAGTGCAGGAACGCGGCCGAGGGGGTGGAGAAGCTCAGGCAGATCTACTCTGGCCCGATCGGCTACGAGACCGACCAGATCCAGCACTACGAGGAACGGGCCTGGATCCGCGACAGCGCCGAGAGCCGGCGCTTCTTTGGCTGGCCGGACGCTGACCGGCAGCGCGAATTGCTCGATCGCCTGACCGAGGTCGAGACCTTCGAGCGCTTTCTGCATAAGACCTTCCCCGGCCAGAAGCGTTTTTCGATCGAGGGCTGCGATATGCTGATCCCGATGATCGACGCGATCATCCGCAACGCGGCAGCGGCCGGCACCCGCGAGGTGGTGATCGGCATGGCCCACCGCGGGCGGCTGAACGTGCTGGCCCACATCCTCGGCAAGCCGTACCTCTCGATCTTGAGCGAATTTCATACCCCGGACTACAGCAAGGATACCTATCTGGGCTGGACGGGCGACGTCAAGTATCACCTCGGGGCGCGCAAGGCCTACCGCGAGAGCGCGATCGCCGAGATGCCGATCACCCTGGCGCCCAACCCGAGCCACCTGGAGTTCGTGAACCCGGTGATCGTCGGGCGCACCCGCGCGGCGCAGGAGAAGCGCACGCGGCCCGGCTTCCCGTATGAAGATGAGAAGGAGGCGCTGGCGATCGTCATCCATGGCGACGCGGCCTTCCCCGGCCAGGGCATCGTCGCCGAGACGTTGAATATGTCCGGCCTGGTCGGCTATCGGATCGGCGGAACGATCCATATCATTCTCAATAATCAGATCGGTTTTACCACTGACGTGCGCGACTCGCGGACGACGCTCTATGCAAGCGACCTGGCGCGCGGCTTCGAGATGCCGGTGGTCCACGTCAATGCCGACCAGGTGGAGGCGTGCATCGCGGTGGCGCGTATGGCCTGGGCCTACCGCGAGAAGTTTCAGAAGGATTTCGTGATCGACCTGGTGGGCTACCGGCGCTGGGGCCACAACGAGGGCGATGAGCCGGAGTTCACCCAGCCGCGCATGTACGAGAAGATCCGCAACCACCCGACGGTGCGTGAGCTCTGGGCGCAGGAGTTGGAGCGGCGCGGCCTGATCACCCACGAGGAGGCCCAGGCCCGGGTCGAGGCGGTGATGACGCGCCTGCAGCAGGCCTTCGACACGGTGCGCGAGCGGCAGCGCCTCGCGGCCGCGGCGCCCCCCCAGCCGCCCACCCCGCCGGTGGTCAACCAGATGCGCAACAAGGTCTTCGATAAGCCAATCTCGCGCGAGAAGCTGCTGGAACTGAACGAGGCGCTGCTCGACCGCCCGGAGGGCTTCACGGTTCACCCGAAGCTCGAGCGTATGCTGCAGCGGCGCCGCCAGGCGATCCACGACCAGGGGGGCATCGAGTGGGCGCACGCCGAACTGCTGGCCTTCGCCGCCATCCTGGCCGACGGTACGCCGATCCGCATGTCGGGGCAGGATAGCGAGCGGGGGACCTTTAGCCAGCGCCACCTGGTGCTGCACGACATCGTCACGGGTGAGCGGTTCATCCCGCTGCACCACATCCCCCAGGCGCGGGCTGCCTTTGCCGTCTACAACAGCCCGCTCTCCGAAGCGGCGGTGCTGGGCTTCGAGTATGGTTACAGCACCCATGCGCCGGGCACCCTGGTGCTCTGGGAAGCCCAGTTCGGCGATTTCGCCAACGGCGCGCAGGTGATCATCGATCAGTTCATCGTCTCGGGGCGGGCCAAGTGGTCGGTAGACCCGGCGCTGGTGCTGCTCTTGCCCCATGGCTACGAGGGTCAGGGCCCCGAGCACTCCTCGGCGCGGCTCGAGCGCTTCCTGCAGCTCTGCGCGACCGACAATATCCGGGTCGCCAACCCGACCACCGCGGCCCAGTACTTCCACCTGTTGCGCTACCAGGCCGCCGCCCTGCCGGTGCATCCGCGCCCGCTGGTGGTGATGACACCCAAGAGCCTGCTGCGCAATCCACGGGCCGCCTCTTCGCTGAGCGACCTGACCCAGGTGCAGTTCCAGACGGTGCTTGGCCTCGGCGACGAAGCGCCCAATCCCGAGGAGGTGACCCGGCTGGTACTCTGCAGCGGCAAGGTGGCGATCGACCTGCTGGCCTCCGGCGAACTGGAGAAGGCCCAGGGCAGTATCGACCTGCTGCGCATCGAGATGCTCTACCCCTTCCCCGCCGACGACCTGCAGGCGGCCCTGGCGCGCTATCCGCAGCTGCAGGAGGTGGTCTGGCTCCAGGAAGAGCCGCAGAACATGGGCGCCTGGAGCTATATTGCGCCGAAGCTGCGCGCCGTGATCAACCCGGCGATCCCGCTCAGCTATGTGGGCCGCCCCGAGTCGGCCTCAACTGCCGAGGGCATTCACAGCGCCCATGTGATCGAGCAGCAGCGCATCCTGCGCGAGGCTGTCCAGGGGGCGCCGGTGCCGGTCGGGCGCTGATCCGCGCGTGGCGGTGCGGCGCCATCGTGTTCTCGCTTGGGAGAGACGGGTATGGCCTACGAGATCAGAGTTCCTGCGCTTGGCGAGTCGATCGTCGAGGCGACGGTGGCCCGCTGGCTGAAACAGGCTGGCGAGGCAGTGGCAGCCGGCGAACCGGTGGTAGAGCTGGAGACCGACAAGGTCAACCTCGAGGTGGCCGCCGACCAGGCGGGTGTGCTGACGACGATCCTCAAGGGCGAGGGTGAGAGCGTCGGCATCGGCGATCTGCTGGGCACGATCGAGGTCGGCGCAGCGGCCCGGGGCGCTGCACTCGCCGCGCCGGCGCCGGCTGTGGCCCCGTCTGGCCCGCCAGCGCAGCCAGCCACCCCGGCCCGCGAGGTCAATGGTGTCGGGGTGGCGGCAACGCCGACGGCGCAGCGGGTGGCCGCCGAGCACGCGGTGGACCTGCGCACGGTGCCGGGCAGCGGCCCGGGCGGGCGCATCACCAAGGAGGATGTGCTGCGCAGCGTGGGCGCCGGCACGCCGGCAGTGGTAGCCGCACCCGAGCCAGTACCAATGCCGCTGCCCGCGCCGCCCGCGCCGGTGGCCGC
>JACAEO010000122.1 GCA_013388805.1 Chloroflexota bacterium
CAGCGCGCTGCGTGGCGGCCTCTGGGCGCCAGGGAGGGTTGGGAGCGTTTACTTGAGCCAGGGCTTGCCGACCGGAAGCACATCGCGGCCGAACAGGTCCTTGAAGATCAGGTGGGCCATCACGTACCAGGCCATTGCCGCGCAGGCCATGAGCTCGTAGCCCGCCACGACGGTCAACGCCGGGAAGCCGAAGTGGGCCAGCACGAGCAGGACAAAGCCGATCAGCAGTAGGGTGAAGGTGACCGCCAGCGCACCATTGACGCGCATCGAGCCTACCCAGAGGATCGCGGTGAGCAGCGTCCAGGCCACCAGGAACCAGCCGATGTCGGTCTCGCTCGCCGGGAAGATCTTGAAGTGGTTGCCGAGCAGTAGCAGGCCAAGCGAGATCCAGAAGGCGCCATAGGCGGTGAAGGCCGTGTAGCCGAAGTTGTTGCCGGTCTTCTGCTCCTGGAGGCCGGCAATGAACTGGGCCAGGCCGCCGAAGATCAGGCCGAGCCAGATCACGGGGCCCACGCCGGCCCAGCCAACATTGTGGAACTGGAGCATCATCGTTGTGAGGCCGAAGGCCGCCAGCCCGACGACCGCCGGGTTGCCCAGTTTCTGTGTTGTTACGACCTCGCTCACCGCCGCGGCTGGTTTCGTCGCCTCAATGACCGTCATCTTGCCAAAGTGCCCGGTTACCATGGTCCCGCTCCTTTGCTTATATATCATCTGTCTGCAATCATACAGACGTTGAGCCGGCCGCAAAGTGCGACCGGCTCAAGCCAGAAGATCGGAACGGCAACCTGGTAAAACTGCGGTAAAGCCACGGTAAGGTTATGGTAAATGGGGCTCTACTCGACCGTGACGCTCTTGGCGAGATTGCGTGGCTGGTCAACATCGCAGCCACGGCGCAGGGCCATGTCGTAGGCGAAGATCTGCAGCGGGATGACGGTGAGGATGGGCTGCAGCAGGGGTAGGGTGGCCGGCACCTCGATCACGTGGTCAGCCTTGGTGGCCAGCAGCGTATCGCCCGTGGTCCCGATGGCAATCACCTGGCCGTGGCGGGCGCGCACCTGCTCGATGTTGCTGATCATCTTTTCGTAGATCGCGTCGCGCGGCGCGATGCAGACGACGGGCAGGTCCTCGTCGATCAGCGCGATCGGGCCGTGCTTCATCTCGCCGGCCGGGTAGCCCTCGGCGTGGATGTAGCTGATCTCCTTGAGCTTCAGCGCCCCCTCCAGCGCGATCGGGTAGTTGGCCTGCCGCCCCAGGAAGAGTGCATCGCTTGCCCGGTGGTAGCGCTCGGCCAGTTCGGCGCAGATCGGCAGGGACTGCTCGATCACCGTCGCCGCCTTGCCGGGCAGTTCGACCATAGCCTGCAGGTGCTCGCGGATCTGGGCGGGCTTGAGCGTGCCGCGCGCCTGGCCGAGGCGCAGGGCGAAGAGGTAGGCAGCGGCCAGCATCGAGGTGAAGGCCTTGGTCGACGCGACGCCGATCTCCGGTCCGGCGTGCAGGTAGATCGGCCCGCCGTCGGCCAGGCGTGCGGCCTGGCTGCCGATCGCGTTGACGATCGCCACGCTCGGCACACCCTGTGCGCGCGCCTCCTCCATCGCGGCGAGCGTGTCGACCGTCTCGCCACTCTGCGTGATCGCCAGCAGCAGCGCGTCGTCGCCAAGAATGGGGCCGCGGTAGCGGAACTCGCTGGCGTAGTCCACCTCAACGCGCACGCGGGCCAGGCTCTCGATCATGAACTTGGCCATGAGCCCCGCGTGCCAGGCTGTGCCGCAGGCTGTCACATAGATCCGCTCTACCCGGCGCAGCGCCCGGTCGTCGAGCGTCAGATCCTCCAGCTGCACCTGACCGGCCTCCTGGTCGATGCGCCCGCGCAGGATGTCCATCAGCGCCCGCGGCTGCTCGTGGATCTCCTTCTGCATGAAGTGCTTGTAGTCGCCCTTGGCGGCGGCCACCGGGTCCCAGGGCACGTTCACTGGCGTGCGCGTCACCGGCGCGCCGCTGAGGGTGCTGATCGTCACCCCCGTGCGGGTGATCACCGCCAGCTCACGGTCCTCGAGAAACACCATCTCGCGGGTGTAGTCGAGGATGGCAGGCACGTCCGAGGCAACGAACGTTTCACCGGGGGCGGTGCCGATCACCACGCCGCCCGCATTGCCCAGCCGGGCGACGATCAGTCGCTCGGGCTCATCAACGCAGAAGGCCACCACGGCGTTGCCGCCCCTGAGCTCGGCGAGCGCGCGGCGCAGCGCTGGCTCCAGCGCCTGCTCCTCGCGATAGTAGTGACCCACCAGGTGCGCAATCACTTCGGTGTCGGTCTGCGACTGAAAGTGGTAGCCCATTTCCAGCAGGCGCGACTTGAGCTCCAGGTAGTTCTCGACGATGCCGTTCTGGATGACAACGACCCGGCCGCTGGCATCGCGGTGGGGGTGGGCGTTTTCCTCGGTCACGTTGCCGTGGGTTGCCCAGCGCGTGTGCCCCATTCCGACATGCCCGATCGCCGGCTGCTGGCCCAGGCGCTGCACCAGGTTGCTTAGCTTGCCGACACTGCGCCGGAGTTGCAGCCCCTGCTCCGGGTCGTAGATCGCGATCCCGGCCGAGTCATAGCCGCGGTACTCCAGCCGTTGCAGCCCGCCGACGACCACCTCTGTTGCCGCACGCGGCCCGACATACCCAACAATGCCACACATGCTGCTACGCTCCTACGTTGTGCTTGGGGACGCGCGCACGACGGCCCGAGGCCGCGCTGGCTCGTCCAGGCTGATCCGCTTGACATAGGGATTTGGGGAAGGGTGGTGTGGGGGCTACTGCGTCCGGCGTTGTCCTGCCCGTCGCCGGGAGGCGTTGAACCGTTCGCTCACAGGCGGTACCCGCGCCTGGAAGGCATCCGCTGATCTCTCGATGTTCGGGCCAGTTTGTGCCGGACTGGCTTGCCTGAGGAGCATCGCCCGTCCCTGGCCCTTAGCCTCGCCCTGCGGCGAGGAACCTCCACCTCGTCAACTCCGCGTTGCCACAGAGCCCATGCGCTTGCGACCTGATGCTTGAAGGCGTTCCTCCTGGCCGCGTTCCCCGCGCGACCCTGCTCACGACACGGCGAAGTATAGCACACCGATCGCTGGCTGGTCTTACAGGATCGTCACCTGTCGCGCGACTACAGCAGCCCAAGCAGCACGAACAGTGCAATTGTGCCGAGCAGGATCGCGATCACGCCGATCGCCGCGCTGCGCCGCCGGGCGGGGGGAGTCGCCGGGGCGCCGGCAAGTGCATAGTTGCCCAGCATCACGCTGATGATCGCAAAGGCAACCAGGGCCAGGAAGGGGATCTTGATGAAGGCGAGTGGTCCGGTGAGGATCGGCGTGAGATAGTCGATGCTGCAGGGCACGCTGCCCACACAGGCTGACGGCGGGATGATGCCCAGCACCTCCAGGTAGTGGGCGAGCGAGACGGCGATACCGCCCAGCGCGAGCGGCAGGGCGTACAGGTGCAGGCCCCGGTCGTCGCGCAGGATGCCGATGGTGAGGATCACGACCAGCGGGTACATCAGGATGCGCTGGTACCAGCAGAGCTGGCAGGGGATCCAGCGGAGCACCTCGCTGAAGTACAGGCTGCCACAGGTCGCTACGATTGCAGTGAGGAGCGCGATGTGCCGCGTGGCGGCGGTGAGCAGATCGCCCCGCGCCTCCGCGGGAAGCGCCTCGCTGCTGCTCGCTGCCGGGTTGTCCTGTGCCATCCGTGCCATCGTGTGCTCCCGGTCTCAGCAGACCATTACCGGGTTCCTGCCAGACATTGTACCATGTGGTGGCAGGCGATTATCGGGTATACTTGACTCGTCAACAACCACCGTCGCTATTCCTGTCTGGAGGAGCAGCCCATGTCCGCCCCGTTTCTCGCCGAGGCCGCGTTGCTGCACGACGAGCTCAGCGCTGTGCGCCGCGACCTGCATATGCACCCCGAGCCTGGCTTCCAGGAGTTTCGCACGGCCCGCATCGTCGCCGAACGGCTCGACGCCCTGGGCTACGAAGTACAGCGTGGGGTCGGTAAGACGGGCGTGGTCGCTTTGCTGCAGGGCGGTCAGCCCGGCGAGCGAACGGTGCTGCTCCGCTTTGATATGGATGCGTTGCCCATCCAGGAGGAGAACGACGTCCCCTACCGCTCCACCGTGCCGGGCATGATGCATGCCTGCGGCCACGATGCCCACGTAGCGATTGGCATCGGGGTGGCAACGCTCCTGGCGCGCCATCGCGAGCAGTTGCCCGGGACGATCAAGCTCATGTTCCAGCCCGCCGAAGAGGGCCTGGGCGGGGCCATGGCGATGATCAACGATGGGCTGCTCGAGCATCCTCGCCCCGACGTCGCGCTGGGCCTTCACGTTGCCTCCAACTATGATGTGGGCAGCGCCGTGGTGCGCGAGGGCGCGCTCCTGGCCGCCGCCGATCATTTTGTGATCGTGGTGCGCGGCCAGGGTGGCCACGGCGCCCTGCCCGACCAGACGGTCGATGCCGTCCTGGTGGCCGCCCAGCTGATCGTTGCGCTGCAGACAATTGTCTCCCGGAGCCTCAACCCGCTTGAGCCAGGCGTGGTGACGGTGGGCGCCGTGCACGCCGGTGAGGCTCACAACGTGATCGCTGAGACAGCCGAGCTGCGCGGTACCATCCGCAGCTTCTCTGAGGAGGCGCGTGCCCTGCTCCATCGCCGCATCCGTGAGCTGGCGGCGGGTGTAGCTGCCGCCTTTGGCGCCACAATCGAGGTCGTCATCCACCGCGGGGTCGACCCGACGGTCAACGCTCCCGCGCCAACCGCGGTGATGCGCCGCGCCGCGGCGGCGGTCCTCGGTGCGGAGCAGATCGACAGCGGCTTTCAGACGACCGGCGGCGAGGATTTTTCTGCGGTGCTCGAGCGTGTGCCCGGTCACTTCATGATGCTCGGCGCGCGGAGTGATGCACGCACGGGCTTTCCCCACCACAGCCCGCACTTCGATATCGACGAGGCCTGCCTGCCGCTGGGGGTGGCCATCCTCTGTGATGCTGCGGTTCGCTGTCTCAACGGCGAGCACGAGTAGGGCCTCCGTATGCGGTCGCCAGCGGCGCGGTGGCGCAACGCCGTAAGCAAAACGTCATTGACACGCCACCGTCTCACCGCTATAGTTGCATGGGCACACATCATAGTCCGCCATCGCACTGGCGTCGCAGGAGGTCCTGGTGTCGGTTGAGCACTCCTCGCCCCTCGGTTCGTCGGCTGGGCACCCCGAGCAGGAACACTACCATTCGTCGTCGATCCCTGACAGCGGTGGCTGGCCCGCAGGGCAGGAGCAGGCGCCACTCCGCACAGGCCGGCATCGCACGGCGCGCGCCCCGCGGCGCCGTGGCGGCGGGATCTGGGTCGCCCTGGCCACCATCGCGCTGGTCGCGGTGCTCGTCGCCAGTGTCGGGCTCTACGCCTTTGACCGCAGCTATACCGGCAGGATCTACCCGAATGTTGCCGTTCGCGGGGTGGCCGTCGGCGAGTTGACACCCGATGCCGCCCGGGCCACGCTTGAAGCACGCTTTGCGCCGTTCCTGGCCCAGCCGGTGACCCTCACCTACGGCACCCAGACCTGGACGCCTACCCTGGCCGAGCTTGGCGTCCGGCTGGAGCTCGATCGGGCCGTTGAGCGTGCCTACGACGCAGGGCGGGGCAGCGGTCTCCTCGCGAACCTCCGCGAGGTCTACGCGATCTACCGTGATGGCCTGGAGTTGCCGTTGCATTTGACGGTCGACCAGGCGACCATGCAGGCCTACCTACTCAGCCGGGGCGCTGAGATCGACCGTCCCGCCCGCGATGCCCGCCTTGAGCTCGATGGTACGCTGGTTGCCCGTGCGCTGGCGGCCACCGGGCAGCAGGTCCTGGTCAGTGAGACGCTCCAGGCGATTACGGCGGCGCTTGAGAGCCTCACGCCGCAGACAGTCGCACTCCGCACCCGCACATTGCTGCCGCGCCTCGACGATGCGTCGGCGCGCGCCGCCCAGGCTGATATCGCGCGCATCCTGGCCGGGCCGATCACGCTCAGCATCGAGGGCGTCCGCCAGCCGGTCATCTGGTCGTCCGAGGAGCTAGCTAGCCTGGTGCGCATCGAACGGGTCACCGGGGCCGACCAGGATACGCTCCGGGTGACGGTGGACCGCCAGCAGGTGCAGGCGAAGCTAGCCGAACTGGCCGAGGCTACGGCGCTCAAGGGCCGGCTGCCCCGCGTCGACTGGAATGGCGGCAATTTGCGCATCTTCGAGCAGGGCAGCGCCGGCCGGCAGATTGACGTGGCTCAGGCCGAAGAACTGCTGCTCGGCGCGCTCAGCGCGCCCGCCGAGGCGCGCCAGATTATGCTTCCGATGGTGGCGGTGCCCTCACCGGTGACGGCGGCCAATCTCGGCCAGCTGGGCATCAGTGATCTGCTCTCCGTCGGCCGCAGTGACTTCAGCGGCTCAGCTGCCTACCGGGTCACCAATATCAAGGCCGGGATGCGCCTGCTGCATGGCGTGCTGGTTCCACCCGGCGAAGAATTCTCGTTCAACAATACGATCGGGCGGATCGACGCCTCAAATGGCTTCGTGGAGGGCTATGCGATCGTTCAGAATCGTACCCAGCTCGAATGGGGCGGCGGTATCTGCCAGGACTCGACCACGGTCTTCCGCGCCGCCTTCTGGGCCGGGTTGCCGATCACCGAGCGCTGGGGACACTCGTTCTACATCAGTTGGTACGACAAGTATGCCTTCGGCCAGTATGGCAATGGCCCGGGCATGGACGCGACGATCTTCACGGGCGCCCTCGATCTCAAGTTCCTGAACGATACCGGGAACTGGCTGCTCGTGCAGACCTTTGTGGATGAGAGCCGCGCGCTGGCGGAGGTGCGGATCTACGGTAGCGACGATGGGCGCACGGTGTCGCTGCGGGGACCCACGATCACCGACCGTATTCCGGCGCCCACCCAGCCCCGCTACATCGCCGACCCGAAGCGCCCGCGCGGCAGCATTCGCCAGAGCGATACCGCCCGTGGTGGGATGACCATTCAGTTCACCCGGGTCGTCGAGCGTGGTGGGAAGGTGCTGGAGCAGCGCACGTTCGAGACGAAGTTCAAGCCCTGGCCAAACATCTATGAGGTGAACCCGGCGGACCTCGGGCCTGACGGGCGCCCCATCCCCTACCAGCCGACGCCGGATCCTGCTGCGTCGCCGACCCCCGACCCCAATAGTCCGCCGCCCGCCGAGGGTGAGCAGCCTGCGCCGCCCGCCGAGGGTGAGCAGCCTGCGCCGCCCGTCGAGAGCACGCCCGTTCCTGGGCTGGTACCGCAGCCCGAGCCAGCGCCACAGCCGCCCGGCGACGGTGAGGGTGCGGGCAACGACTAACAGGCTGCGTGCTCCAGTGGTAGCGCTGTACCCCACACCCGGGCAAGCGTCGGCGCTACCATCGCCGGATCGCCGGTGGTGGCACAACGCAGCCGGGCCGCACCAGGGCCCACGCCAGTGGCTCTGGCCACCCGCGCGGTCTGCGCGGCGACGGCCGGGCCAGTATCGATGATCGTTGCCGCGGGGGCTACCGCGGCAATCAGCGGGCGCAGCGGCGGGAAGTGCGTACAGCCCAGCACGAGCGTATCGACACCCTCGGCGATCAGGGGGGCCACATACGCAGCAACCACCGCCTCGGCGCGCGGGCCAGCCAGTTCGCCCGCCTCCACCAGTTCCACCATCGCCGGACAGGCGACGGTCTGTAGTTCAACCCCGGTGGCGAACCGCTCCGCCAGGCGCGCAAAGCGCGCGCCGCCCAGAGTGCCGCTGGTCGCCAGCACGGCCACGCGCCCGCTCCGTGTGGCTGCCACCGCAGGCTTGATGCCAGGCTCCATCCCCACCACCGGAACGGGCAGGGTCGCGCGCAGTTGCTCAAGGGCGGCTGAGGTGGCGGTGTTGCATGCCACCACCACCAGGCCCGCCCCTTGCTCGACGAGCCAGCCCGCGCAGGCCAGCGCGCGGGCACGCACGGTGGCGGCGGGGAGCGGGCCATAGGGGCAGAAGGCCGTATCGGCGAGGTAGCACAGGTCGTGGCGGGGCAGGACGGCGCGCACGGCCCGGACCACCGACAGCCCGCCCAGCCCGGAGTCGAAGAGGCCGATCATCGGTGCGTAGGAACGGCCCGCAGAACGGGGTCAGGCCGCGCGCGCCGCCGGTTGCCTGGCGGCGCCGCAGCTCTGCACAAAGGCGGCAAAGACGGCCTGCCAGCGCGGGTCGGCCCCGCCCTGCAGCGCCTCAGGGTGGCACTGGACACCGAGCACGAAGCCCTCGCCGACGCCCTCGACGGCCTCGATCACGCCGTCGGCGGCCCAGGCGACCGCGCGCAGCCCGGGGGCGATCTCGCGTACCGCCTGGTGGTGCAACGAGTTGACCAGCAGCCGCTCGACGCCAAGCAGTTGTCGCAGGCGCGAGTCCGGGGCGAGGCGCAGATCGTGGGCCAGCAGGGTCCAATCCTCACGCTCGTAGGAGAGGTTATGGGCGAGGTTGCCGCCGACCTGGGAGGGAAGATCCTGGTACAGTGTGCCACCGAGGGCCACGTTGAGCACCTGGATGCCGCGGCAGATGCCGAGCACCGGTTTGCCCTCCGCGACTGCCCAGCGCGCCATCGGCAGTTCGGCGCTATCGCGCAGCGGGTCGACCGTGCCCAGATTCTCGTGGGGCTCGGCGCCATAGCGCGCGGGCTCGATATCGCCACCACCGGCGAGCAGCAAGCCGTCGAGGCGGCTGAACAACTCGCGCAGGATCAACTCGTCCTGCACGGGCGGGATCAGCATCGGGGCACCGCCAGCGCGCAGCACTGCGTCGACATAGGTCTGGCGGTGCCCAAACGATGGCGGGCACCAGTCCCGGTCGTGGAACGTACCGCACGAGATACCGATCAGGGGCTTCATCCGCGCTCGCTCCTCACACTGCCGTGGCAATTCCACTGGTGCATTATAACATGGTCGTCCAGCGCAGCTGGAGGAGGCAATGTCTTTGGGGCAAGCCCCAGACCGGGTTGGCTCTCAGGTATAGGGTTTTTGGGAGTTGCGCCCCCAGGCCCCGCATACCCCACCCCCTCCCCCCTCCCCTGCCAGGGG
>JACAEO010000060.1 GCA_013388805.1 Chloroflexota bacterium
GATCACTACGTCACCTGGCGCAAGAGCGGTATCTGGGCGCAGATCTGGGTGGGGCTCAGATTCCCAGGTGCCCGCCCATTCGAGCAACTCCAACTGTAGTACTATCGGCTATCGGCTATCGGCAAAACATTAAGACGAAGACAAGGAGAACAAACGAGCGAGACGAAATCCGTAGTTGCCGGTGACGACATCGGGGGTGGTGGCGAGGCGGTAGGCGCAACGGGCGTAGACGCGATAGCGGCCCCACGAGCCGCCGCGCAGCACGTATCTGCCACTCACACGTTTGTTTCCTGTGTAAAGACTTTCCACGCTTACCTCGCCCTCGAACGGATACTTCAGCTTCGGCGTGCTACACCACTCCCAGACATTGCCGGCCAGCTCCTCGGCCCCGCAGGCTGCCGCGCCGTGCGGGAAGATGCCCACCACCGAGGTTCCGCCGATCGTGCTCTCGTCGATGTTGGCCTGAATGCTGGCGGTTATATTCCCGCCGGTCGTGGTTGTCAACTCGGTGCCCCAGGGGTACTCGCGCCGCCCCTGCCTTGAGCTTGTCGAAGGGGCGCGGGTAGCGTCTCCCACACCCTTCGATACGGCCTGCGGCCTACCCCGGCCTGAGCCGGGACGAAGGCTCGGGGTGCCTTGATCAGACCTCAGGCTCGGGAGGGCTCCCATCCGGATCGGCACCCTTCGATACGCGCCTCCGCTGCGCTCCGGCGCTACTCAGGGTGCCGGGAGTCTCCGTCCTCCCACATTTTCCGGGCGCGCTCAAGCGGCGCTACTCAGGGTGCCGGGAGTCTCCACCGGGTAGGCCGCCGCCCGCTCCCACTCGGCCTCGGTGGGCAATGGAGGGCATCGCTGGTAATGATCGTGTCGCGGAGGTCACGACCGGCGAGCAGCAGGGGGATGGTGCTCAACTCGTTGTGTTCCTCGCCGACCGCAACCTGGGCGAGGGTCGTACCGCTGCCGTGCTGCACCAGACTAACGAGGTGGGTTGGGGCGCCGCAGGCGGTCGCACCGCGCAGGGTCTTGCCATCCACGGCGAGCGCCTGTAAGCGCGTGCCCAGGGGCGTCACCACTTCGCCTGGTGCGGCCTGCGGCGGGGTCTGCGCTGCCGTCAGGCCAGCGAGCGCCACCTCCAAGACGGCGACATCGACCAGCCGCAGGGTGCACAAGAGCGTAGACTCACTGGGAATACGAACCACCTGCGGGAGTGCGGCTTTGCGGTCGTCGGTATGGAGCCGAAGCCAGTGTGCGATGGCGCGAGCTGTCTGTTGTCCACTGGCGCGGCCGGCGGCGAGCAGGATGAGCAGCAGGCGTCAGGGATAGCGTTTGCCGCGCGCTTTCCGCGGGTCTGGAACCACAGCGAGTGCCTCAGCCAGGGTGCTATACTGCGGCAGGTCCATTGTGTCCTCCTGAAGGGTTTGGCGACTTCTTCAGAAGGGTAGCACAATGGGCTATCACGTTGACGTAGCCCTACTACGCTGATACGCAGCGTACGCAGGAGTGATACCATTTTGGCTTGCCGATTTTGGATTGTGGATTGCCGCGCATGGCGTTCCAATGCGCTCTGACGGGAACACCTATGCGGGTTGCTCAATTCCAATTGGTATGACATAGGTGATATAATCGCCGCGTAGCATGTGTCATCGGGGTGTAGGCGGCAACACCGCTGTGGAGCACAGGCAGGGTAGGTCATAGGTTGCATCATCGCCGCGTAGCACGAATCATTGGGCTGTAGCTGGCACGATCGCCGTCTACTTCATGTTGGGCGGCGCATCGTTGCCTAACCCACCTCAATCTATCATGAGGAGGAAAAAAACATGTTCAAGAAAGTTGCCGTCAATTTCTTAATCACTCTACTGATGGTACTGTTGACTTTCAATATAGCCGGTTGTGGTGCGTCTACCCCGACAACCGGATCGTCCACGGTGGAAGTACCGGCTACTGCCACGCTAGCGTCCCCAACGCCGAATGTCATGCCACAGCATGGCGGACCTGGTGGTACGAGCACCTTTGCTTCGGTTGCCCCGACATACCAGGACCTGGCTTACGCTAATCTTTCCTCGGCGCAGAAACTCGACTTGTATATTCCCACCACCGGTTCGGGGCCATTCCCAGTCGTCATCATGGTGCACGGTGGTGGCTTCATGTTCGGCGACAAGGCCGATGGTGCTGGTCTGACTGGCGTTGACCAACTGCTCGCGGCGGGTTATGCGGTAGCGAGCATCAACTATCGCCTGAGTGGCGAAGCCACCTATCCAGCTCAGATTTTTGATGCCAAGGCGGCGGTGCGCTTTCTACGCGCTAATGCGACAAAATACGACCTGAATCCTGACAAATTTGGTGCATGGGGTGCTTCCGCAGGCGGCAATCTCGTCGCCTTGCTCGGCACCACCTGTGGCGTGGCCGAACTTGAAGGCGCGGAACTGGGTAATGCCGACCAGTCGAGTTGTATCCAGGCGGTGGTAGACTGGTTCGGGCCAATTGACTTCCTGAAAATGGATGAGCAGTTCGCCGGGACGAACTGCCCCGCCAATCACAACGAGGCCAGTTCGCCTGAATCCCAACTGGTCGGTGCTCCTATTCAGACGGTGCCTGAACTGGTCGCCACCACCAATCCGATGAACTACATCACCCCGGACGATGCACCTTTCTTCATCGAAAATGGCACCGCCGATTGCAACATCCCGCCCGCCCAGAACAAAAACCTGGCAGATGCGCTCAACGCAGTCATCGGTGCAGACAAGGTGACCTACGTGTCGCTGGAAGGCGCGGGGCACGGTGGAGCGCAATTTGAGACGGCTGAAAACCTGCAATTGGTCATCAATTTCCTGAACGAGTATCTGAAATGAATGTGACTTTTGCAGAGCGACCCCATAATCAGTCGTAGAACCTGGAGAACGCCGCCCCACACACAGCTCTACGCAGCCCATTACGTGACACGATATGGGTTGTTGTTCCACCTTCCGCACCTCGATACCGAGGAGCGACAAGCCACTGACGAAGGATAGTCCCCGTATCCGTACCCTCAAGCGCAATTGCGGCCTAACATTGCGTGCAGCCGACTCGCCTTGATCGGGACAATTTTCAGTGTTGTACTGGCCCAACGCATTGTGTGGTCTATCGTACACATACCAACTCATCGGCGAGCGGATGACGCTTACCGTTAGGCGGCGCTCCAGCCGTAGGCATAGCGTTCCGCGACAAGCTCGCAGACCTTCATCGTCGTCCCGGCGCAGCTCTGCGCGCCCAACAGCGCCGATTGACGGTCTGCCACCGCTGTGCTACTATCCCGCCAGCTGAATAGTTGCACGGTGGGGCCGACCCCACCCGGCAGGGAGCCCGGCGGCAGCGCCGGGCTGGTATGGGGGAAGCCGGTCAGAGGCCGGCGCAGTCCACGCTGCTGTAGGGCAGGAACAACCTGGCGACCCGTCAATGAGCCTGGCGGCCATGCCGCCCCGCCCACGTCTTTCGTCGGTGTTCCCTGCCGAGCCAGAATGCCCATCCCTGTTTGATGCCGATCACACCTGCGCTGGAACAGGGGTGAGGCAGGCGCAGGGATCCCCGACCGCCGGGTTCACTCCCTTCTCTGCACACCCCCTCCACCCTGGTGGAGGGGTTTTTCGTTGGCTCGGTTTAGCGCCTTGTACCGCGAGGATCACCCGATGCGCCGCCTGCTGATCTGCCTGTTCGCCCTCGCCCTCATCGCCGGCCAGGCCGCCGCGGCCCTGGCTCAGGCCACCGCCCCCGCCGACGCCGCCCTGGCCTGGATGCGCACCCAGCAGCAACCCGATGGGAGCTTCCCCGGTTTTGGCCCCGGCGAGAGCGCCGACGCCGTGCTCGCCTTCGCCGCGGCCGGCCAGGACCCGACCCGCGTGACGCGGGACGGCCGATCGGCCCTCGATTACCTGGCCACCCAGGCGGCCAGCTACGGCGCCAGCAGCCCCGGCGCCGCGGCGAAGCTCGTTCTGGCCGCCGTGGCTGCCGGCCAGGACCCGACCAGCTTCGGCGGCACCAACCTGCTTGAGCTGATCGGCGCGGGCTATGACCCGGCCAGCGGCCAGTATGGCGCCGATGTCTACGGCCACGCCCTGGCGCTGATTGCAACGCGCGCCGTGGGCGCATCGCCGCCACCCGCCGCCGTGCGCCGTCTGCTCGATCTGCAGCTCGCCGATGGCGGCTGGAGCTTCGACGGTGCTGCCGCCACCGGTAGCGATACCAACACCACCAGCCTGGCCGTCCAGGCTCTGGTGGGCCAGCGTCAGGCCGATGGTGCCCGCGCCCGGGCGATCGCCTACCTCAAAGGGCAGCAGAATGACGACGGCGGGTTCCCCTACGCGCAGGGCTCACCGTTCGGCAACGCGAGTGACGCTAACTCGACCGCCGCCGTGATCCAGGCGATCCTTGCCGCCGGCGAGGATCCGGCGGGCGCCACCTGGACCCGCGGCGGCCAGACGCCGCTCGCGGCGCTCGCCGCCCTGCAGAACGCCAGTGGCGCGCTGCGCTACCAGGCGAGCCAGCCCGACGACAATGCCCTCGCCACGTACCAGGCCGTGCCAGCCTTGCTCAGGCGGTCCC
>JACAEO010000034.1 GCA_013388805.1 Chloroflexota bacterium
CCCCCCCCCCCCCGGCCGGGAGGCGCGGCGAGCCGCGCCTCCAGCTATGATCAGTATATAATGGGAACGTGGAACGTCAAACACCAGAGGCCGCGCAGTCAGCGATCCCGCAGGAGCCAGCGCTATTCGCGGCGGCGCCGCTCGACGCCTATGCCCGGCGGCTCACGGCGGGCCTGGCCTACCTGGGCGGCCTGCTCATGCTGCCGTTGCTCTTCGCCTACCTGGCGAACCTGCGCTGGGCAGGGCTGATCGTGCCGGTGGCCCTGGCACTGGCAGTGGCGGTCTTTCTCCTGCTCACCTATGCCGCGCAGCCGCGCCGCTACGAGATCGGCGAGCGGCAGCTGGTCGTGCGGCGCCGCTTGCTGCCGCCACTGCGTGTGCCCTTCACGATCATCAGCGGCGCCTCGTCGGCTGCGCACCTGGCCGACGTGCCGCGCCGTGGCCTGCGCTTCGCCTTCAACGCCGGGATCTTCGGCTACCAGGGGCCGTTTCGCCTGGCGCCCTACGGCGAGGTCTTCTTCCTCGCCACCAACCGCGAGCGCCTGGTGGCCGTGGCCCGCGACGGGCGCGTTCCGCTCATCCTCAGCCCCGAGCGGCCGCGTGCCTTCGTCGAGGCGTTGAATGATCAGCGCACCCGCCGGGCGATGGCCGATCTAGAACAGCAGGGCGCGCCGGGCGAAAGCCAGCAACAGGTTCCATCCTGATTAATCATCCGGTCTCCACCGCTCAAAGACCATCAGGCCGACAGCGGGCCGGTCGAGCGGCGTACCCGATGAATGGATCAATCTTCATCGGCTGGCGGCGTGATCACCGCCCTACGACGCCATGGCCGGCGATGCGTTACGCTGCCGCCAGGGCCTGCAGCAGCGCGATCAGCAGCTGGCCGTGGCGGATCAGGTCGACGAGCGGGATGTGCTCGTCGGGGCCGAAGGGCGCGCTGGCGGCGCGGGCAACGCCGACCGAAGCGCAGGGCACACCGAGCGCCGCGGTGAAGAGTTGCAGCGGCACCGTGAAGCCACCGGCGGGCACGATGGGCAGCGGCGCGCCGTGGACCACGGCGCCCGCGGCGGCCACCTGCTGCACGAACGGGGCCTCGGGGGCGGTGCGGGCCGGCGGGTAGCCCCCGGGCAGGCGCTCGAGCGTCACGTCGGCGAACCCCTGTTCGTCAAGATGGGCGCGCAGCAACGCGGCCACCTGAGCCGGCTGCTGGCCGGGCACGAGCTGAAAGTCGAGCACGGCGCTGGCCGCGGCGGGCAGTTGGGCCAGCCCGCTGGCCGGCGTCGAGTGGACCAGGCTCAGGTTGCAGGTCGGCAGGGTCACCTCAGCGCGGGCGAGGGCGGCGCCGCTCATACCGAAGAGGAACTCCTCGGCGCCCCAGGCGGCCAGGCGACCCGGCTCATCGAGCCGGAGCTGGCGCAGCAGTGTGTTCTCCTCGCGTGAGGGACCCTCGACGCTGTCGTAGAAGCCGGGGATACGGATGTCCTCATCGGCGCCCTTGATGCTCGCCAGGGCCCAGATCAGGCGCCAGAGCGGATTGCGCAAGGCTGGCGCCGCCCCCGGGGGCAGCGGGTGGGCGGGACCGCGCGCACTCAGGCGCAGGTGCAGCAGGCCCTTGCTGCCGCTGTAGCACAGCGGCAGCCCGGCGGCGTCGCGGTCGCCCAGGCTGGCGAGGCAGGCCTCGGCACGGAGCAGATCGCCGTGGGCGGCGAGAGCTGCGGGGAGGCTCGGCGAGCCGCTGAGCCCGCCGCCGTCGGCGACCACGACCACGCCGCAGGGCAACTCACCCTCGGCCTGCAGCAGCGCCGTCAGGGCCTGGAGTTGGGCGGCCAGCGGGCCCTTGCCCTCGGCCACGCCGCGGCCATAGAGCGCGCCATCGCGCTCGGCGAGCTGGAAGGGCTCGTGCGACCAGGCGCGCCAGGGGCCGGGCGGGGGCGCATCGAAGCGGTGGTAGAGCAACAGCGTGTAAGGAGAACGGCCCGCCCGGCGCGCGAGCACCAGCGGCGGGCCCGGCTCATCGACCAGCTGCACCTGCATGCCCAACTCAGCGAGCAGCGCCGCGATCAGCTCGGCGCCGGCCCGCAACTCGTCGGGGTGCCCTGCGCCCGTCGGCTGTGCGCAGAGGGTCCGCAGGCAATCAACGAGTGGCTCGGCCAGCACGGGCGGTGAGACTGACACAGGGGCTCCTGCACTAGGCGCTGAGCGCATAGTACTACAGTTGTCGTTCGTATGCCAGCGCCCCTGTCATGCCGCGTACCTGATAGCCCGGCGGCGGGCCAGCGCCACCCCATGTCACCCCGCGCCCTTCGGCTGCGCGGCTCCCGAGCTTGTCGAGGGGCAGGGTCCACGCCGCGCGGGGTCGTACCAGATTCCTCACGACGCTCCGCTCCTCAGAACCAGATGGTGCATGTCATTCCGAACGGCGCCGCAGGCGGAGTGATACCATTTCCGATTGCAGATTTTGGATTGCAGATTGCCGCACATGGCGTCACGATGAGCGATGACGGCAACGACAATGCGGAACTGCCAACTGGATTTGGTATGAGGAATCTGGCG
>JACAEO010000099.1 GCA_013388805.1 Chloroflexota bacterium
CGCCGGCTGCGGCGGCGCCCCCCGCCACGGCGGCTGAGGCGGCGGCTGAGGCCGCACCGGTCGATGAGAAGGCGGCTCGCCTGGCGGCCATCCGCGCCAAAAATGCCGCCAGGAAAGCTGCCGAGCAGCAGGGCGAGTGAGATGTACGATATCATTGACGCGATCCTCAACCGCACGCTCGGCTTTGGCTGGCCCGGCTGGGCAATCAGCCTGCTCAGCCACCTGGCAGTGGCCACCCTGCTCTTCCTCGTCGCGCCCTTCCAGATGCTCTTTTTGACCTACTACGAGCGGCGGGCGATTGCCAGGATGCAGGACCGCATCGGCCCCAATCGCGTGGGCCCCGAGGGGTTGTTCCAGCCCGTGGCCGACGGTGTGAAGATGTTCACCAAGGAGGATATCGTTCCCGCCGCCGCCGATAAGTGGGTGCACTTCATCGCCCCCTGCGTGGTGGTGGCACCAACCATGCTGATGTTTGCCGTTCTGCCCTGGGGGCCGGGCATGGTGCCGGTCGATCTCAATGTGGGCCTGCTCTTCTTCTTCGCCATCTCCTCGATCAGCGCCGTGGGCCTGATGATGGCCGGCTGGGCCTCGAACAACAAGTTCGCGCTGCTCGGCGCGATGCGCGCCGTGGCCCAGATGGTCAGCTATGAGATTCCGGCGGTGCTGAGCCTGCTGGCGATCGTGATGCTGACCGGCACCCTCTCGGTGGTGAGCCTGATCGAGGCCCAGGCCGGGCTGTTCATCAGCCAGATCGATGTGCCAGGCATCCCCGACCTGGGCCTGGGCTGGTTCGTCTTTACCCCCGTCGGCTTCCTGGCCTTCATCGTGTTCTTCATCGCCGCCCTGGCGGAGGGCGAACGCACGCCCTTCGATATCCCGGAGGCCGACTCGGAGATCGTCGCCGGCTATATGACCGAGTACAGCGGCATGAAGTTCGGCCTGTTCTACCTGGCCCAGTATGTGCTGAATTTCCTGCTCTGCGCCATCGCGGCGGTGATCTTCTTCGGCGGCTGGCAGGGCCCCGGGGTGGGCTGGCTCTACGCCCAGGCGATCTCGCCGGCCAACCCTGAGGGCAACTGGATCTTCAATCTGCTGGCCGGCGTCCTTGGCGTCTTCTACCTGCTGGCCAAGACCTACTTCTTCTTCTTTGTGATGATCTGGCTGCGTGGCGCCTTCCCGCGGCTGCGCGTCGATCAGTTGATGGACTTCGGCTGGAAGTTCCTCATTCCGCTGACCCTGGTGAATGTGCTGAGCGCCGGGATCTGGGTCGCGCTGACCCGCTGGGGGCCGGCTGAGGGGATCGGCTTCACCGCAAACTGGGCGCCCATCCTGCGCTGGGCGGTGGCCTTCGTCGTGACCCTGGCGCTCAACGTGGGCGCCTATCTGTTCCTGGCGCGCATCTTCGCCGCCAGCCGGGCCGAGCAGAGCCGCATCGATATCGACGAGTACCGCGACACGCTGACCGCCACGTTGCGGTAGAGGGGCTATGCCGACAGTCATCCAGATCATCTTCGGGCTGATCGCGGCCCTGATCGTGGGCGCCGCCGTGATGGTGGTGATGGTGCGCAATGTCATCCACGCCGCCCTGTGGCTGATCGCGTGCTTCTTCGGCGTGGGCGCGCTCTATCTGCTGCTCGAGGCCGAGTTCCTGGCCGTGGTGCAGGTGCTGGTCTACGTCGGCGCGATCTCGATCCTCATCCTCTTCGCGATTATGCTGACCCGCCAGGTGACGGGCGAGGGCGTGCGGCAACTGGTCGGCGGCTGGCGCCTCTGGCTCATCAGCGCCATTTCGCTGCTCCTCTTCGCTGCAGTGATCGTGCCCACCGTGGCCACCCACCCCTGGACCATCACCGCACCTCCCGGCCCGCCTGGCACCCCGGAGCCGCTGGCTGGCGTCGCGGAGCTCGGGCGGGGTTTCGTCTACGAGTTTCTGCTGCAGTTCCAGGTGGCGGGCATCTTGCTCACCGTGGCGCTGATCGGCGCGATCGTGATCGCCTTTGAGGAGCGGGCCCGCCGCCGGCGCGTGCTGACCCTCGCCGAGGAGTACGAACTGCGCAAACGGCTGGCCCAGCGCCCCGGATCGGATACACCCGCCGGTGAAGCCCTGCCTGCCCCGCGGGCGGCGCCGATCAGCGAAGGAGAGAGCCAGCGATGACCAGCGCCATCCCACTTGAGGCCGTGCTCGTGGTGGCCGGCGCGCTCTTCTGCATCGGCCTGTTCGGCGCGCTCTCCCGCCGCAATATGGTCGGCATCCTGATGGGTGTTGAGCTTATGCTCAATGCGGTCAATATCAACCTGGTGGCCTTCTGGCGCTACCTTGAGCCACGCTATATCTCCGGCCAGACCTTTGCCATCTTCATCATCTGTGTCGCCGCCGCCGAGGCTGCCGTCGGCCTGGCGATGGTCATCGCCATCTATCGCAACTGGCTGACAGTTAACGCCGATACGGTCGACTCGCTGAAGGGCTGAGGGATCCATGGCATTTTTTCTGCAATCCGCCTGGCTCATCCCCGTACTGCCGCTGCTCGGCTGCGCGCTGATCACCTTCACGCCCCTGCGCCGGAACAAGGCGGCCAGTGGCTGGACGGCCATCCTGCTGATGATCCTGGCGACGCTGCTGGCCGTCGGTCTGCTGGCCGCGACTGCCCAGGGGCTCGCCCTGCGCGATGGCCAGCTGGTGACGCTGGCGACCGGCCATGGTGAGGCGGCGAGCCACGGTGAGGCGAAGGACCACGCGTTCAGCTTCCCCGAGCCGAATGTGGTGCAGCGCATCAACTGGGCGCCCACCGGAAGCAGTCTGCTCCAGCTGGGCTTCTATATCGATACCCCCGTGGCGGCCATGCTGGCCATGGTGACGCTCACCTCCACCTGCATCCATCTGTTCTCGCTGGGCTACATGGCCGCCAACCCGCGCCAGAGCCGCTTCTTCAGCTTCATCTCGCTCTTCACCGCGGCGATGCTGCTGATGTCGATGGCCGACAGCCTGCTGCTCTTCTTCATGGCCTGGGAGGTGATGGGCCTCTGCTCCTACCTGCTGATCGGCTTCCTCTATGAGCGGCCCCAGGCGTACCGCGCCGCGATCAAGGCCTTTATCGTCACGCGCATCGGCGATGTGTTGATGCTGCTCGGTATGGTCTACCTCTATACCCAGGCCGGCAGCCTGGCCTTCGGGACGGCTGCGGGCGAGATCTTTCACCCGGCCTTCCTGGAGCGCATCGGCACCGAGGGCGGCCTGCTCGGCCTGAGCCACGCTACCGGCATCGCCCTGCTGCTCTTCGGCGGCACGATCGGCAAGTCGGCCCAGTTCCCGCTGCACGTCTGGCTCCCCGATGCGATGGAAGGCCCCACCCCGGTCTCGGCGCTGATCCACGCGGCGACCATGGTCGCCGCCGGGGTCTTCCTGGTGGCCCGCACCTTCCCGATCTTCGTGGCCGATAGTGGCGCCGCGCTCGCCGTGGTCGCCTTTATCGGGGCCTTTACCGCCCTCTTCGCCGCGACGATCGCCGTGGCACAGTACGATATTAAACGGATCCTGGCCTACTCGACGCTCTCGCAGCTGGGCTTTATGGTCGCCGCGCTCGGCATTGGCGGCTGGATGGCCGCGATGTTTCACCTGCTCACCCACGCCTGCTTCAAGGCCCTGCTCTTCCTCGGCTCCGGCTCGGTGATCCACGCGATGGAGGCGACCCCGGTTATTGAACGCCTCCACCATAAGGACGAGTACGCCGCCCAGCAGACTGCCCAGGATATCCGCAATATGGGCGGGCTGCGTACACGGCTCCCCTGGACCTTCTGGACCTATACCGCGGGCTACCTGGCCCTCGCCGGCGTCGTCCCCTTCGCCGGCTTCTGGAGCAAGGACGAGATCCTCGCCGATGCCTTCAAGGGCGGCCACTGGGTGGTCTTCACCGTCCTGACGGTTGCGGCCTTCCTTACCGCGTTCTACATGACCCGCCAGTGGCGCCTGGTCTTCTTCGGCGACTACCGCGGCGAGCGCCCGGTCGTGTTCAAGAACCCTGAGGCCTCGCTCGCACCCGATCGTCACGAGGACGGGCACGGCCACGAGAGCCATGGCGCCCATGGCCACCAGAATACCGGCGCTCACTGGCACGAGGATCCGGTGATGATCGCGTCGCTGGTCGTGCTGGCTGCCTTTGCGGTCACCGGCGGGCTGTTCAATCTGCCCTTCGCGCTGCCGGGCGGCCACTGGTTCGCCAGCATCTGGGGCCAGGAGGCGCTGCCCTTCAGCCCGCTGGTGGCCGGCATCTCGCTGCTGGTGGCGCTCGGCGGCATCGCTGCCGGCTGGACACTCTATGGCGGGGCCTTCGCCCGCGCCGCCGACCGCGACCCGCTGGAGGCGCGCGCGCCCGCGGTCTTTCAGCTGCTCAACGAGAAGTATCGGATCGATGAGCTCTACCAGGCGAGCTTCGTCCGGTTGACCGCGCTGCTGGCGCTGGTCTGGGCCTTCATCGACGATGTTATCCTCAACGGGATCATCAATGGCATTGGCCGCGTGACCCTCTTCCTCGGGCGGCTGAACTTCATCGTTGACGACACGCTGTTCAACGATGGCCCCGATGCGCTCGCCGGCGGGACGGTGACGACCGGCAAGGGCGCCCGGCGCCTGCAGACCGGCAAGGCCCAGGACTACATCGGCTATGTCTTTGGCGGTGCGGTGGTGCTGGCGCTGCTTTACCTGTACGTGATCGGGCGCTAAGGCAGGCACAGGCGCAGCACGCTGCGCCCCACAGGTGATCGCATGGAGCTTCCTCCCTACTTGATGGCATCGCCCGATGGGGTGCCGTGGCTCACATTGCTGGTGCTGTCGCCGCTGGTGGGCATCCTGCTGGTGGGCCTGGCCGCCTGGCTGCGCCTGGATGACCGCATGGTGCGGCTTGGGGTGACGGCCTGGACGGGGGTGCCGATCGCTATCGCTGCCGTGATCTGGACGCGCTTTGATCCGGCGGCTACGGCCGCTGGCCAGGGGGTCGTGCAACTGGTGGAGAAGGTCCCCTGGATCCAGGCGGTGCGTGTCGACTACTTCCTGGGGGTGGACGGCCTGAGTATGCCGCTGGTGCTCCTCACCGCGGTGATGGCCCCGGTGGCAGCCCTGGCCTCCTGGCGCCTGACCGACCGGGTCAAGCCCCACTACGCGCTGCTGCTGCTGCTCGAAGCCGCGATGCTCGGCTTCTTCGTGGCGCTCGACTTCTTCTTCTTCTTCATCTTCTGGGAGTTCAGCCTCGTCCCGGCCTTCTTCCTCATCCAGAGCTGGGGGCGCGAGAACCGGCGCTACGCCGCCTTCAAGTTCTTCGTGTACACCATGGCCGGCTCGATCGGCCTGCTGCTGCTCTTCCAGGTCATCTACCTGGCGATGCGCCAGGTCGGCCTGCCGACCTTCAACCTGATCGAACTGGGCCGCCTGGGGCGTGGCCTGCCGGTCGAGGGGGCAACGGGCACCCTCCGCGCGATCATCTTCGCCTACATGGAGCAGCTCGGCGTCGCGAACGTGCTCGGGCGCTACCCGCTGCTCTACACGAGCATCGCCTTCTGGGCGATCTTCATCGCCTTCGCGATCAAGCTGGCCGTGTGGCCGTTTCACACCTGGCTGCCCGATGCCTACGCCGAGGCCCCGGTGGCCGGCAGCATCCTGCTGAGCGCGGTGATGAGCAAGATGGGCGCCTATGGTATGCTGCGCATCATGCTGCCGCTCGTGCCGGATGCCAGCCAGTACTTCGCGCCGGTGATGGGTGCGCTGGCCCTGGTGGGCATCGTGGCCGGCGCCTTCGGGGCGCTGGCCAATGTCGGCGGCGACCTCAAGCGCCTGATCGCCTACACCTCGATCAACCATATGGGCTACGTTATGCTCGGCATCGCCGCGGCGGCGGCCCTGCCCGGCGGCGCCACGCTGGATAGTCGCGCGATCGCGCTCAATGGCGTGATGGTGCAACTGGTTGCCCACGGTCTCTCTACCGGGGCGCTGTTCTTCCTCGCTGGCGCGTTGCACGCCCGCACCGGGAGCTGGAGCCTGGCCGATTTCGGCGGGCTGCGCGTGGTCGCGCCGACCTTCGCCGGGGTGATGGGGACGGCCCTCTTCGCGAACCTGGGCCTGCCCGGCCTGGCCGGCTTTGTGGGCGAGTTCTTCATCTTCCGCGGGGCCTGGGCCACCCTGGCGCTCTTCACCGCCCTGGCGACGATCGGCCTCGTCATCACCGCCCTGGCCCTGCTGCTGATGTTCCAGCGTATTTTCCTCGGGCCGCTCAACGACCGCTGGGATACGCTCGCCGACCTGCGCCCCGGCGAGTTCTGGACGGTGCTGCCGCTGCTCGCGCTGCTGCTGCTGATCGGCGTCTATCCGGCGCCACTGATGAACCTGGCCAATGCGACCGCCACCCAGCTCGTGGCGGTGTTTCAGCAGGTGCTTTCCTGACGCCCACGGGCGCAGTGCGCTGCGCCCATATCGGGGGGCGTTCTCGCCCTCTTGAAGGCAGCTATGGGCCTGTTCACCCTCCCGACTACGGTTCCCTGGCTGAGCCTGATCTGGCTGAGCATGGTCGTGCCCGTCGCGATCATCGCGCTGATCCCCAGGAACCGCCCCGAGGCGATGCGCTGGACCGGGGCGGTCTTTGCGCTGATCTCGCTCATCCTCTGCCTGCTCGTCTGGCTGGCCTACGATCCGCTGCGCGGCGACTTCCAGTTCGTTGAGCGGCTGGAGTGGATGCCGCAGCTCGGTATCTCCTACCTGCTCGGCGTCGATGGCATTAGCCTGCCGATGCTGATGCTCAACGGCGTGGTGATCTTCACCGGCGCGCTGATGAGCTGGAACATCGAGGAGCGGGTCAAAGAGTACTGGATCCTGCTCCTGCTGCTCACCACCGGGGTCTATGGCGTGTTCGTCGCCCTGGACCTGTTCCTCTTCTTCGTCTTCTACGAACTGGCGGTGCTGCCGATGTACCTGCTGATCGGTGTCTGGGGCAGCACGCGTAAAGAGTACGGGGCGATGAAGCTCACGCTTTTCTTGATGGCCGGCAGCGCGCTGACGATCGTGGGCATGCTCGGGCTCTACTTTGGCTCGGGGCTGCGCACCTTCGATATGATCGTCCTCTCGCGCAGCGTCACGCTGGCCGGCGATCTGCAGCGCATCTTCTTCCCGGCGATGTTCGTCGGCTTCGCCGTGCTGGGGGGCATGTTCCCCTTCCACACCTGGAGCCCCACCGGTCACGTGGCCGCGCCCACTGCGGTGAGCATGCTGCACGCGGGCGTGCTGATGAAACTCGGCGCCTATGGCTGCCTCCGCGCGGCGATGTGGCTGATGCCGGTTGGCGCAAACCTCTGGCTGCCGATCATCGTAGTGCTCACCCTGCTCAATGTGGTCTACGGGGCGACGATCGCCATGGCCCAGCGCGATGCCAAGTTCATCATCGGCTACTCGTCGGTGAGCCACATGGGCCTGGTGCTCATGGGCCTGGCGGCAGGCACCCAGCTCGCGCTCACCGGCGCGGTGCTGCAGATGTTCGCCCACGGGGTGATGACGGCGCTCTTCTTCGCGGTGGTGGGACGCATGATCTATGAGCGCACCCACACCCGGCAGCTGCCCGAGCTGGGCGGCCTGCGTAAAGTGATGCCCTTCGCTGCCTGGATGTTTATCCTTGGCGGGCTCTCCTCGATGGGTATGCCCGGCCTGGCCGGCTTCTGGGCCGAGTTCACGATCTTCCTCGGCGTCTGGGAGCGCTACCCGCTGATCGCCGTGATTGCTGCGCTGTCGATCCCGATCACCGGCGCCTATATCCTGCGCGCGGTCTGGGCGGTCTTCGACGGCGAGGTGCAGAACCCCGAGTTCTTCACGCTGCCCAGGCTCACCTGGCAGGAGTACAGTGGCGCGCTGGTGCTCGCGGTCATCCTCGTGGTCGTGGGCATCTACCCGAGTATTCTCACCGAGCTGATCAGCACCGGGGTCCAGCCAGTGGTCGCCCAGCTCAATGGGGTCGTGGTGGCAGGGAGGTAGCCGTGTTTCAGATTACTGACATCCCGCGCATCCTGCCGGAGATCCTGCTGATGGTGCTGGCGCTGCTGGTGCTTGGCTCGGATATCTTCGAGAAGTGGGGGCGGAGCCCGGAGGCGCAGCTGGAGCGGGTGCGCTCCTCGGCGTCGCTCACCGCGATCGGGCTGGGCCTGGTCTTCGTCATCGCGCTGCTGCAGAGCGCCTACCTCCCTGGCACCCGCGCCCCGCAGGCGCCAGCCGGCAACGCCGTGCTTGACTGGCTGCTCAGCATTCTGCGCAACCTGCAGAGCGGCGGGCCCGGTGGTGAGCCGATCATCGGCGCCTTCGCCACCGATCATCTGACCATGATCGCCCGCCTGAGCTTCATCGGGGCGGCCTTCATCACCAGCCTGCTCTGCCTGGACTACCGTCCCAGTGCCCACCCGGCCGAGTTCTACGCCCTGATCCTCTTCTCAACCCTCGGCATGTGCTTGATGGCCGGCGCTACCGAACTGGTCATGGCCTACCTGGCCGTGGAGTTGACCAGCATCCCGCTCTATATCCTCGCCGGCTACTTCCGCAACGATACCCGCTCCTCTGAGGCGGGCATGAAGTACTTCCTCTTTGGCGCGTTGTCGTCGGGCATCCTGCTCTATGGTATGAGCCTGGCCTATGGCTACGCCGCCAGCGCCGCAGCCGGCGCCATCACTGCCAATGACCTGACGCAGTTTAGCCGCATCGCGGCGCTGGCGCGTGACGCCGGTCCCGGGGTGGCGCTGCTGACGCTGGGCATGATCTTCGTCATCGCCGGGGTGGGCTATAAAGTTGCGGCGGTGCCGTTTCATGGCTGGGCGCCCGACGTCTATCAGGGCGCGCCGACGCCGATCACGGCCTTCATCTCCACGGCCTCGAAGGCAGCGGGCTTCATCCTGCTGTTCCGGCTGCTGACGGTGGCTTTCCCCAGCCTCAGCGGCAGCGTGAGCTTTGGCGAAGAGCTCGGCGGCTGGACGAGCGTGCTGGCCCTGATCGCGCTGCTCACGCTGATCGTGGGCAACCTGGCCGCCCTGCCGCAGACCAACGCCAAACGCCTGCTCGCCTGGTCGAGTGTGGCTCAGGCAGGCTTCATCCTGCTGGCCCTGGTGGCCTGGGCTGCGCCCCAGGCATTCGACCGCAACCAGGGTGCGGCGGCGCTGCTCTACTACCTGGTGATCTATACGCTGACCAACCTGGGGGCCTTCGGCGCGCTGGCCGCCGTCTCACTGGCGGTGGGTGGCGACGAGATCGCCGATCTGAACGGGCTGGCCCAGCGCAACCTCGGGCTGGCCGTGCTCCTCACCCTGTGCGTGCTCTCGCTGGCCGGCATCCCGCCCCTGGCCGGTTTCTTCGCCAAGTTCTACGTCTTTATGGTCGGCTGGCAGGCGGGGGCGCGCTGGCTGATCGTGGTGGCGATTGTGACCACGATCATCAGCCTGTACTACTACCTGCGGCTGCTCAGGGCCATGTTCATCACACCGCCGGCGAGCAAGGAACCGCTGCCGGCGCCGCCGGCGCTCACTGCGGCGGTCAGCGTGGCGGTGGTGGCCCTGATCCTCTTCGGCCTCTTCCCCAATCTCTTGCTCGGCATCCTCAGCCGGGTACAGGCGGTGGCGGGCATCTGACGCGCAACGCAGGGTGCCGGGAGCTAGAGCCAGTACGTTGCCCATAAGCGCGTGATCTGAACCAATGCCTGGTGCGATTGCAGATTGCAGATTGGCGATGGTAGATTGGGCGCGGCGCAGCTGGACACGGTCGAGGTCGCGCTGATGCCCAAACAGGTCGCCTGGAACTGCACTAGCGCGGCGTCTGTGAGGCGATCTGGCTGAGTTCAGCCAGCTGGCGGGCCTGGCTGGAGAAGCTGGCCTGGGCGCGTTCGATATAGGCCCGGGCCTGCTGGAAGCGCTGGGCCGCGCGGTTGGCGTTGGCGACGTCGTAGCCGCCGTAGAACTCGAGCAGCGCATCAAGACCCTCAAGCTGGAGTTCGAGGCCGCGGCGGTAATCGTCGTGGGCCTGCTGGAGCGTGCCTGGCGGGCGGAGCTGGCCCATCGCGGTGAGCGCGCTCTCGACCGTGGCGCGCAGGCGCTGGGTGGCGGCCACGTGGCCGACCGAGGCGCCGCCGGGCTGGCTGGTGAGCTCGCGATAGTTAGCTGTGGCGCTGCGCAGGTCGGCGCGCAGTGGCTCGAGCGCGCCCAGGTAGCTAGCGGCGAGGCTCTCGACCACGGCGAGCGGTTCGGCCTCGAGGATTGGCTCGCTGCCGGGACGGGCCGGCGCCAGGGTGGCCACCGGCACGCTGAAGGCCGGCGCGGCGGCGACGGGGGGCGTCTGGGCGCGCTCGACGGCAATGGCGAAGCTCTCGTAGAGCAGGATGGCCATCAGCACCAGGACGATAGGGAAGGCCCAGAACAGCAGCCGCGCCCGGCTCATCTCGTGGCGGGCGCGCCGCCAGCCGACCCACCAGGCTCCGTCATGGCGGTCGCGCGGGCCACTGGCGCTCGTCGGGCTGGCGAGCGGTGCGGGCAGCCCGGGGGCCGGGCGTGCCGTGCCATTGAGCAGGTGCCGTTCCTCAAGCAGGCGCAGACCGTGCCGGGCGTGCTGGTTGTGCGGGTTGAGCGTGAGCACAGCATTGAGGCAGAATGCCTGCTGATGCGGGTCATCGAGGACGCCGCTGAGCCAGAGCCAGGCCATCTCGCAGCCCGGGTCAAGCTGCAGCGCGCGGGTAAGCAGCCCGGCGGCGAGGCGCTTCTGGCCGCCGCGCGCGGCAGCCACGCCGCGATGGTAGAGGCGCTGGGCTTCGCCGTGATCGGCCTTGATGGCGGTTTCGCTGCTGCTGGTCATAGGCGCCTGCTAGTGGTCCGGCAGCAGCGGGTTGATCGCCCGCTGCACGAGGGTCGCGTCCTCAACCAGGCTGGCGCGGATGGCGCGCCAGTACTCGGGTTGCTCGTAGCCAAGTTGCCAGATGGCGATCCCGGCGAGGTCCTGGGTCTGCACCGTCTTGATCTTATCGGCGAGGCCGACCTCGGTCATGAACCACACCTCGCGCCAGCCCTGGGGCGAGCGATAGGCGAAGGTGCTCTCACCGACGCGGCCACGGGCGTCGCGCTCGCGGAAGTTCACGGTCACACCCTGGCTGGCGATGATCTCTTCGAGCGTACTCCAGGGCCGGGCGGTGGCCGGGCCGCTCGGCGGCCAGTCGTAGCCGTAGAAATGGACGCCGATCAGCACCTTGCCGGGCTCGACCACCGAGCGGGCGTACTCGGCGACCGACTCGATCCAGTAGGCCGGGGCCACCGGCCCGGGGCCACTGCCGCGCCAGTGGTAGTCGTAGGTCATGATCCGCAACTGGTCAACGTGCCGGCCGAGCTCGGCCCAGTCTTGAAAGCCGCCGAGGCCGCCCCAGTCGCTATCTTTGGCATGGACCGCGACGGTGAGCAGCTTCTCGTGGCGATGCAGCGCGGCGGCGAGCTCGGCGATGAAGGCCGAGAAGTCGCCGCGCAGCCCGGGGGCCAGGCCCTCGTAGTCAATATCGATGCCGTCGTAGTTGCGGGCGAGCACCTCATCGACGATGTGCTGCACGTGGCGCGCGCGCAGCTGCGGGTCGCGCAGCACGCCGACGACCGCCATCGGGTTGCTGGTCACATTGTGGATCGAAGGGATGATGCGCACATTGTTCTCGTGCGCGATGCGCACCAGGTCATCGTTGCGCGTGCCGTAGATCCGTCCACTTGCGTCGGAGGCGTACCAGAAGGGGCTGATATCGTCGATGATATCAGCGTTGGCGAAGAACGACTCGCGGGCGCCACCCTCGAAGAGCGGCGGTAGCCAGACGACGATATAGCGCCCGCTCTTGGGATGGTAGCTGACCGGCAGAGCCTGTGGATCGGCCACGGTGGGCACGGGGGTGGGCGGCACCGGGGTCGGCAGCACGATCAGCGGCGCGGCGCTGGGCACGGGGCTGGGGGTGGCGAGCGCCGTCGCGGCGGCGGCACTCTGGATCGCGGGCAAGCGCTGGGCGAGGCGCAGCGTCTGCAGCACCAGCGCGCCCGCGACCAGCAGGGCCGCCAGGTAGAGCGTGCCAAGGATAAGCGTGCCGAAGGCGGGGGAACGGCGCATCGCTAGTAGGCCCCCAGTTCACGCAGGCGGTCGTCGCTGATACCAAAGACGTGGGCAATCTCGTGGAGCACGGTGCGCTGCACCTGGGCGCGCAACTCGGCAGCACTGCGGAAGTCGCGCTCCAGTGGCTCCTGGAAGATCACGATCGTATCCGGCAGCACCAGCATGCTGCTGGTGCGCTCGGTGAGCGGCACGCCATAGTACATGCCATAGGCCGTCTGCCAGGGCTTAAGCCCGAGGAGCCGGCGCTGTTCACGGGTCGGGCGGCGCTCGACGATCACCTCAACATTTGCGAGGTACTCGGCGAATGCTGCGGGCAGGCTGTCCAGAGCCTCAACAACGAGCTGTTCGAAGGTGGCGCTGTCCATCGTTGCCATTATACGGGTGCGCTCTTCGGGGTGTCAAGGGTTTTTGCCGGCGCTCACGCGTGGTTGCCGCTCAGCATAGCGGCAGAACGGCTACACCTGGCTGCCTGCGGCGTCTTCACGTACGTGTTCACATCTCTCCCGGGAGCGCGGGCAGCTTGCCCGCGGAGACGCGACGAGGGCGGGACACCCTCGCTCCCAGGCGCGTGTATGACCCCGGGTGTGAACAGTTACGTCTTCACGTGAATGTGGCATGGCGTGGTAGACTCGTCGCAGGCGCCCCGGCACGCTGGCAGTGCGGGCGTCGCGCGCGTCGGGGCGCCTGTGTCGCTGTCGTTGAGCTTACAGGCCCCTATGAGTACCACGCGAACCTTCCGCTCCCGCTCCGCTCTGCTGCTGGCCCTGGTGCTGGCCCTGCTGCTCCCCCAGCTGGCAGCCGGAGCTGCGCCATCGCCGCGGGCGGCGCATGCGGTCAGCCCGCCGTTTGTGCGTCCCGACCTGGCGCAGCGTATGCTGCAGCTCCGTCCGACCATCCTGGCCGCGGCCCGCCGCCACAACCGGCCCGCGCTCTCGGGGATGGACGACCAGGCCTTTGCCGCCGTCATCGCTCTGGTGATCTACAACGAGAACTTCGGCTGGCTTGAGGACGAGATTGCCCCGCTGCGCGCCGTGACGCCACTCTACCAGCGGCTGCAGCAGGAGGCAAACACGCACCTGCCGGGCAGCAACTTCAGCGTCTGGCCGGCCAATCTGCGCCCGACGGTGGCGCTGGAGATCCTGAGCCAGCAACTGCCGCTGGCCAGCGGGCAGACGATCACCGTCCCGGTGCGGGTGGCGGCCAGCCGGATCGACCCCGGCGCCTATCGCAGCCACGCAGCCTTGCTGGCGGCGATCAATGCTGAGATCAGCCGCGATGAGCTAGCGGTGGACTACCTGGCGGCCAATCTCGAGCGCGGCCTCTACCGCGCTGCCCACGAGGGCGTGCCGGTGAGCTGGCGCACGCTGGCCGCCTGGCACAACCAGGGCATCGTCGACCCGCGGGCGATCAGCGCCAACCCCACGGCGCGCGACTACCTGCGCCGGGCCGCGGCCTACCTGCCGCTGGCCCGCGCCCTCGTCGCCCCACCGTCGCCCGTGCTGGCGCAGCGCGCGGCACGGTGAGCAGCCTATCCAGTGGGGAGGTCGCGCTCCCATTTTGGCTTGCCGATTTTGGATTGTGAATTGCCGCGCATGGCGTTCCAATGCGCTCTGACGGTAACACCTATGCGGGTTGCTCAATTCCAATTGGTATTACTCGCGGGTCGCACTGGCGGCGGCGCGAAGCCGCTCAAGCACCTCGTGCTCGAGCTCAGTGGCGTGGATCCTGGGGAAATAGTCGGTATCAATCATCACCGCCGGCACATCGTCGCAGGCGGCCATACACTCAAGCTCGATCACCTCCAGTTCCGTGGGATGGGCCCTGGCGAGGCGGGCAATCATGGTGTAGACCTCGGGCCGGCTGCGCGCGCAATACCGGCACATCATCAGCTGTAGGGGCATAGGGACGAGCCTTTCCAGGCGCCGGAGGAGCTGCGCGCACCACGCAAGCGCATGACCTGATATGCGAGCATTGCCACGCGCTTACCGGCCCGGCGGGCTCCTGCTCGTTGGTAGTGTACACGTTTTGTCAATACTTTGCAAGCATTTTGCACAAATTATGTGGACCCGGCCTGGTACGGTATAATAGCACCATGGGCAACACAGCGACCCGTGAGCTGAAGGATGCGGTGGCAGATCCGGCCACCGTGACCGCACTGCATCACCCAACGCTGGACATCGGCTACCTGCAGGCGGGTGCAACGGGGCCGGTGGTGGTGCTGTTACACGGCTGGGGCGCGTTCAAGGAATTGTGGTGGAGCACCATCCAGCGCCTTGGCCGCGACTACCGCTGCTTTGCCCCCGATTTTCCCGGCCATGGCGATTCGCCGCTGCGCCACGGCGCCTCGATCACCGCGCTTGCCGAGACGATCGCCGCGTTCTGTGATGACCTGCAGCTGCGCGACGTGACGCTGATCGGCCACTCGATGGGTGGGGCGGTGGCAGTCGAGCTGACCCTCGCGCGGCCCGATCTGGTGCAGCGCCTGCTGCTGGTCGACCCGGCGGTGGATGTCCAGCGCATGCCGCCCTTCGCCCGCGCCTACCTGCTGCCCACCTTTGGCTGGGCCGCCTTCCGCTTCGTCTTGCTCGGTGCGCGTATCTTCAGCCCGATCGGCGCCCAGGTGCCGCACAGCCACGGTGGCGGCTGGCTGCGACCATGGCTGCGCCGCGGCGCCTACATGGCCCGCTTCGACCCGGACGCGCTCTACCAGCTCTACCGGGCGCTCTTTGCCAGCGGGACCGGGGCGCGGCTCACCCAGATCGCTGTCCCCACCCTGGTGATCTCCGGCCAGTTCGACGGCCTCGTCCCGACGGAGCACGCGCGCCGTGTGGCGCGTAGCATCCCCGGAGCCCGCTACGTCGAGATCCCCGGCGCGATCCACAACCCGATGGACGAGCGGCCACGCACCTTCGAGCGCGCCGTGCGCGCCTTTCTTGCCGAGCCGTGAGCCCGCGTCGCTCAGCGCATGCCGCTTTCTGCACGAGCTATGGACCAGCTACGTCGGATCGTAAGCCGGGCGTCCAGTGATGCCGAGGAGCTTGTCGAGTGGCTGCGCCGCCGGCGGCGCCACGCCGGCCCGGTGCAGATCGTTGCCTACCGGGGCATCGGCACGGCGCGCACGCTCCAGTTGAGCGGGCGGGTGATCGAGGATCGGGGCATCCTCCCTCCCAGCGATGGTGATACGCGCTGGGCGAACCTGCGGGCCAACTGGCGCCGCTTCGGCTCCCGCGAGCTAGTGGGCGTGCGCGTGCGCGGCACCGTGCAGGACACCGTCGTTGAGACGCGCACCGACGCCGAGGGCTACTTTCAGCTCAGCTTCAGCCCGCCCGCGCCGCTGACGGCTGCGCCTGTCCAGTTTGTCCAGCTGGAGCTCCCCGACCTGGGTGTGGCGGCGACGGGCGAGGTGTTCGTACCGCTGCCCACGGCGCGCTTCGCGATCGTGAGCGACATCGACGACACGGTGCTGCAAACCTACGCCACCGACATGCTCAAGATGCTCGCCCTGACGTTCCTGCGCAATGCGCGCACCCGGCTGCCCTTCGCGGGTGTGGCCGAGCTCTACCAGGCGCTGGTGGCGGGGCCGGGCGGCAACGACCACAACCCGATCTTCTATGTCTCAAGCAGCCCCTGGAACCTCTACGACTTCCTGGTGGAGTTCCTGGCCTACAATGACCTGCCGGCAGGGCCGCTCTTCCTCACCGACTACGGCCTCGACCGCGACAAGCTGGGCAAACCGAGCCACCGCCGGCACAAGCTGGCCGCGCTGGCGACGATCACGACCGCCTATCCCACGCTGCCGCTGGTGCTGATCGGCGACAGCGGGCAGCACGACCCCGAGATCTACCTCGAGGCTGCGCGGCGCTACCCCGGCCGCATCGCCGCGATCTACATCCGCCACGTGAGCCACCAGCGCCGCGCCGAGGAGGTCGCGGCGCTCAGCGCCGAAGCCCACGCCCGCGCCGTCCCGATGCTGCTCGCCCCCGACTCAGCCAGCCTGGCCGCCGATGCCGCCCGGCGCGGGCTGATTGCCGGGTGACCAGGCGGCGGGCGCCGTTGGCCCGCAGGTGCCCATCTCCCCCTTCCCCCCTCTCAGATGGAGGGTTTTTGGCGGATAGCGTCCTGATGCACTGCGTGCCCTCACCCCCCTCCCCCCTCCTCTCAGGTGTAGCGTTTTTGGCGGATGGCGTCCTGATGCGCTGCTTGCCCTCACCCCCCTCCCCCCCTCTCCCAGCCTGGGAGAGGGGGGTATGTTGTTGGCGTTGCAGTGCGCCAGCGAAGCTGGCGC
>JACAEO010000173.1 GCA_013388805.1 Chloroflexota bacterium
AGCTGGCGCACCGCAACGTCAACAACATTACAGGGCTTTGGAGAGCTGTAGCGCTGTGGAGCTGAGCGGGACAATGCGGGATTGCCAATTCCACCTGGTATTCCAAGTGCAAGGGACGCGGGGCTATGACAAAGATTCTGCTGGTCGACGATGTATATACGGCGCGCTCGATGGTTGAGCGGGTGCTGCGCCACGTTGGCCGCTACGAGGTTCAGGCCGTCGGCAGTGGTGAGGAGGCGCTCGCGCTGGTTGCCGCAGAGCCACCCGACCTGGTTGTGCTGGACGTCTGTATGAACGGGATGGACGGTCTGAAGACCCTGCGCGAGCTCCGTGCCTATGGTGTGGCCTGTCCGGTCGTAGCCTACACGGCCAGGACCGAGCATATCCGTGGCGAATTCGTTGCCCAGGGATTCGACGCCTACGTGCAGAAGAACGGCAACCTTGGCAGCCTGCTCACAACGGTGCGTGAACTGGTGGGCACGTAGGGGGTGCTGCAGATTCTGGCGATGTCAGATTGGAGATCGCGGATTGCAGCGTGTCGTGCCGGGCGTTCAGGTGCGCATTGCGGCGATGCGCGATGTGGCGTGTTCAAAGGAACACTGAGGATGCACGCTGTCCGCGGGCCTGCGCGCCCGCGTGGGCTGGCTACGATGCCTGGCGCGCCTGTTCGCTGGCCACCGGCAGGGTGAAGTAGAAGCTCGACCCGCTGCCCAGTTCGCTTTCGGCCCAGATGCGCCCCCCGTGCAGTTCCACCAGGGCTTTGCTGATGCTCAAGCCAAGACCGGTGCCGCCGATGCGCCGGGTATTGGTATTGTCGACGCGGTAGAAGCGCTCCCAGATCCGCGCCAGGTCCTCCGGGGCAATGCCGATGCCCTGGTCGTGGACCCCGATGAGCACGAAGCGCCCTGGCGGATGGTCGGCGGGCAGTTGCTCAGGGCGGGCCTCGTGCAGCTCCAGCGCGATCTCGCCGCCATTCGGGCTGTACTTGATCGCGTTGGTCAGCAAGTTGAAGATGATCTGCTTGACCTTATCGCGGTCGATATGAGCCGGTGGCAGGTTCGGCGCCACAGCGAGCAGCAGCTTGTGACGCGCCAGTTGCGTATGCAACTGGGTGGTCAGCTCGGCAACGATGCTGTTGAGCGAGGTGACCCACTGGTTAAGCACCACCTTGCCCGCCTCCAGCCGCGAGAAGTTGAGCAGATCTTCGACCAGCTGAGAGAGGCGGCTGGCCTCGACATACACGGTGCTGATGAACTGGCGGCGCTCGTCGGCCGTGAACTCGCGGTTCAGCAGCAACTCGGTATAGCCGAGTATCGACGTTAACGGCGTACGCAGTTCGTGCGAGACGATCGAGACAAACTCGGTCTTGAGCCGTTCAGCCTCACCCTCGCGGGTCACATCGCTGACCGCCCAGAGGCGTCCGGTGACCTGCTGCTGGCTGTCATAGGTCGGCACCGAGAGGACCTGGAGCTCCTGGGTCGGATTGACGAGGCGCATGCGGAGCAGCCTGCTCTGGCTGGGGGTACGCTGGCCGCTGGTACAGAACTCGGTGAGCGTGAGAGGCTCCTGGAGGCGTGGCAGCAGCGTCTCGACCAGGTCGAGGGAGACGTGAAACGGCGTGCGGCTGTGGCCATTGAGCCCGAACAGGGCATACCAGGCGGGATTGGCGCGGAGCACCTTGCCGTTGCTATCGAGCAGGGCCAGCCCGGTGGGCAGGCTGGCGAAGACCTGGCCAAGGAAGTTCGCGCTCTCCAGGGCGTCCTGGTAATGGATGGCGCGGCGCAGCGGGTGGGCGGCCCGGTCGCAGAGGGCGCGCACGAAGGCCAACTCCTCTTCGCCGAAGGCATTGGAGCGCGGGCTATCGAGGACGATCACCGCGGCGGCGCGGCCATCGACGAGGATGGGTGCGGCGAGCTCGGCGCGGGCGCCATAGCCTGCCGGGAGCATCGCGGGCTGCAGGGTCACGTCGCGGATCAGCAGGGCACGACCGAGGCGTGCGGCCCGCCCGGCGAGCCCGGCCTCCCAGCTCAGGCGCTGGCGGCTCTGGGCCGGCAGGCCCGCCCAGCGCTCATCGGGGTAGCCCTCGTAGACCTGCAGCACCAGTTCGCCCTGGTCGTGGTCGACCAGGGCCACCGCGCCGGCCTCGGCGCCGGTGCTCTCGAGCGCGCGGCGCAGCAGCAGGCTGAGCAGGTCGTGGACACCGAGCATCTCTTCGAGGCGGGTATCGATCGCGACGAGCTGGCGCTGGCGCCGCGGGTCGAGGGTCAGGCCGGTGGGGGTTTCGCCATCGCTGGCGCCTGCGGGTGGGGCGGGCAGGCGCTGGCCCTCCTGGGCGATGGCAACTGCCAGCTGGGGCAGCAGGGCCGTGATCAGTTCGCGGCTCGCCGGGCCGAAGCTGTGCCCGTGTTCCGCGCGCAGCTCGAGGACGCCCCAGAGCCGGCCGCTCCAGTAGATCGGCGCGCCCAGATAGGCGGCCTGGGCGACGGGCAGATGGCTATCCACGACCGCGGCATTGCTCACCACGATCGTGCGCGTCTCCATCGTGCCGGCGAGCGCCACCTGGCGGGTCAGCGCGTCGTCCCAGGGGTAGGGCCAGCCCGCGGCGGAGTAGTACTGCTGGCGCACGGTGCCCGGCGTCGCCGACTGCAACCAGCAGGTGAGCCGGGCGTCACGGAAGCGCAGGCTGACACGCAGCAACTCGAACAGCCGGTGCATCCGCTGCTGGAGCGGCTGCTCACCATGGAGACAGTGGGTCGCCTCGGCGAGCAGCGCAAGGGCCTCGCTTGCACGATCGGTTTTTGCGGTCATAGTTCCGTTGCCCTGCAGCGCGACGGTGACCGACTGCCGGGCGGCGCGCGCGCATGCTTCCATTGTAGCGCCTGTGGCCGCGCTGTCCAGAGCTCAGACAACGTTTGTCCAGGCGGTCATGGTGTCACAGCCCGGTCGCGCGGTCAAAACGGGCTTCCCGATCTGATCAGATGCGGTATAATTGTGGGCACGGTGTCGTATCCTTAGTGCGATTGCAGATTGCAGATTTGCGATTGTAGATTGGGCGCGGCGCATCTGGACACGGTCGAGGTCGCGCTGATGCCCGACCAGGTCGCCTGGAACTGCATTAGCTACCTCCAGAGCAGGAGCGCGTATGTTCACACACGTTGACCACATCGGGTTTGCCGTCGCCGATGTTGAGGCGGGTATCGCCTTCTACAGCCAGGCCTTCGGGCTCACGGAGTGGGAGCGGATCAGCCTGCCCGAGCGCCACATGGCGGTTGGCGTGGCGCGCCTTGGTGACACGCTGCTCGAGCTGATCGCCCCCACCTCCGAGGAGGCTGCCTTCGCCAGGTTCCTGCGCGACAAGGGGCCGGGTGTCCATCACATTGCCTATCGGGTGGATGACATTCGGGCCGCGCTGGCCGAGTTGCAGGCCCGCGGCGTGCCGCTGATCGACAAGGAGCCACGCCCCGGGATCCATGATACGCTGATTGCCTTTGTGCATCCCAAGGCCGGTGGTCAGGGCGTGCTGATTGAGCTCGTCCAGCACCAGCACTGACCGGCCCGCGACCTTCCGCCACGCTGGTGATACGCATCTATGATCCACGATGACGAAGAAGCCCGGCGGCTGCTCTGCAGCATGAGCCTTGGCTATACGGCGTACCACGTGTGGGCGACACAGGCCCGGCGTGAGCGCAAGTACAACATCGCGCGCCTGCTCGAGGCGTTGAGCGATGTTAAACGCGTGCGCGCCGAGCGGGCCTTCCGTACCCTGGGCGAGGTCGGCAAGACGCTGGCGAACATCGAGCGGGCGCTGGCCGGCCTCGAACCCGAGACGGTGGCCACCGGCCCGGTCACCGGCACCGGTGTGCTTTCCCGTGAACTGATGGGCCGGGCCGCCCACGCGCTCAGCGAAGGGCGCGATCTCACCGCCGAGGAACTGGACGACCTCTATGTCTGCGGCAGCTGCGGTGAGTTGATGGAGGGGGTGCCACCGGCAAGTTGCGCGGAATGCGGCACGGTACGCGAGGGCTTCCTCAGCTTCCGTGTCGCCGAGGCGATGGGCACCCTCGGCCCTACCAACCTGGTCCGGCGGCTCGAACAGGCCCCGGAAACGGTACGCGCCCTGCTGGCCGACCTCGACGACGAGTTACTCAGTCGCCCCGTCGGCGGGCACTCGCTCAAGGAACTGCTTGGCCATCTCACCGACATGGATATCGTGTTCCGTGAGCGGGCCTGGTTGATCCTGGAGATGGAAAACCCGCGCCTGCCGGCTGCTCACCCGCCGACCCTCGAGAAGGCTGCCGTCTATCGCAACTACCCAATCGGCGACCTGTTCGATGCCTTCACCAACAGCCGCCGGCAGACCCTCAACTTGCTCCGTGGACTGACTCCCGCCGCCTGGCATCGAACCGGCTACCACGCGATCTTTGGCACCATCCCGCTCACCCACCAGGGCAACTGGATTGTGGACCACGAGCGTGGCCACCTGATCGAGATGGCCCAGATCCGTCACGACTTGCTCGAGCAGCGCGACCAACAACGGCCGATCGTACTGCCCCCTCACCTGGTACCGGAGATCCTCGAGGGGGAGTAGTCTTACAACAAGACTCTGTCCTGTGCTGCATCAGAACGCCACGGGCCTGTCATCGTGAGCGGAGCCGCAGGCGCAGCGAAGGATCTCGCTTGCCTGGCATGACTAGTGCGATTGCAGATTGCAGATTTGCGATGGTAGATTGGGCGCGGCGCATCTGGACACGGTCGAGGTCGCGCTGATGCCCGAACAGGTCGCCTGGAACTGCACTAGAGATTCTTCGCTGCGTTCCTCAGAAACATCACCCTTCGTTGTAAGGCTAACTGGTCCAGATCCGCTCCCCGAAGCTGCCCGTGTCGGGGGGCACCGTTGCCGCGTAGGCCCGTACCGCCTGCGCCATCGTCAGCTGGTCGCCGAAGAGGACACCGAGCTGGCTGGCATAGGCCTCGATGGCCGCGATCTTGCGGACCAGCGTGTCATCGATCGCCGTCACCACGGGCGTGAACGACGCCTGCCCACCCAGTTCGTCAAGGCGCTGAGCGAGCGCCCCTGCCCGGGTCACGTAAGGGAAGTCCTCATAGAAGGCCAGCCGCATCCCGTGCTGGTGCAGGGTCCGGGCGGCGGCGTAGACGGCCTGATGGTCGACGTGGTGCCCCACACCCAGCGGGGCATAGAAGACCGCCTCCGGGAAGCGGGCCGCCAGCGCCACGAGTTGGTCGCTCAGCTGGGCGGCCAGCGGGTCGTCGTCCGCCAGCATGCCGAAGAGGGTCGCATCATCAGTATAGTGCTCTGGCATGCGGTAGATCGCGTCCAGCAGATCGAGCTGGAGCCGATCCGCGCCCAGCGTTTCCAGCGCCACAGCATCCTCGTGCAGGCGCCGGGCGACGGCCTCGGCGGCTGGCAGGCCCCAGCGCTCGTGCAAGAGGTGGGCGAACGGGCTCAGGTGGGCGGCGGGTGACAGGGCGCCACTACAGACATTGACGACCAGCACGGGCGCGCCGGCGGTGGCATAGCGGGCGATGCTGCCCCCACAGGAGAGGGCAGCGTCGTCCAGGTGTGGCGAGAGGTAGATATGTTGATAGGCGGTGGTGAGTTGCGCCAGCTGGCGGTCGTGGATGGGCATACGCTCATATCGCCCCGGGTGCGGCGCCGGGCGGCCGCTGGCGGGGCTACAGCTCGTCGAGGGCCAGTTCGTCGAGCGCCTCGTCGGCGGCCTGGCGGCGCGAATCATCTTTGGAGCGGGCGAGCCGTTCGAGCACGCGCCTGGCGCTGGGGCCGCCCACCTGGCCCAGCGCCCAGATGGCCGCCAGGGCGATCTCGCTATCGTCATCGTCGACGAGCGGCAGTAGCGTCGGCAGCAGCTGGCGTCCCTCTTCGCCGAGCTCGCCAACTGCGCGCGCCGCCTCGTAACGCAGGGCAGGCGAGGGGCTTTTCAGCTCGCGCTCGATGTACGGATACCAGGTCGGGCGCATTGAGCGGCCCATTGCGAGCAGCGCGCTCTCGCGCATCGCCAGTTCGCTATGGGCGTAAGCCCGCCCGATCTCGGCCTGTGCCTCCTTCGAGCCGGCGAAGTAGCCCAGGGCCTCAACCGCCCGCCGGCGTACCTCGAGGGGCTGTTCGGGGTCGGTTGCGATGCGCAGCAGCGCGGCGTGCAGGCGCGTCCCGGCGGCGGGCGGCAATTCGCCCACCTGGCAGCGATAGGCGAAGCGGGCGAGTGCCAGGGTTGCGGCGGCGCGGGCCACGCCTGCTTCGTCGTCGAGCATGGTGATCAGCCGGTCCATCGTCGGCTCGCTCTCATCCTCCCAGAGCCCGCTGATCGCAGCCGCCCGCACCTCCGGGTCGGCATCGCTCAGGCAGGTGCGGAAGACGGGCCGGAAGTCGAGGTCGAGGTTGTCCTCGGCGAGGTCATCGAGCTCGCGAAGGATGTCCAGCCGGCGCTCGGCGGGAAACTGGCGCCAGGCCGCCCAGAAGACCTTCAGGGTCTCGGGGCCGAGATCCGAGAGCGCCCGCAGTTCGGCATGGGCCGGCGGGTGCTCCAGGTCTCCCAGGCGAGCCAGTTGCTCTTCAAAGCGCATCCCCGATCCTTTCAACACCTACTCATCCTCGTCGTAGCGTGCGCCGTAGCGGCGGCGGGCCGGCTGGATCTCCTCCACCGTCTCGCCGGGCTGCTCTGCTTCTTCCTCCTCCTCGACCGTTTCGCTCGGGGCGGGGGTGTAGATGTAGCGACCAGGCGTCGCCTCGTCGGCGCTGAAGTCCGGACTGTGCTCCAGCAGGCTCTGCAGCAGGGCACGTGAGCCCGGGCGCAGCACGTTGTAGGCGACGAACAGGTCGTCGAGCGTCAGCGCATAACGCGGTGCATCAGGCGTGCCAATCTGATCGCCGATCGTTTCGCTGACGTGCTCGAGGATCATCTCGGATTTGCGCCGTTCGCCCATCGGGAAGGCCTTGAGCCGGTTGAGCCGGCCGAAGCGGCTCTGGCCGGGCAACTGGTCCTCGTCGACCGCGCAGTAGAAGCTGAGGTTGGCGAAGGCCAGCTTGTTCTTCTTCTCATCGAAGGTGAGCACGCGCTCGGTCTTTTCGGGTGCCTCCTCGTAGCTGACCTGGAACACGTTCGGCTCGCCGGTCCGGCTGATGGTAAGCAAGGCGCCGGGCACCAGATGCTCGTGGAAGAACTCCTCCAGCCCCTGGAGCCAGCCGCCGCGGTTGCCAGCGGGGTAGCGCACTTCGACCAGGTAGGTCGTGTAGTGCTGGGGTGACTCAAAGCGCAGCACCGCACTGCGCTGCTCGGGCAGCAGCGGCCCGGGCAGCAGCGCCGCGAGGCCGGCATCGAGGGGCAGCACGCCGTACTCCCACTCAAAGAAGGTCAACATCCGGGTGACGCTGCCGCTCTGCTGGATGGCTTCAATGCTCTGCAGTTCAAGGCTATCGTCGTAGCCCTCGACCAGGTAGGCAGTGATCTGGCCCATTTCGGCGGCCTTCACCCGCTTACCGCCGATCGTCGGCAGGCCCCTGGTGGCCCACAGGTAGGCTCCCTCCACGCCAACGAACTCGAAGTCCTTCTCACGGTGCAGGCGGTAGTTCAGCGAGAAGCGGAAGCCCTCATAGTCCTGCTGGCGCGGGTTATGGTAGTACAGGTCGGCGATCAGCTCGGTGTCGAGCAGCGGCTCACCGCGCTCCAGGATGTAGTCGCGGATCTTGCGCAGATCATTCTTACCGAGGCTGGCCACGCTGGCCTCGGGGTAGTACTTGCGCCCGAAGCTGACGATGCGCCGCAGCGGGTCGTGCTCCAGGCGATCGGCGAGCAGCCGGGCCAGCCGATCGCCGTGTTCGGCCATCAGTTCATCGACGGGCCGGCGCAGATCGATCGCCGTCCCGTCCTCCAGGGTAAAGATGGTATTGCGCGGCGGCCCGGCCGGGCGCGGCGCGGGCACGACCACCGGGGGCGGCGGCGCCACGGGTGCAGCGGGCGGCGCCTCGAGCGGCGGAGCGGCGACCGGGGCCACGACGACTTCCTCGACCGGTGCGGCGGTGACGGGCGCGGGCGTGACCGGGGCCACGACGACGTCCTCGACCGGTGCGGCGGCGACGGGCGCGGGCGCGACCGGGGCCACGACCGCTTCCTCAACCTCAACCGGGGCCGGCGCTTCGGCGGCAGCCACCCACGGCTCGGCGACCACTTCCTCGACCGGCGCTGGCGCCTCGGCGAGCGGCGCTTCCTCGACCGGCGCGACGTGCTCCACCACGGGCGGCGGCACCTGCATCTGCCAGTAGTCGGAGATGTAGACCGGTTCTACCGTGGTGATCGCCGGGCGCGAGGTGGAGACAACCACACTGATGTCGTCGATCGGCAGCGGATGCTCCGGATCGTGCAGCCGCTGCTTGAAGCTATGGCTGTCCACCTGATCGCGCGGTACATAAGCACCCTGGCGCGTCGTGACGAAGCGCACCTCGTCGCCCACCACCTCGCGCGTGAAGCGCGCATCGGCACTGAGCGCCTGGTCGATACGCGCCGCCACCTCGGCTGGATCACGCCGCTCGCGGCGCGCCAGGTACTCGGCGAGATTGGCCAGGCTCTGGCGGATCGGCGTGTCGAGGGCGAACATAGCGCCCTGCCCCACCATGAGTCGGTAGATCTCCTCGGCCAGCGCCTGCTGGTCGGTGCCCGTCGTCGGAGCAGCGGTCATTCGTTCTCCTCCCTCACCGCCCTGGCCAGAATCTCGAGATACTGTCGTAGCAGCTCCGTCAGGTCTTTTGGCTCACCGCTCGCCCGGAGCCACTGCAGGAGCCGGTCGATCGCGGTCTCGCCAAAAACGATCATCTTGGCGTCCATACCACTCCATTGAACGCAACAACAAACAGAGAGGACCATGCCTCCCTGCTCGCGCGCCAGGCAAAAGCTCCTGTCATTATAGCATCGGGCTGCAGGACGCGCAAATCGCGGCAGCTACGTACCTGTTCACACCCGGGGTCATACACGCGCCTGGGAGCGAGGGCGTCCCGCCATCGTCGCGTCTCCGCGGGCAAGCTGCCCGCGCTTCCGGGAGACATGTGGACACGTACGCAGCTACGCTGCCCGAGAAGGTGGCGTCTGGGGCTTGCCCCAACGACATTGCTCACGTGGAGGGTGAGCAGGGTGGTGCCGCAACGCCGAAGGCGCGGCCCGCTCATGCTATAATGAGCCCGTCGCCGTGGTCGATTGTGCAGCACGTTGCCGTCACCGGCCTGACGCTGGAGCAGACTGTGGGCTTTAATCCGATAAACTCGCTCTTTGGCGCCTTCAGCCGCGACCTGGGCATCGACCTGGGCACGGCCAATACTCTTGTCCATGTCCGCGGCAAGGGCATCGTGATCAGTGAGCCCTCGGTGGTCGCGATCGACGCCAAGACCAAGCAGGTCCACGCCGTGGGCGCCGAGGCCAAGGCGATGGTCGGCAAGACTCCCGCCAACATCATCGCCGTACGCCCGCTGAAAGACGGTGTGATCGCCGACTTTGACGTGGTCGAGAAGATGCTGGCCTACTTCATCAAGAAGGCGCATACCCACTCGGCGATGCGTCTGCTGGACCCCCGGCCGCGTGTGGTGGTCGGCGTGCCCTCCGGGGTGACTGAGGTGGAGAAGCGGGCCGCCCGCGACGCTACGCTGAACGCCAAGGCCCGCGAGGCCTATGTCATCGAGGAGCCGATGGCTGCCGCGATCGGGGCTGGCCTGCCGGTCGATGAGCCGATCGGTAGTATGATCGTCGATATCGGCGGCGGCACCACCGAGGTGGCGGTGATCTCGCTCGGCGGTATCGTGATCAACCATTCGATCCGCACCGCCGGCGATGAGATCGATGAGGCGATCATTCAGTTCGCCCGCCGTGAGTACAATTTGCTGATCGGCGAGCGGATGGCCGAGCGCGCCAAGATCGCCGCCGGCTCGGCGTACCCGCTGGAAGAGGAGATTAAGGTCGTGCTCCGCGGGCGCGATCTGCTCACCGGCCTGCCGAAAGCGGTCGAGGTGAGCTCGGTCGAGATCCGGGAGGGTATCGCTGGCCCGGTCAATGCGATCGTCCAGGAGGTGCGCCTGGCCCTCGAAGAGACCCCCCCCGAGCTGGTCGCCGACGTTATGGAGCACGGCATTACCCTCGCCGGGGGTGGCTCGCTCCTGCACGGCCTCGATAAGCGGATCGCCGCCGAGACGAAGATGCCCGTGCATATCGCTGAAGATCCGCTCTCCTGCGTGGCCCGCGGCGCAGGCAAGATGGTGGAGAACTTCGGCCAGAATAAGGTCTACCAGGATATTCTTGTTCGTAGCCAGATGACCCGCCGCCCCAGGTTGTAAGGCCGTGCGCGATTTTCTTGATGAACGCCCCATTAAGCTGCGCCGTGAGCGCTCGGCGATGCCCGCCTCCGGGCGGCCCTTTGTGCTGGCGCTCGGCCTCTGCCTGCTCGCCGCCCTGCTGGTCTTCCTGGACCGCCAGGGGCTGATCACCCCTGCTCGCCAGACGCTGCAGCAGATGATCGCGCCGGTCGCCCAGCGGCTCACCGCCCTGCGCGATGGGGCCGGTGACCTGGCCACGGCGCCGCGCGGCGCCGCTGCCCTCGAGGCGCGCATCGCCGCCCTTGAGCGCGAGAATGGCGCGTTGCGCAACCAGCTCATCCGCCTCGAACAGGCCCGGGTCGAGAATGAGTTCCTGCGCCAGCAACTCGCCATCCAGCGTGCCCAACCGTGGACGCTGCTCGGCGCCGAGGTGACGGTGCGCTCGCCCGATGCTGGCCGCCGGGTGCTTACCATCGCGCGCGGCAGCCGCGAGGGCGTCCGGCCGGGCATGGCCGTGATCGGCCAGCTGCCGGGTACCCCCGCCGCCCTCGTTGGTATCGTCGAGGCTGCCGGCCCCCACGCTGCCGAGGTGCTGCTGATCACCGATATCGCCAGCCAGGTGAGCGGCCGGGTTATGCACCAGGGGCGCGCCGAGGTCGGCCTGGTCCAGGGCCAGTGGCAACGAGGCTCACGCCTGCAACTCGGCCAGATCGCCCGCTCGCTGCCCATCGCCCCTGGCGACCCTGTGGTGACCGCCGGGCTCACCGCCGCACTCAATCTGCCCTTCGACCTGGCCGCCATTCCTGCAGATATCCCGATCGGTAGTGTGGAACAGGTGCGCGTTGCCGAGCAGTATCAGCTTGCCGAGCTGCGCCCCTATGTCGATCCTGACCAGGTACGCTACGTGTGGGTGATCCTCAGCCAAGACGATTAGAAGAAGCCCTGGCCCGCGAGCTGGGGCGCATCCTGGCCCTGGTCACGCTGGCCCTGATCCAGGTGACGCTGCTGACCACGCCGCTGGGTTTTGCCGTGCCGCTGGTGCCGGTGCTCGTGATCTGCCGGACGCTGCTTGGCGTGGGCGCGGCCTTTCCCGATCTCGGCCTCGGGCGCGCGCTGCGCTGGGCGCTCTATGGCGGGCTGGCCCTCGATGTGCTGGCCGCAACGCCGCTCGGCGCCCACGCTCTGGCCCTGCTGCTCGCCGCGATCCTCGTCGCCGCGCTGAGCCGGCGGCTGCGCGTTGAGCGCCCCGCCGTGCCGCTGCTCGCCGTGCTGCTCGGCACGCTGATCTATGAGCTTGTGCTGGCCCTGCTGACCCAGCGCGCGCCCATCCCCTGGTCGAGCTACACTATCGTGGTGCTGCTGCCGAGCGTGCTGGTGGCCCTGGTGCCGACATTGCCCCTGTTCTTTCTGCTGCGCCGTCTGCTCGGCGGCCAGCTATTCCTACAGTTGTAGTTCGTATGCCAGAGCCCTTGTCATTCCGCGTACCTGATGGCCCGGCGGTGGGCCAGTGGCGCCGGGAGCAACCCATGTCACCCCGAGCCCTTCGGCTCCGCGGCTCCCGAGCTTGTCGAGGGGCAGGGTACACGCAGCGAGGGGTCTTGCGGCGCATGGGCAC
>JACAEO010000123.1 GCA_013388805.1 Chloroflexota bacterium
CAGTTGGCAGTTCCGCATTGTCGTTGCCGTCATCGCTCATCGTGACGCCATGTGCGGCAATCTGCAATCCAAAATCTGCAATCGGAAATGGTATCACTCCGCCTGCGGCTCCGTTCGGAATGACATGAAGCATCTGGTTCTGAGGAGCGCAGCGTGGCGCCGGGAGCAACCCATGTCACCCCGAGCGCAGCGCGGGGTCTACCGTGTCAGGAGGCAGAAGATGCTGAGCGAAGCATGACAGGGCGGATAGCATCCCAGAAAACGTCGTTGACAGACGAATCAGCCCGACGGAACGAGGTGCCGCGCAAGACGATGCTCCTGCTGGCAGACTCGCGTACCCGGGGGTTTGCCAGCAGAATCGTCGCGAGCGCCCTGACCACCGGCGGGACCGGGAGTGTGGTATCATGGCGCTACTCAGCTCACGTCCCGGTCTCCCCGAGCCAGTGTGAGGGTGCCGCCCATGAGCCGCATCGCCGAAACCTTCGCTCGTCTGCGGGCCGCGGGCCAGGTGGCCCTGATGCCCTATCTGACCGTTGGCTTCCCCGAGCGCGAGAGCGCGCTCGAGCTCGTCCCTGCCATGGAGGCGGCCGGAGCCAGCCTCTTTGAGCTGGGGGTGCCGTTTTCGGACCCACTGGCCGACGGTGCCACCATCCAGCGTGCGGCGCAGCGCGCCCTGGCCAATGGGATCACCCTGGCCGATTGTCTGCGCACCGTCGCCGCGCTGCGCGCACGGGGCGTGCAGGCGCCCCTGCTGCTGATGGGCTACTACAACCCGCTGCTGCGCTATGGCCTCGAGCGGGCCTCGCGTGAGCTCGCCGCAGCCGGCGGCGATGGCTGGATCGTCCCCGATGTGCCACCCGAGGAGGCCGCTGCATTGCAGGCCGCGGCCGCGGCCCACGGGCTCGACCTGATCATGTTCGTCGCGCCGACCACGCCTGAAGCGCGCGTCGCCCAGATCGCCGCGCGGGCCAGCGGCTTTATCTATGTCGTCTCGCTGACCGGGGTGACCGGGGCGCGCCAGAGCCTCGCCGCCGACCTCGGCGCAGTGCTCGACCGGGTGCGCCGCCACAGTGACCTGCCGCTTGTCGTGGGCTTCGGGATCAGCAGCGCCGCCCACGTGGCCGAGGTGGCTCGCCTGGCTGATGGGGCCATCGTCGGCAGCGCGCTCATCGCCCACCTCGAAACCCTGCCCCCCGCCGAGGCCGCCGCCGGCGCCGCTGCCTTCGTCCGTGGCTTGCTCGCTACCGCTGATCGGCTGCCCCGTTAGGCGGTGTGCGCAGGGCGCACACCGCTGCGGCGACCACCGCACGGGGCCATGACGACCGTTGCAGACCGTCGGCTGGTCGTCCGTAGGCGCGGCGTGGAGCCGCGCATCAGCGCATGGCGCGCGGCTGCACGCTGCTGCACCTACGAACGACAGCTGTCGGAACCCGAAGGAGGATTGCCGTGGAAGCCAAAGCGTACGTGCTGATCGAGGCCGAGTCCGGGCGGGTCGCCGAGGTGCTGGCCGCCCTGCGCGCAATCGAGGGTATGAGCGCCGCCGATGCCGTGACCGGGCCCTACGATATCATTGCCACGGTGCACACGCCCGATCCGCGCAACATCGGTCGGCTCGTGATGAACGAGATCCAGGCGGTTGAGGGGATCAAACGCACCGTGACCTGTATCGTGATCGGCTAGCTGGCTCGTAGCCACGACGAGCGTCAGAAAGGAATCAGCATGACCGCTTCGAGCCGGGGGATGGAGGGGGTCGTCGCCGCGCAGACGGGCATCAGCTTCATCGATGGCATCAATGGACGGCTCTTCTATCGCGGCATCGATATCAATGAACTGGTCGAGAAGTCGACCTTTGAGGAGACGACGGCGCTGCTCTGGTATGGTGACCTGCCCACTGCCAGGCAGCTCGACAGCTTCACACGCAAGATGGTCGAGAACCGGCTCATCCCCAACGAGGTGATCGCGCTGCTGCTGCTGCTACCCAAGAAGACCACGACCATGGGCGTGCTACGCACCGCCGTCTCGGCCCTCGCCCCCTTCGACCCCGAAACCGGCGATAACTCGCTCGAGGCCAATGTCCATAAGTCCATCCGCCTCACCGCTGCACTGCCGACGATCGTGGCGGCCTGGGAGCGCATCCGCAACGGCCTCTGGCCAGTTACGCCCAGCGAAGCATTGAGCCACGCCGCCAACTTCCTCTACATGCTTACCGGCAAGGAGCCGGATCCCGAGGCCGCCCGTGTGCTCGACCGTTGCCTGATCCTGCATGCCGACCACAGCCTCAACGCCAGTACCTTCGCCGCGCGCATCACCGCCTCGACGCTCTCGAACCTGCATAGCGCGATCGTCTCGGCGATCGGTACGCTGAAGGGTCCGCTCCACGGCGGCGCGAACGAGCAGGTGATGCGCATGCTGCTCGAGATCGGCAACCTGGATCGGGTGGATCAGTATATGCGCGGCGCCTTCGCCGCCCGCAAGAAGATCATGGGCTTCGGCCACCGGGTCTACAAGGCCGATGACCCGCGCGCGCTCTGGCTGCAGCGCCTCGCCGCCCAGCTTGCTGAGCGGACGGGCAATCGTCGCTGGTTCGATATGAGTGAGCGCATTCGCGCCATTGTTCAGGCCGAGAAGGCGCTGCCGGTCAATGTCGATTTCTACTCGGCCTCGGTCTACTACACCCTGGGCATCCCGATCGATCTGTTCACGCCGATCTTTGCTGTCAGCCGGGTCGCCGGCTGGACGGCCCACGTCTACGAGCAGTACTCCGACAATCGCCTGATCCGTCCTGAGGCTGAGTATGTCGGCCCGCTCGATGTGCCCTACACGCCGGTGGAGAGCCGGCAGTAGCTCTGCGGATGTATGTCGCTCACCCTGCGCCTGACCACGACCTACCTGCTGCTGACCCTGGCGGGGATGCTGCTCCTGGGCGCGGGCTTCGTCTGGCTGGCGGGTCGCGCGCTCGCCGAGCTACGCGAGCGTGAGCTGGGCGCGCAGGCCGAGCTCTACGCGGCCTTGCTCGGCGAACTCGCCGCCAGCGCGGGCGCGCTGCAGGCCCTGGCGCCCATCCGTCCCGGCGGCGAACTGCTGCCACCCGGGACGGCAGCGCGGGTCTTCTCGCCTGCCGGCGCGCTGCTCGCCGGCGATCCGGACCTCGGCCCGTTTCCCAGCCGGGCGGCGCTGGCGCTGGTGCGCCCGCCCGTGCCCCTGCCCGCCTCGCAGGTGGCCGGACGCCACTATGCCGCCCGCCCGATCAACGGTCCTGCAGGCGCCATCGGGGTGCTCGAACTCTCGCGCGACGCAGCCGCCGATGCCCGTCTGCTCGCTGCCCTGCGGCGCCTCGCCGTCCAGGCGGCGCTCGTCGCCGCTGCCGTTGTGTCCGTGGTGAGCGTGCTGGTCGCGCGCTCGCTGGCCCGCCCGATCAGCGCCCAGGCCCGGCGGGCCACTGCCCTCGCCGCGCGCTACACCATCCCTGAAACCAGCGTGGGCCAGGCTGGTGCCCCTGTGCCACGCAACGAGATCGCCGCCCTGGAGGCCAGCCTGGACCGCCTCGATGCCGGTCTGCGCGCCTATCTGGCGCGCATCGATGAGCTGGAACAGGCCCGTGCCCGTTTCTACCGCGGGGTCTCGCACGAGTTGCGCACCCCGCTCACCGCGATCAGCGCGACCCTGGAGAACCTGAGCGATACGGCGCCGGCTACGCAGCGCCCGGCGCTGGCTGTGCTCGAAGCGGAAGCGGCGCGCCTGACGCGCCTGGTCGACGAGTTGCTGCGCCCTCCCGCTGATGGGCGGCTTACCCTCGCCGCGCGTCGCCCGGTCGATCTCGCGGCCCTGGTTGGCGAGGTCGGCGCGCTGCTCGCGGGTCGCGCCCGCCGTGCCGGCGTGAGTGTACACACCGAGTGCACCGGCCCGGTGCTGGTGGAGGGCGATCGCGACCGGCTGAAGCAGGCCCTGCTCAACCTGGCCGATAACGCGCTGCGGGTCTCGCCAGCGGGCGGACGTGTGCGCATCGTGCTGGGCCAGGCGGCGGGGCACGCCCGGCTGGCGGTGCAGGATGCGGGGCCGGGGGTGCCGCTCGCGCTGCGCGCGCACATCTGGGAGCGCGGCGTGCGTGGCACGGATCCTGCCACGGCCGGGAGCGCCGGCCTCGGGTTGTCCCTCGTGCGCGAGATCGCCGTCGCCCACGGTGGCCGTGCCTTTCTCGATGAGCAGACGCTGGCCGGGGCCTGCTTCGTGATCGAGTTGCCCCTGTCCGGCCCAACAGCACTGGTTCAGCAGAGGTCCTGATGGCACCCAGAGCTCCCCTCGATCCAACCCTGCGCCGGCGCATCCGCTGGGCGATCCGCGGCGCGCTGAGCCTCGCCGTCTTTGCCATCCTGGTCGGCAGTCTGTTCAATACGATGATCGCCCTTGCCCTCGGCGCGATCCCTGCCGGCGCCGGCCCGGGCTTCTGGATCCCGTTCCTGCTGCGCGCTGCGCTGGCCTGGGGTGGCGGCGCGCTCTTCTTTGGCGCAGTGCTCGGCACCTTTGCCTCGATGATCTGGCGTGACGACTCGGCGCCATAATTTGACTCATGCCTCCCCAGGCGCTATAATCGTCGCGCAGACGGGGCGTAGCGCAGACCGGTAGCGCACCTGAATGGGGTTCAGGAGGTCGCTGGTTCAAATCCAGTCGCCCCGACCAGCGCAGCGACAGGCGTGGCACAATGGCGTGCCGCGCCTGTCGCGCATGTTGTTGTCTGCTGCGCGGCGGTAATGGCGCGGTCGCAGGCTGGTGCTATACTTGCCGCGGCGATCGCCACCGGTACGATCCATCTGAGTAAATGGTTTTGCCCTGTTTCTGAGCGCCTGCGTGCAGCAAACGTCAATGCCTCATCTTGACACCGGCGCGCGAATCGCCGTATACTTGACACATTATGTTTGAGGGAGTCGTGCGCCCTCGACGCAATGCTCCCACCACTGTGAACCTTCCCCTTTCCCCACCGCTCTGCAACGGATAGCAGGAGGCGTCAGCATGGCTATGATGAGCCTGCAAGCTGCATACGACCAGGCCCGCAGCTACCTCGAGGCCAACAAAGTTGAGCAGGCCATCGGTGTGGCCCAGCACGTTCTGGCGTACTTCCCGGAGAATCTCGAGGCCCAGCGCATCCTTGGTGAGGCCTACCTCGCTGGACGCCAGTTTGAGCAGGCAGAACTGGCCTTCGGCCGGGTGCTGCACGCCGACCCGGAGAACATCCCGGCCCATGTTGGTCTTGGCATTACCTACGAGCGCCAGGGGAAACTCGATAGCGCCGTTGCCGAGTTCGAGCAGGCGCTCGAGGTGCGCCCCGATATGCCCGAGCTGCGCAGCCAGCTCCTGCGGCTCTATACCGATATCTGGGGGAGCGAGGGCGCGACGCTGCGCCTGAGCCGCCCGGGGCTGGCGCGTCTCTATGCCAAGGGCCATATGCTGCCCCAGGCCATCCAGGAGTTCCGGGGCGTCATCGAGGAGCAGCCTGAGCGCTTCGATGCGCGCGTGGGCCTGGCCGAGTGCCTCTGGCGTGATGGCCAGGAGCAGCAGGCGGTCGATGTCTGCAGCGAGATCCTGGCCCTGCGCCCCAAGGTGCTGAAGGCCAATCTGCTGCTCGGCTATATCAAGCTTGCCGCTGGCGATGAGCACGGCGATCAGTACTGGCGCCGGGCCCAGCACCTCGATCCCTATCAGCACGTTGCCCGCGCGATGTTCGAGACGCTCCCCGACCAGCCGGGCCTGGAGCTCGAGATCCCTGCCTGGGACGAGGCTGCCTGGGCCGAACGGCGGGCCGCCGAAGCTGCCCAGGTGCGTGCGACGCCGCCTGTTGTTGTTGCCGCCACCCCCGCTGTGGTCCCTGCCGCCGAGAAGGACGAGCGCCTCACGCCGGCCTGGCTCAGCGCTGAAGCGCCGCCGGCCGCGCCGCGCGTGGCATCTCCCACCAACGGTAGTGCCGACGATGACGATCTGCTCGCCAGCCTGCTCGCGATCGATACGCCGCCCATCCCTGCCGATGTTGGTGGCGAAATCGATGAGAGCAGCGGGATCACCCCCTTCACCTTCGAGGACCTCGATATGGCGGCGCGCCCAACCGCCGCTCCCAGCCAGCCTGAGCAGCCCGAGCTTGAGCCACTCTCCCTCGCTGACCTTGGGCTCAGCGAGGAGGAGATCGCCCAGCTGCAGGCTGAGCCTGCGCCCACGCCCGTCGTGCCGGAGGTGGCGCTGCCCGCCACGCTGGCCGAGCCTGCGCTCGAGCCTGAGCCGCTTGCGCTCGCTGAGCTCGACCTCTCGGCCGAGGAGTTGTCGATGCTCGAGGCTGGCCCGGTTGAAGCTGGCGCCGCCCTGGAGGCAGAGCTGGCCGCTGAGCCAGAGCTGACCCCGTTCTCGCTGGAGGAGCTGGGGCTGTCGCCCGAGGAGATCGCCCAGCTCGAGACGGCCAGTGGCTTCGCGCCCGAAGGATTCGCCAGCGAGCCGTCAGCGCTGGTGAGCGAAGCCGATGTCGACCTGGGCGACCTCGAGCCGTTCTCACTCGACGATCTCGATCTCGGCCCGCTGGGCGAGGAGCCGGGCGTGGAGACGCCCGCCGCAGGGCGGGTCTTCTCGCTCGATGAAGCGCTCGCCGCGGTGTCGCCAGCCGAGGAGCCGGCACGCGAGGCGACCAGCCAGGCTGAGGCGCCAGCAACCGCCAGTATCTTCGGCCGGCTCCGCGAACAGGCAGCCGTGCGCCCACCGGAGGAGCTCGAGCCGCTGCCCCCCGTTTCCGATGAGGAGCTTGCGCTGAGCGACTACTTCTCGAATGACGATGTCGCGCTGCGTGAGGACGAAGGCGCCGCGCCCGAACGCTTCGCGGGCGCCTTCCGGCTGCCGAAGGAGGAGCCTGCCGACCTGAGCGCCGCCGGCGCCGCCGCTGCGGCCGCCGCTGCTGCGGCCGCCGCCGCTCACGCCGAAACGCCACCCGCGGCGGAGCCGGAGCTGACCCCGTTCTCGCTGGAGGAGTTGGGGCTGTCGGCTGAGGAGATCGCGCAGCTGGAGGCGGCCCAGCAGGGTGCGGTGGCCGCCGAAGCGCCCGTACCACCCGCGGCGGAGCCGGAGCTGACCCCGTTCTCGCTGGAGGATCTGGGGCTGTCGGCCGAGGAGATCGCACAGCTCGAGGCGGCTCAGCAGGGTGCGGTGGCCGCCGAAGTGCCCGCGCCACCTGAGGCGGAGCCGGAGTTGACCCCGTTCTCGCTGGAGGAGTTGGGGCTGTCGGCTGAGGAGATCGCGCAGCTCGAGGCGGCCGTCCAGGCCGAGTTGCCCCCGCCGGCCACTGGCGAAACGATCGTACCCGGCTGGTCTCGGGGCGAGGAACCCGAGTTGACCCCCTTCGCGCCCGAGGAGTTTGCTGTGGAGGCGGGGGGGGGGGGG
>JACAEO010000124.1 GCA_013388805.1 Chloroflexota bacterium
CCGAAGCATTGGCTACGCCAATGCTTCGGCCCCCACGGCGGCCACGACGCCAATGCTTCGGCCACCACGGCGGCCACCAGCAGGCCCGCCCAGACAGCGACCAGAACGCCTATGTCATTCCGGGTTGAAGCCCCCTATACGCCGACCGGCGACCAGCCCCAGGCGATCGCAAAACTCGTCGAGGGGCTGAATAATGGCTACAAACACCAGACGCTTCTCGGCGCCACGGGAACCGGGAAGACGTTTGTGATGTCAAAGGTTTTTGAACAGGCCCGGCGCCCGGCGCTGGTGCTGGCCCACAACAAGACGCTCGTCTCCCAGCTCTGGGCCGAGTTCCGCGACTTCCTGCCCGACGCCGCCGTCGAGATGTTCATCTCGTACTACGACGAGTACACCCCCGAGGCCTACGTCCCCGCCAGGGATCTCTACATTGAGAAGGAAGCCTCGATCAATGAGGAGATCGACCGCCTGCGCCACGCCGCCACCCAGGCCCTCTTCACCCGCCGCGACGTGCTGATCGTCGCCTCGGTCTCGGCGATCTACGGCCTCGGCTCGCCCCACGACTACGGCCAGGTGGTCATCCCCGTGCGCCAGGGCGAGGTGCGCAACCGCGACAAGCTGCTGCGTCAGCTGATCGACCTGCAGTTCGAGCGCAACGACATCGACTTTCATCGCGGCACCTTCCGCGTCCGTGGCGATACGCTCGACATTCTGCCCGCCAACAGCGAGACTGGCCTGCGCATCGAGTTCTGGGGCGACGAGGTCGAGCGGATCACTGAGTTCGACCCGCTCACCGGCGAATTGCTGCTCACCCGTACCGCGGTCGATATCTACCCCGCCAAACACTTCGTCACCACCAGAGAGAAGCTCGCCGTCGCGGTGCGCAACATCCAGGACGAACTGGGCGAGCGTGTCCACGAGCTCGAAGCCGCCGGTAAAGCGCTCGAGGCCGCCCGCCTCAAGCAGCGCACCATGTACGACCTGGAGATGCTCGGCGAGGTGGGCTACTGCTCCGGGATCGAAAACTACTCGCGCCACATGGACGGGCGCACCCCCGGCCAGACACCCTGGACCCTGCTCGACTATTTTCCGGATGACTTCCTGCTCTTCGTCGATGAGAGCCACATCACCCTGCCCCAGGTGCGCGGCATGTTCCTCGGCGACCGCCAGCGCAAGCAGACCCTGGTCGACTACGGCTTCCGCCTGCCCTCGGCCCTCGACAACCGCCCACTCCAGTTCGAGGAGTTCGAGCAGCACGTCTACCAGGCGATCTACGTCTCGGCCACGCCCGGCCCCTACGAGCGCGAGCACAGCGAGCAGATCGTCGAGCAGATCATCCGCCCCACTGGCCTGCTCGACCCGGTCATCCACGTCCGGCCCACCCGGGGCCAGGTCGATGACCTGATCGCCGAGGTGCGCCAGCGTGTCACGCGCAAGCAGCGCGTGCTCGTCACCACGCTCACCAAGCGCATGGCCGAGGATCTCGCCGACTACCTCAAGGAGGTCGGCATTCGCACCATGTACCTCCACGCCGACATCGACACCCTCGAACGGGTCGAGATCCTGCGCGACCTGCGCCTCGGCGTCTACGATGTGGTGGTCGGCATCAATCTGCTCCGCGAGGGCCTCGACCTGCCCGAGGTCAGCCTGGTCTGTATCCTCGACGCCGACAAGGAGGGCTACCTGCGCTCCGAGACCTCGCTGATCCAGACCATCGGGCGCGCCGCGCGCCACATCGATGGCCAGGTGATCATGTACGCCGACAATGTCACCCCGTCGATGCAGGCCGCCATCCGCGAGACCCAGCGCCGGCGCGACATCCAGCTGGCCCATAATCTGCGCCATAACATCACCCCGGTCGGCATCTCCAAGGACGTGCGCGACCTCACCGACCGCATCAAGCGCATGGCCGAAACGCGTGGCGAGTACAGCGTGGGCGGCGCGGCCCAGCCCCCCCGGGCCGTCCTCAGCGAGATCCCGCGCGAGGAGGTCCATAAGCTGATCAAGGATCTCGAAAAACAGATGAAGCAGGCCGCCCGCGATCTGCAGTTCGAAAAGGCTGCCAGCCTCCGTGACCAGATTATGGAGCTCCGGCAGACGCTCGCCCTCGATTCCTAAGACCGCAGCAGCGGCGCCCTCGCTGTTGCGCCCCCATCACCCATGGCAGTCCAGGTCTGGATCGGTGAAAAACCTGAACACCCCAACGAGCGCCGCGCGATCATGGCCCTGGCGCAGGGCCTCGATCGCCTTGAGGGGCTCTATCTCATCCTGGCCAACTTCAGCGTCGGCGGCCGTACCGTCGACCTGGTGATCATCAAGCACGACGCGATCTTTATCATCGAGCTCAAGCAGTGCGACGGGCGCGTGATCGGCAGCGTCAACGGCCCCTGGTTCGTCGAGGGCCGCAACGGCGAGCGCAAGCGCCTCAACCCGGGCCGCAAGAACCCCTACAACCAGGTCATCTCCTACTTCCACGCGCTCACCAACTACCTCAATGAACACCGCCGCGCCTTCCTCTCCACCCAGAAGGCCGACGACATCGACTTCCGCACCTGCAAGCGGGTCGTGGTCATTGCCCCCACCATCCAGGAGGGCTCCGAGATCGAGCTGGACTGGAAGGTCGAGCTCAAGGGCATGGACGAACTGCCGGCCTACCTGATCACCGAGCGCTCCTCGGAGATCGAGCTCAGCGACGAGGAGATGCTGGCCATTCCCCAGTTGCTCCGCTGCACCCCCTGGCAGGAGATCAACGCCGTGCTCCAGGGCGTGATCGCCGTTCCGGGGCTCGCCAGCGATCCCACCGAGGCTGTCGTGGTGCAGAGCAGTGCCGTGGCACCGGTGGCGGCTGCTCCCCCGGGCGGCCCTACCGAAGCGCCGGGCAACCCCAGCGCCCCCGCGCCGATCACGGCCGCACCCGACACGCCTGACGCCGCGCTCCCGCGCGGCCCCTGGCAGCGCACCATGGCGGCCTTGCGCACCACCACCGGTCGCCTCGCCCTGGCCATGGCTGCCCTTGCCACCATCCTCGCCCTGGCCCTGCTGCTGCGCCCCACGCGCCTGGTGCCCATCCCCGAAGGCCCGCCGGCGCCGCTCGCCGAGATCACCGGTGTGCCCACCGGCGGGGCCGCCATCCCGCTCGGCGCCCCCGAGCAGGGCTGCCTCTGGTCGGGCTACCAGGTCGTTGGCAAGCGCTTCGACACGGCGAGCGGCAGCTGGCAGAGCGTCGCCGAGGGCGGCAGCGGTCCCGCCGGTCCCGCCGAGGTCATCGTCGCCCTGGAGCGCGTCTCCACCTGCAGTGGCGCGATCCGCCTGACCTGGAGCGTGCAGAACAATACCGATCGCCCGATCGAGTTCCCGCTCCGGAGCGACAACATCCGCATCAGCGACAGCCTCGGCAACGCCTACCCGCTCGATGAGGCCGCCTCCAGCCCCGAGGCGGTGCGGGTGGCGCCCGGCACCCGCGAGTACGGCACCGCGGTCGTCAACCGGCCGCTCAGCAGCAGCGCCACCGCGCTGCTCGTGCGCCTCAAAGACCAGCCCTTCGGCGAGGCCAGCTTCGTTGTCGCTGTCCAGCCATAGACGCACAGCGCACCGTGCGCCGCGCATGCCCCCGCCCAATCTCCGTCCACTGGAGCGAGGAGGCCCGCATACCCGGGGTTGCCAACCGTATTCTGCAACATCCGTCTCCCGCGGCGGGGTTTGGAGCGGCTGCGACCCGACGAGGTGGCTTGCCCCAGAGATGTTGCTGCAACCCTGTGGAGTGTTCACCATCACCATGGTGGTCTAGCACCAATACTTTGCAAATAAGCGCTTCGCCCCCTCCCCAGCCCCTCTCAGGTATAGGGTTTTTGGGAGTTGCTACCAAAGCGTCCTAAAGACGCCGCAAGCTCGTGAGCGCTGGAGCGCTTCCTGTTGCATTGAGCGGCAATCGACAATCCGCAATCCGCAATCTAAAATGGTAGCGTATTGGGTCTAGCACTACAATGAGGGTTCGCGTTTCGCCGCATCAGAATGCAGTCCACCTGTCACCCTGAACGGAGGCGCAGCCGGCGTGAAGGGTCTCGGCATGGCATTAGGAGCCGGGATTCCTCGCTTCGCTCGGCATGACAACCTTCGTTGGAGGGCTAGGATGGGGTCTGTATCGATTGTGCCGGCTGGAGGAGAACAGGAACACCTATGACCGATCTGCCGCGGCTGCTGGCCGAGTACCCGTTTGTGCACTGGGAGACGGTACGTTTTCGCGACCTCGACTCGTTCGGGCATGTCAACAACGCCGTCTATGCCACCTACCTGGAGGCGGCGCGGATCGCCTACTGCCTGGCGCTGATGGGTGGCGGCCTGGAAGATATGGGCATCATCCTGGCCGAGCAGACGATCAGCTACAAGCTGCCGGCCTACTTCGGCGAACGACTGGGCATTGGCGTGCGCGTGACGTCGTTCGGCACCAGGAGCTTCGTGATGGAGTACACCGTGGCGCGGGCGTCCGACGGGGCGTTGATCGCCACGGGGCGCAGCGTGCAGGTGGCCTACGACTACGCCGCCGAGCAGACCGTGCCGGTCGCCGAGGCCTTCCGGACGGCGGTGGCCCGCTACCAGGCCGGCCACGACCCTGCGCACGAGGGTGAGCAGGGGGAAGGGGTTTAAGGCTGACACGTTTCGCGCACCACAGGCACAGTTACAAAACGATCAGGGTCGTCTGGTATAATGGCGCAGGTTGCATTCCGATGGGCAGACGCGCCACAGGGGGTGCCACGGCGGGCCGTGTGGGAGGAGACCATGAGCGAGTCGAGGGGCACCATCTTCATCATGGACGATGACCTGGCGCTGCAGACCGTGCTGGAGTACGCCCTGCGCAACGCGGGCTACGACGTGGTGCTGGCCCCCGATGGCCAGGAAGGCCTGCAGATGCTCGAGCACCTCAAACCTAGCCTTGTGCTCAGCGATGTGATGATGCCGAATATGGATGGGGTCGAGGTCTTCCAGCACATCAAGGAACGTCTGCAGGACGACGGCATCCCGATCATCTTTATGACCGCGCTGAGCCGGAAGCCCTGGTTCGCCGATCTCGAGGCCGAGGGCGCTGTGATCCTCCACAAGCCCTTCGACGTCGATCAACTCGTCGATATGATCGACATCATGCTCACCTGAGGTCGAAGCACTGGCGCAGCTCATCCGTCGACCTCATATGATCGGCGCTTGCCCCCTGAGCCGTGGCGCACGAACGCACGTTCCAGCCCCGCCGTCACGCCACCACTCCACACCCGTGGAGACGACGGTCTGGTCTGACCCCCTGGCTTACCCACCCGCCCTCCAGTCGCTCAGCGTGGCAGCGCCAGCAACTCCGCAAAGCGTGGCCGTAACCGCCGGTAGGTGCCGTCGAGATCCTCCGGCACCAGGCGGGTGCCGCCGACCACCGGCATAAAGTTCGCATCGCCATTCCAGCGGGGCACGATATGCAGATGCAGGTGCTCGGCGATCCCGGCCCCCGCCGTGCGCCCCAGGTTCACCCCCAGGTTAAAGCCATGGGGCTGGTACTCGGCCTCCAGCAGGCCCACACTGCGCCGCGTCAGCGTGAAGAGCTCCTCGGCGGTCGCCTCGTCCAGCCCGACCAGATCGGCGCTGTGGGCATTGGTCACCACCATGAGATGCCCCGGGTTGTAGGGGTAGCGGTTCAGCACCACAAAGCAGTGCTCACCCCGATACAGCACCAGGTTCGTCGCGTCGCACTCGGGCGGCGCTGCGGCCATCGCACAGAAGATACAGCCATCTTGAGCCGGGGTGTTGCCCTGTGTGATGTACTGCATGCGCCAGGGTGTGAATTTGATCTCCATGCCTGCTCCTCGTTGAGCGATCTACGCTTGTTTTCGTCACCAGTGTAGATCCAGGCGACCTTCTCGGGCACGGCCGACACGCCGATGGTGTCTCGCTGTGCCAGTGGCAATCTACAATCGCCAATCTGCAATCTGCAATCGCACTAGGCCGTCCCCTGGTCGACCCCCAGGAAGCGCAGCCCCACTAACACCACGACGATCACCACCAGAGTGGCTGCGCTGCAGCACACCCCCGCGCCGGCCAGCAACGCCCATGGTGGCAGCCGGGTGAACCATGACCCTGCCTCCGGCCCCGCCGGGCTCGCCGGCGGCGCCTCGGCAAAACGCTCAGGCGGCGCCTGCTGCGGCGCCGGCGTGGCGACCAGCACCTGGTCCGCTGGTGGCAACGTTGCCCGCCACTCGGCATCCAGCGCATCGACACTGCGCCCGAGCACCGCCAGCAGCGCCTCATTGACCGGCATTGCCGTGGCGAAGGCCAGGGCCAGTTCCCGCACCTGCTCCACGCCGTAGCGCTCGATGAGGTACGCGACCACCGCGCGGCTCTGGGCATACGAGAGCAGCGCCTGATCGGTATCGGCGGGGAAGCTGGCCGCGAGCGCCTCCAGCGGAATCAGCCGGCCGGCGCGCGCCGCCGCCGCCAGCCGCTCATCGTAGCCAGCGTCGCGCTGCTCTTGCGCATACATCGCCAGTCCCTCGTCGAACCAGAGCGGCACCCCGCCATAGGGGTTCGCAGTGAGCTGGGCCAGCACCTGGTGCGACAGCTCGTGAGGGATCAAGCGGCCCGCCTCGGTGCGATCACCTGGCTCGATCGCGCCGATGATCACGCCCAGCTCGGTATGGGCCTCGCCACCCACCCACTCCACCGAGTTGGCCTGCAGCGCGCTGCGCATGTCACTGTTGCTGGCGTAGATGTAGATCTCCACCGGCTGCTCCAGGCCAGCGCCGAGCACCGCCTCCAGGCGGTCGAGCGCACGCACCGCCGCGCCGAGCAACGTCTCGCCAAAGGCCTCACCGCCACCGTACCAGTAGATCGTCACGTTGCGCGCGCTCCGCTCCAACCAGGGGAAGCGCTCATCGTGGTAGCGCACCTCGGCGAGCGGGGTCGTTACCTCATTGCCCGCGGCATCGCGGATCCACCAGCGATAGCTGATCGCCGTACCTGGCGGGTAGTAGAAGACCTGGGTATCCAGCTCGTGCTGCAGGCTCACCCGCTGGCGCGGGGCAACCTCCAGATCGACGACCGTCAGCACCTGCTGGCGCGTCGCGCCATAGAGCAACTGCACGGCCACGATGTCAGCCGCGCGACTCTCGGCCTCCAGGGCAAAGCTGATCCGCGCGGGGAACTCCGCGCGGGCCGTGCTTGTGACAACCTGGATCGCCGTATCGCCTTGCGCCTGTGCCAGGGGCACCAGAAACAGACCAGCGAGCGCCAGCGTGACGACGAGGAAGCAGAGCCAGCATGGAAGCCGATCGCGCTGCACGTCTGTACCGTTCTGCTACGCGAGCAACCAGGTGTATTAGCTGGCAACGTTCCAGCGCAGGTAGGCCTCGATGAAGCCATCGATCTGGCCATCGAGCACCGCCTGGACGTTGCTCGTTTCATAGCTGGTGCGATGATCCTTCACCAGCGTCGAGGGGTGCAGGTAGTAGGTGCGCATCTGGCTGCCGAAGGCCGCGTCACGGTACTCGCCGCGCAGCCGCGCACGCTCTTCGGACTGGCGCTGCAACTCCCGTTCGAGCAGGCGACCGCGCAGCACGCGCAGGGCCGTCTCACGGTTCTGGAGCTGCGAGCGCTCATTCTGGCAGGTAACGACAATGCCGGTTGGCAGGTGGGTGAGCCGCACCGCCGAGTCGGTCGTATTCACCCCCTGGCCACCGTGGCCACCGGCGCGAAACACATCCACCCGCAGATCCTCGGGCTTGATCACCACCTCCGGGGCATCGTCCACCTCGGGCAGCACCTCCACCCGGGCAAACGAGGTCTGCCGGGTATGAGCCGCGTTGAAGGGCGAGAGGCGGATCAGCCGGTGCACGCCGGCTTCGGCCCGGGCGTAGCCATAGGCATAGGGGCCGCGCACCTCCAGCGTCGCGCTCTTGATCCCCGCCTCATCGCCCTCGCTCTGGTCGACCAGGTGCACACTGTAGCCGCGGGCCTCGGCCCAGCGCGTATACATACGCAGCAGCATTTCGGCCCAATCCTGGGCGTCGGTGCCGCCCATCCCGGCCTGAATGGAGATGAAGGCGTCGCGGTCATCATAGGGGCCACTGAGCAGCAGGGCCAGCTCGAGCTGTTCCAGTTCAGCCTCGACGCCGCGCAACTCATCGGCCAGTTCATCCCGCAGCGAGTCATCGCCCTCGGCCTCGGCCAGGGCGATCAGTTCATCCAGACCGTTAAGCCGCGCCTCCAGCCCCGTCCATTGGCCAACCTCGGCCTTGAGCCGGGTGAGGCGCTGCATCACCGCCTGAGCCTCGCGCGGGTCGTTCCACAGCGCCGGGTCGCTGGCCTGCACCTCGAGGGCCGCAATCTGCGCCTGTTTGCCGGCCAGGTCAAAGATGCCCCCGAATCAGCGCGTATCGTCCCTGCAGTTCGCTCAGTTCCGTATCCAGTTCTTGCATCGTGTACATCCTCATATGCTTCACGCACCCTCGAGCGGCGCGAACCTGTCCCCCATGGTACCACGAAGCCCCACGATGCGCTAGCGCGCGCCGGGCCGGTTGCAAGGCTCATGCAACATCACCAGGTGTGCCGGAACCTCACCCCCCCACCCCTCTCAGGGGTAGGGTTTTTGGGAGTTGCGCCCCCAGGCCCCGCATACCCCACCCCCCTACCCCCTCCCTGCCAGGGGAGGGAGCCAGAATCTGGCGTTGCGGTGCGCCAGCG
>JACAEO010000035.1 GCA_013388805.1 Chloroflexota bacterium
AGCTGGCGCACCGCAACGCCAGATTCTGGCCCCCTCCTCTGGCAGGGGAGAGGGTAGGGGGGTGGGGTATGCGGAGCCTGGGGGCGCAACTCCCAAAAACCCTACCCCTGAGAGAACCCCACACCCCGGTGTGTCTGGTGGGGTTGGCAGCGCAGCCGCCAACCCACACACAGCACATCGGGCGGCGCAGGTGCCCCAACCACCTTCGCGTTTCGGGGCGCCGTCCTACTGCAACCCCTCGGCCACCTTGAGCGCTTCGTCGGCAGCCAGGGTGCCGGCGACAACATAGCGCAGCCCGCCCTCTTCCCAGCGCAACAGGCTGCCCTGGCCGTCGGCGCCGACGATGAGCGTGCCGGGCACAGCACGGACGGTGACGGCGCGCACCTGGCTGCCGGCCGGCGGCTCACGGTCGCGTCCTACCTCCTCGTTGCTCTGCACCACACTGACGCTGCCAGTTCCACCGCTGTAGTTGAGGATGACCGTGCCAGTGCCGATCACGCGCACCTCCACCAGGCTCATCCCGGCGGGCAGGTAGCCAGGTTCGCGCAGGGCGAAGCTCACCGCGCTACGCGCCTCGGCCAGCGTGCTCGCCTGCGGCTGCATACGCGCGGCCAGTTCCGCCGCTTCCACCACCGTCGCGCCAGCGGGCGGGATGAAGCTGAACAGCTCGGCGCTCAGGCCGGTGTTAGTCTCCAGGCTCAGCACCTCGACGCTGCCCTGGCCGAAGTCGCTCGCGTCAAGCGTGGCCTTGAGCGGCAGGGCCAGCTGCTCGTCGACCCACAGTGTCCCCTCGACGACGCCATCCAGCCGTAACTGGGCGCTCGTCTCGGGCCGCGGGGTCACCTTCACCTTCCAGGTGTTCTTGCCCGCCACCTGCTCCGCGCCAAGGACTTCGAGCTCAACTGCGTCGAGCCCCTGGCTGAGCAGATCCGCGAACATCGGCGCGGCGCTGCCGGGGGTGCTGGCAGCGGCCTGCTTCATCTGGTCGTGCGCGCCGGTGACCACGGTGTTCTCGGCGGGGTTGTAGAGCCAGAAGCGTTCGCCATTGCTGACCGCGATCGAGCCGACCAGGTCGGCCTCGCTGGCCTCGCGCACTTCCATGCGCAGGCGGTTGATCGGCTTGCCGGCGGCGTCGCTCAGATCCGTCTGCTGCATCCAGCCTTCAACCACGAAGCGGCCGGAGCGCTCGGGGCTGCTGAAGTCGATCGCAACCGTGGCGTGGGCATCACTGGTGGCGGCGCGGGCCGCCTGCATCCGTTCAACGATCTCGTCGGCGCTGGGCAGGCGCTGGCCACAGGCGGCAAGCAATAGCGCGCCGAGCAGGGTCACCAGGAGTAAGCGGTAGTGGCGCATAGCGTCCTCGTGTGCGTGTATAAGCTCGCGAAAGCACCTGGGGGCGGTCGGCACGGATCGCTCCCCATGAGGTTGTACCATAGCCATGGCCCACGATCCAGGCGCTTCCTGTTAGCGACATGTTACCAGCTGTGAACGGGCCTGTTCAGCCCTATGGCGCAGTCGACCCGGGCCTTTCGACTGATGAAGGCAGCCGGCGAGGCGGTTAGAATAGGGTGATCTCCCGCAACGTTACACGAGTCAGCGCGCCCGCGATTCAGGAAAGGGACAGCCATGGAGCTTGCCGCTTCGATCAGCACAACCGATCCGCTGCCCGGCCCCGGCGGGCTGAGCATCCGCGACTTCACGGGCAGCGATGCCGACTATGCTGCCGCGGTCGCCCTGAGCAACGCAGTCTATCCTGAGTACCCCGACTCAGTGGCGAGCTGGCAGGAAGACGACGCCAAACAGCCGGCGCACCTCAAGCGGCGCCGCTGGCTCGCCGAACTGGATGGCCAGGCCGTGGGCTATGCCAGCTACAACCAGTGGGAGTGGATGTACCACCCGCAACGCTTCCACCTCTCCATCGCGGTGCATCCTGCGTGGCAGGGCCGTGGCATCGGTCGCGCCCTCTACGCGACGCTGCTGGCCGCACTCGCCCCCTTCGACCCGCAGCGCGTCCGGGCCCGCTGCCGCGAAGACTACGCCCGCTCTATGCGCTTCCTGGCCGATCGGGGCTTCGTCGAGGATATGCGCGAGTGGGAGTCGCGCCTCACGGTGCCGGCCTTCGACCCGGCGCCCTATGCCGGGCATGCCGAACGGGTAGCCGCGAGCGGCATCCAGGTGGTGACCCTGCGCGAGTTGATGGCGCGCGACCCGGAGCACCGGCGCAAGCTCTACGAGCTCGATCTGGCGCTTGCCCGCGATGTCCCCTCGCCTGAGCCAATGACCGAGGGCTCGTATGAGAGCTATGTGCAGCGCGTCTTCGAGAGCCGCGACCTGTTGCCCGACGGCTACTTCATCGCCCTCGACGGCGAACGCTATGTGGGCTCGAGCGCGCTCTGGAAGAGCGACGAGGAACCCGCGACGCTGTACACCGGCCTCACCGGGGTGCACCGCGCGTACCGCCGGCGCGGCATCGCCCTGGCGCTCAAGCTGCGCGCGATCGCCTACGCCCGTGAACAGGGCATCACGACCATCAAGACCTGGAACGAATCGAACAATCGCGCGATGCTCAGCATTAACGAGGCGCTGGGCTTCGTCAAGCAGCCGGCCTGGGTGAACTTCGTCAAGCCCCTGCAGGCAGCGCAATGACCCTCCCCCTGCTGCGCCTGAGCGGCAAACCCTACGCCCAGGGTCTGGCCCACGGGACGGCCCTGCGCGGGCCGATCCGCCAGAACCTGGGCCTCTACCTTGCGCGCTTCGAGCGCGAACTCAAGCTCAGCCGCGGCGAAACGCTGCGCCGCGCGACCCGCTATGCCGCGGTGATCGCCGAGCAGAGCCCGGACTACTTCGCGGGCATGCGCGGCATCGCCGCTGGCGCAGGGGTTGACCTCGCCGCGATCGCTGCGCTCAATGTGCGCTACGAACTGTTCTACGACGCCTTCGTCGAGCGTCCGCTGCCCGACGGCTGCACGGCCTTCGCCCTGCTGCCCGTTGCCACCGTCGATGGTCACCTGCTGCTTGGCGAGAACTGGGACTGGATCGCCGGCGTGCGGGGAACGCTGCTTCACATCAGTGAGCCGGACGGCCTGCAGATCCTGGCCTTCAGCGAGGCCGGGATCTTCGGCGGCAAGATCGGGCTGAACGCGGCGGGCCTGGGACTGGCGATCAATGGTCTGACCAGCCACGACGACGACTGGGCACGCCTGCGCCGGCCCTTCCATACGCGCTGCTACGAGGTGTTGCGCGCATCCGAGTTGGAGGCAGCGATCGCTGTGGTCAGCGGCGAAGAGCGCTCCTGCTCGGCCAACTTCCTGATCGCCCAGGCGCCCGACCGGGTGGTGAACCTGGAGACGGGGCCGCGGGGCGTCCACGCCAGCGGCTGCGTGGCGGGCTGTCTGGTGCACGCCAACCACTTCCTGCACCCGGCGGCCGTCGGCACCAGCGAGCGCAACGTGGAGAATACCCCCCACTCGTGGCAGCGTCAGGCCCGCCTGGCGGACCTGCTCGCCGCGCGGCCGCTGAGCCTGGCCGATGTGCAGGCCGCCCTGCGCGACCACCAGGGCTATCCCTCCTCGATCTGCTTTCACATCGACCCGGCGGACCCCCCCGAGGAGCACTATGCGAGTGTGGTCTCAGTGATCATGGATCTGCACGCCCAGGCGCTCTACATCACCGATGGCCCACCGTGCCAGGGCGACTATGCACGCTATGCGCTGGCCTCCATTTGACGCGCGTGGAGGGAACGGGTACGATGGCATGTGGGGGCGTACATATGCACTCTTCTCCTTGGGAGCGAGGGCATCTTGCCCGCGAACACTGACGAGGGCGGGACGCCCTCGCTCCTGGGATTGCGTGGTTACCCCAGCGCTGAACATGTACGCGGAGCTGTGGCACCACGAAGCTCAAACAGATCCCATGTGGCTCATCGTCGGCCTGGGCAACCCGGGTGAACGCTACGCGCGCACGCGCCATAACATCGGCTTCGAGGCCCTCGACACCCTGGCGCGGCGCCACGGGCTGCAGTTCCGCACCGGGCGGGCCAATAGCCTGACCGCCGAGGGCACCATCGCCGGGCAGCGGGTGGTGCTGGCCAAACCGCAAACCTTTATGAACCTCAGCGGCCAGGCCGTCTCCAGCCTGCGCGCCTGGTACAAGCTTGACCCGAGCCGCGAGTTGCTGGTGATCTACGATGATCTGGACTTGCCCTTTGCCCGCCTGCGCCTGCGTGAGCGCGGCAGCGCCGGCACGCACAACGGAATGCGCTCGATCGTGCAGCAGCTCGGCAGCGTCGAGTTTCCCCGGCTGCGGGTCGGCATCGGCCAGCCCCCCGGCAAGATGGACCCTGCGGCCTATGTGCTGGCCCGCTTCAACAAGGAGGAGGAGGCGGCGCTGCCCGCGCTCCTCGACACGATCGCCGACGCCGTGGAGCTGGTGCTGCGCGAAGGGCTCACGGCAGCCATGAACCGCTACAACCCGAGTTGAGGCCGCCCGCCGCCTGCCGATGCAGATCTTCTCCTCCGACAGCTTCGTCCTGCCGCTCCCGCCCGGACACCGCTTCCCGATGCAGAAGTACGCCCTGCTGCGCGAGCGTGTGGCCGCGGCGGGGCTCGTGCCGCCCGAGCGCCTGCAACTCCCCCCCGCGGCCAGCGACTACGAGCTCGCCCGCGCCCACAGCCCCGCCTACCTCCACCGCTGCCAGACTGGCCAGCTAAGCGCCCAGGAGCTCCGTCGCATCGGCTTCCCCTGGTCGCCGGCGATGATCGAGCGCTCGCGTCGTTCGGCGGGCGCCACGATTGCCGCCTGCCGCGCAGCCCTGGCCGGCGAGGTCGGCATCAACCTCGCCGGTGGTACCCACCACGCCTTCGCCGACCATGGCGCCGGTTACTGCGTGTTCAATGACAGCGCCGTGGCCGCCCGGGCGATGCAGGCCGAAGGCCGCGCCCAACGGGTGCTCATTCTCGACTGCGACGTCCACCAGGGCGATGGCACGGCTGCCATCCTCGCGGACGACGCGCGCAGCTTCACCTTCTCCATCCACGGCGCAAAGAACTTTCCTTTCCGCAAGCAGCACAGCGACCTTGACGTGGCGCTGCCCGACGACACCGGCGACGATGCCTACCTCGATGCTCTCGAGGCCGGCGTGCGTCGCGCGCTCGCCGCCGCCCGCCCCGATCTCGTCATCTACCTGGCCGGCGCCGACCCCTACTTCGACGACCGCCTCGGCCGCCTGGCGCTCACCAAGGCCGGCCTGGCCGAACGCGACCGGGTGATCTTCCACTACTGCCGCGCCGCCGGCCTGCCCCTGGCCATCACCATGGCCGGCGGCTACGCCCGCCGCATCGAGGATACGGTGGACATCCACTTCCAGACCGTGGCCGCCGCCGCCGTCTGTCTCTAGAGGGGGCTGTGCCGCGCGCAGCGCCGTCTGCGCAAGGGATTGGCCCTGGTACGACAACGAGGTGGAGTTGAGCCAATGCGATGCCATGAAGCAGTAATCGGTATTACTGCCCCGTGCTCTCTGGACGGGCAGGATCCGAGCCGTCGATCCGGCACTGATCACAGTAGACCAGCGACTCGCCATCGACCACCACCACCCCGTCCTGGTTGGTGACCGTGGTCAGCAAGGTGGCGATCGGTTTGTCCTCACGCAGCCCGATCACCTCCACCCTTGTCGTAACGGTATCGTTGACGTAGATCGGCTTGCGGAAGTTGAGCGTCTGCTTGAGGTAGATCGTACCCGGCCCGGGCAGGTGCATCCCCAGCACGGCAGAGATCAGACCAGCGGCCAGCATGCCGTGGGCGATCCGGCGCCCGAAGCGCGACTCGCGGGCCGCCAGTTCGTCGATGTGGACCGAGTTCTGATCGCCGGTGATCGCCGCGAACAGCACCACGTCAGCCTCGGTGATCGTCCTGCGCATGCTGGCACACTGGCCAATGCGGATGCTGCGCTCCATCTGTTGCTCCTCAGTCGTATGCATGGCCCGCTACGGCAGGCTGGTCGCCCAGTTGCTGAGCTCGCGAGCCACCGCCGCGGGCTGCTCCATCGGCAGCATATGGCCGGCCTCGATCTCCACCAGGCGGGCGTGGGGTAGCCGCCGCTGCAGTTCGGCCCACGACCGGTCGATCAGCAGGTCGGAGCGGGTGCCGCGGATCAGCAGCAGCGGGACCTGCAGCCGGCCAAGGGCATCCCAGGTGTCGACCGGGATGAGCGAGAAGATGTGGGCCTCCCACTCGCGGGGCCAGGCCAGGGTGAGTCCCCCACCCGGGGCGGGCCGCAGCGCGCCCTCAAGGTAGCCGTCGAGCGCGGCCGGGGTGAAGGCGGCAAAGATGCCGCGGCCCTCGAAGCGTGCGCGTGCCTCCGCGATGCTGGCGAAGCTATCGCGGCGCCGGGCCGCGCCCCGGGCAATGGGGAAGCGCCGGTGCAGGCCGAGGCGGCGCCCGGCCCAGAGCACGGGCAACAGGTGGCGCGGGAAGAGCACCGGGTCGATCAGCGCCACGCCGCGAAAGAGCTCGGGCCGGCGCACCGCGCAGTAGAGTGTCAGGATACCGCCGAGCGAGTGGCCTGCCCCGATCGTCGGGCCAGCGGCCACCCGCTCCAGGTCGGCCAGCATATCACGGGCCAGGTCACGCCAGGCCCGCACGTCGGGCGGCGCGCTGCCGGCCCAGAGCGGGCGCGGGCGGTAGCCGAGCACGCGGTAGTGCGCGGTCAGCGCTGTGGCGAAGGGCCGGTACGCTTCGGGCGGAAAGCCATTGGCCGGCGCGAGATGGATGAGCGGGCCGGCGCCGCCAAAATCAAGGTAATGCTCAACCATAGCTACCCTGGTCGGCCGACACGCGCGTCGGCCCGCAACGCTCACCATGCGAAGGGGCGCACCAATGACCATTGGCGCGCCCCTTTGCCATACCCTGCCCACTGGATCAGCGCTCGTCCTCGCGGCGGCGCGGGCGCGGG
>JACAEO010000061.1 GCA_013388805.1 Chloroflexota bacterium
AGCTGGCGCACCGCAACGCCAACAACATACCTCCCTCTCCCAGGCTGGGAGAGGGAGGAGGGGGGTGAGGGCACGCAGCGCATCAGGACGCTATCCGCCAAAAACCCTCCCCCTGAGAGGGGGGCAATCGGGCAATCATGTTTCTTGACAAGGAGTTATGGCGGTGTTATGCTACAGGAACAATTGCGAGGCATACGTCGCGGTCGCGGGCGATCGCGGGGGTTCAGGCGCGGTCTGGCGGTACACGCCGGCCGCGTTCGTGATCAAGCGGGCCTGGCCTCACGCGATAGAATGGCGATGTTTCCCCCGGAGCGCAAGAGGAAGGGCGGCCATGGATAGCTATAGCGCCGCGGCGGTCGTTGGCGACAAGCTCGCCGAGGATCAACGGCAGAACGGGACGCTCACGCGCGGGCCCCAGCGCCCGGCGGGTCAGGGGCGTGCCGTCGATGCCGAGGTGCCAGGCGTTGCGCTGCACCCGATCCTTCAGCACCCGGTGATCGAGACGATTGCCGAGCATCTGCGGCGCAAGGATCAGCCCGACGCGACGGCCGACAGTGTGCGCGCCGCCTATCTCAACGCCTACAGCAGCCCGACGGTCGAGGCGCTGATCGCCCGCCTCCAGTCCTACCTGCCTGACGCCGATGGCGAACTGGTGCGCCGCGCCTATGCACTGGCCACGATCGCCCATAGCGGGCAGTACCGCCAGAGCGGCGAGCCGTACATCGACCACCCGGTCGCGGTGGCGATGATTATGCTCGACCTGCGGCTCGACGCTGAGTCGCTTGCCGCTGCCCTGCTGCACGATGTGGTCGAGGACACCGGGGTCAGCCTCGAGGTGATCGCGCAGTTCTTCTCCGCGACGATCGCCCATCTCGTCGATGGGGTGACGAAGCTCTCGGGCCTGGAGAACAAGACCAAGGAGGAGTTGCAGGCCGGCTCCTACCGCAAGATGTTCATCGCCACGGCCGATGATCCGCGCGTTATCCTGATCAAGCTCGCCGACCGCCTGCACAACATGCGCACGCTCGGCGCCACCCCGCCCACCAAGCAGGCGCGGGTGGCCCGCGAGACGCTCGATATCTACGCGCCGCTCGCCCATCGCCTGGGGATGTGGCAGGTCAAGTCTGAGCTAGAAGACCTGGCCTTCAAAGCGCTCTACCCCGAACGCTACCAGGAGATCTCGGCTGCGCTCTCGATGCGCAAAGAGGCCCGTGAGCGGCTCGTGCAGCGTGTGATCAAGAAGATGAAAGAGGCCCTCGAGAAGGAGGGCATCAAGGCCCAGGTCACCGGGCGGCCCAAACATATCTACTCGATCTGGCGCAAGATGGAGCGCAAGGGCGTGCCGCTGGAGCGGATCTACGACCAGCTCGCCATCCGCGTGATCGTGCAGGAGAGCGACCCCGACCGGGCCAAGGGCACCTGCTACCGCGTGCTCGGCCTGGTGCACAGTATGTGGACGCCGGTGCTCTCAGAGTTCGACGATTATATCGCGGTGCCCAAGGAGAGTAGCTATCAGTCGCTCCATACTACGGTGATCATCCCCGGCGGCCACCACTGCGAGGTGCAGATCCGCACCGAGGAGATGCATACCGTGGCCGAGCATGGCATCGCTGCCCACTGGCGCTACAAGGAGGGCTTCGGCCAGCGGAGCGACCAGAACTACGAGGCCAAGATCAAGTGGCTGCGCGAGCTGATCTCGTGGCGCATCGAGCTGACCGATGCCCGCGAGTTTGTCGAGAGCCTCAAGCCCGAACTCGAGGAACTGGTCTACGTCTTTACGCCGAAGGGCAAGATCATCGACCTGCCCGAGGGCTCGACGCCGGTCGATTTCGCCTACCACATTCACTCCGAGGTGGGCCATCGCTGTATCGGCGCCAAGGTCAATGGGCGCCTCGTGCCGCTCGACTATCGGCTCCAGAACGGCGAGATCGTCGACATCATGACGGCCAAGTCGAAGGGCCCCAGCCGCGACTGGCTCAACTTCGTCAAGACGCCAAGCGCCCGTAACCACATCAAGCGCTACTTCCGGCGCGCCGAGCGCGACGAGAATGTGGCCGCCGGGCGCGATATGCTGGAGAAGGAGCTTAAGCGGCTCGGTCTCACCGTCAGCTTCGATCATCTGGCCGACCTGGTGAACGCGCGTTCGGCGGAGGATCTCTTCCACCAGATCGGCACCGGCGAGATCACTGCCCGCACCGTCGCCCAGAAGGCCCTGGCCGAGCAGGAGGCACAACAGCAGCAGCAGGAGGCGAGTGCGCTGCCGCTCGATCTGCCCCACGCCCCCGTCACCGCGCGCAACCAGCCGGTTGGTGTGCATGTGGTCGGCGTGGGCCCGGTCTACAATCGGCTCGCCAAGTGCTGCAACCCGGTGGTCGGCGAGCCGATCGTTGGCTTTGTCACCAGGGGGCGGGGCATCACCGTGCACCGCGCCGATTGCCACACCATCGTCAATGAGCGCGACCGCAGCCGGCTGATCGATGTGGTCTGGGGCGGCCAGCAGCCCAGGGGCTACCCGGTGCCCATCCGCATCGAGTCGTGGGACCGGGTGGGCCTCTGGCGCGATATATCGAATGTGATCGCCGATGCGGGGATCAATATCGAGAAGGTCGAGCAGGGCCAGACCCGCCGCGCCGGGCGCGCGGTGTTGCACGTGGTGCTCTCGCTCCAGAGTGTGAGCCAGCTCTCCAATCTGCTTGACCGGCTCAATCGCATCAGTGATGTGATCGAGGCCCGCCGCGAGAGCGGGGTGAAGGTCTCCGGGGATTAGCGCTTGCTCCGCACCTATGTCTGAGCCCACGGCGCTGCACGAACTGCTCCTCGCCTGGTTTGCGCGCGCTGCCCGCGACTTGCCCTGGCGCCACACCCGCGACCCGTACCGCATTCTGGTCGCCGAGGTTATGCTCCAGCAGACCCAGGTCGAGCGGGTGATCCCGAAATACCACGCCTTCCTGGCGGCGTTCCCCACGCTCGCGGCGCTGGCCGCCGCGCCCACCGCGGAGGTGATCCGGCTCTGGGCCGGGCTTGGCTACAACCGGCGCGCCGTCAATCTGCAGCGCGCTGCACGGGCCATCCTGGAGGAGCACGGCGGGCACTTCCCGCGGGAGCTTGCCGCGCTGCGTCGGCTGCCGGGCGTCGGGCCCTACACGGCCGGCGCCGTGGCCTGCTTCGCCTTCGAGCAGGACGTGGCCTTCCTCGATACGAACATCCGCCGGGTGCTGCGGCGCGCGCTGCACGGTCCGGATGAGGCTGTCCCGGCGCCGGACGACCGCGCGTTGCTGGCCAGTGGTGCTGCTCTGCTCCCTCCCGGACGCGGCTGGGCCTGGAACCAGGCGCTGATGGAGCTGGGCGCCCTGGTCTGCACTGCCACGACGCCGGCCTGCCCCCGCTGTCCGCTGCGTGGCCACTGCCGGGCCTACGCCGCACGGCTCGCCGCCGACGAGGCGCTCGTGCTGGCGATGGGCGCTGGTGGGCCGGCCCGCCCCCGGCGGATCGCCGAGCGCAAGGAACCGCCCTTCGTCGGCTCGCGGCGCTGGTACCGGGGCCGGCTGGTCGATGCGCTGCGCGCCGTGCCCGCCCACAGCGCGCTCGCACTGGTCGAGCTCGGCCCACGGGTCAAGCCCGACTACGTGGCCGCCGATGAGCCCTGGCTGCGCGACCTGGTGGCCGACCTGGCGCGCGACGGGTTGGTGAGGCTCGAGGGTGACGCCGTCAGGTTGCCCTGAGCCGGGCACGCCGGGCCGCTGCGGCCAGCCGCGCGCGCAATCCGAGAGGCTCGGCGGCGAGCGGGCGCCCGATCAGCGCCTGGTAGACCACGGCCCGACACAGGTCCATGCCTGCCGCGTGGGTCAGGGCGGCGATCAGCGCATTGGCACTGAGCCGGCCCTGCGGCGCCGGCACGGTGGTCCGGGTGACGGCCAGGCCACCGGCGGTGAGGGTCACGTCAAGCTGCGCCCAGTTGGTGATCAGCGTGGGCGGCTCGGCGCTCAGCTCGACGGTGAGTGAGCGCCCGGGGACGAAGATCGCCGCACTGTCATCGTCGGGCGCGGGCACGTAGAAGCGCACGAGCGGCCAGTCGGGGCGTCCCCACACTTCCTGCAGCATGAGCTCCCAGCCGATCGTATCGTGGGCCAGGGCCGGGTCGCTGGCCACCTCAGGCGGCAGGCCGCTGGCCAGCTGGCGCTCGCCACGCCAGAGGCTCACCCCGTCTGGTCCGTGTTTGACGTGCAGCTGTGGGTAGAGGGTGCGCGCGAAGAAGTGCCCGAGGATTGGCCATGCTGCTTTGCCGGCCGTCGCCTCGGCTAGCGCGGCTGCCGTCACCTGGCCGCCGGTGACCGGGAGCACAGCGGCGCCAATGACCTGTCCCTCCAGCGTCAGCAGGCAGCGCAGGTGTTCCACCCCGGGCGGCAGGCGGAGATCGGTCAGCGGGCAGGTCAGCTCGAGCGGGCGGATCGCGAAGGGGCCGATGGTCGCGGGCGCAGCCTGCCATGCCTCGGCGGCGGCCTTGCCGGCCAGGAGGTGCACAACGCGCCGGGCAAGCTGCGGCGCGCCGGATCGGGCCTCGAGCGCGGTGAGAAACGCCGTCACCTGTGGTTCGAGAGCGGACCAGAGCTGCGGCCAGGCATTCTGGAGCAGACCGCGCGGCAGGGGTGCTGCGGCGAACAGCATCGTAGCGACGGCTTCGGGATCGAGCGCCGGGTCGCGATCGGCAATGGCGGCAAGCAAGCTGACCCCATCGTTGCCGTGGCCGATGGCCAGGCCGGCGCACCAGCAGGTGATCAGGAGGCGGCGGCGCGCCAGTAGTTCGCGCGGCGCCCCCGCGGCGTGCGCGGGGAGCGGGTTTGCCACGCGCGGGTCCGGGCTGTGTGCGAGCTCGAGCACGCGCAGGGCATTGCTGTGCAGCAGGGCAATGTTGCGCATCCCGATCGATATCGAAGTCTGGCGGAGCCGGTAGTAGGTGAGCCGCTCGCGCACGGCGCCGAAGCGCGCCCCGGCGCGGGCGACGCGCAGCCAGAACTCCCAGTCGACACAGTTACGGAAGCTGTGGTCGAAGCCGCCAACCGCCAGGACGAGCGACCGGCGGATCAGGCACACGCCGACCGTCGCCAGCGCGCAGTGGTCCGCGAAAGCTGGAAAGAGATCGCTTGCTGGCGGCCCGAAGTGCTCGTCACCCATGCTACCGTCGGGCAGCACGCGCACCCAGCCGCAGTGCACGGCGTCAAGGGTCGGGTCAGCCGCGAGGGCGGCGGTCAGCCGTTCGAGGTGCTGCGGGGCGATCCAGTCGTCGGCGTCGAGGAAGAGCAGCCAGTCGGCGCGGGCGGCGGCGATGCCGGTGTTGCGCGCCGCGGCGATGCCGAGCTGGGGCTGCTGGATGAGCCGCACCCGCGGATCGCGCGCTGCCGCCTGCGCCGCGACGTCGGCAGTGCCATCGGTCGAGCCGTCATCGACGACGATTGCCTCCCAATGAGGGTAGTGCTGCGCGTCGAGCGAAGCCAGCGTTGCGCCGAGCGTCTCGGCCGCGTTGTAGGCCGGGATGATCACCGACACGCCGCACGGCCCCGGCTGGGCGGCGGCGGTGGAGAGCGCGTGGTCGCGAGGGGGAGGGGTCACGAGTAGTTGTTCGATGTCGTGCTTCACCCTGTTCGCACAGGCCGTGCGGCGTGCGTGCTGTGCGAATGTCGTGAAGCAGTACAGTGAGACATTACCGATCGCTGGCGCTGCCCGTGCGCGCCAGGGCAGCGCGCATACGCTCGAGACCCTCGGTTAGCAGGGCGCGCGGGCAGCCGAAGTTGAGGCGCACGAATCCCGCGCCGCCCGCCCCGAAGGCCGCGCCGTCCGAGAGGGCGACCTTCGCCTGCTCGAGGAAGAAGCGGTAGGGGCTGCCGTCGATCGCGGTCTCGCGGCAATCGATCCATCCCAGGTAGGTAGCCTCGGGCGCGGTTGTGCGCAGCTGGGGCATTCGTTCGACCAGGTACTGCACGTAGTAGTCGCGGTTGGCGGTGAGGTAGGCGCGCAGCGCAGCGAGCCAGGGGTCGCCCTGGCTGAAGGCGGCCAGCGCAGCGGCGAAGCCCATGGCGTTGACGTAAGGAACGATGCCGGCGCTGGCCCGCGCCAGCCGCGCGCGGAGCTCGGCGCTGGGGACCACCGCGATGCCGCAGCCGAGCCCCGGCAGGTTGAAGCTCTTGCTTGGCGACAGCAGGGTGATCGTCTGGGCGGCGATCTCGGGTCCGAGGGTGGCCAGCGGGATGTGGCGCGTCTCGCCGAGCAACAGGTCGCAGTGGATCTCGTCGGAGCAGATCAGCGTGCCGTTGCGCAGGCAGGCCTCGGCCATGGCGCGCAGGGTGGCCGCGTCGTAGGCGAGGCCCACCGGGTTGTGCGGGTTGGAGAGCAGGAACAGGCGGGTGCGTTCGTGGAGCGCGCCGGCAAAGGCGTCAAGATCGAGCTGATAACTGAGGATCCGATCGTGACGCGTGCAGCTCAGTTCCAGCGTATCGCAGACCCGCCCGTGGTTTGCCGGTGCGCTGAGGAAGGGCGGGTAGGCGGGGGTGAGGGTCAGCACGTGGTCGCCGGGCTCGCCGATGGCCCGGCAGAGCACATTGATCGCCGCGACCAGGCTTGGCAGATAGACGATCTCCTCCGGGGTGACCGTCCAGTCATAGAGCCGCGCCAGGCGGGCGCAGATCACCTCGGCCAGCTGCGCCGGGGGGACGGCATAGCCGAAGGTGCCCTGTTCTACCCGTTCGTGCAGCGCCCGGATCACCGGCTCCGGCGAGCGGAAGTCCATATCGGCGACCCACATCGGCAGCACGTCTTCCGGGTAGAGCTCCCACTTGGCGCTGCCGATCCCGCGGCGGGGAACGATCGTATCGAAATCGAAGGGCACGGCGGGCCTCACTTCTGCTGTTCGCGTATCGCTGTGCGCTATTGTAGGGCCTGCGTCGCAGGCGTCAAGCCGGGTGGGTGGATGTGCAGCGCATGCGCAACGTCCGCTTCCCGCGATGGGGTGGGTGTGTGTCCGGTGATGTTGGC
>JACAEO010000149.1 GCA_013388805.1 Chloroflexota bacterium
CCCCCCCCCCCCAACCACAACAAAGCTTTCATCCTTCCGTGTGGGTGAGCGGCACGGCCGCAGCCCGTAACTTGATGCGTATGGCCGCTGCGCCCCACGGCCGCCCGCGGCGCCCCGGGTGCGCGCCGTTGACAGGCTGGAACGCTCCGCGTATCCTACGCCCGGCCCAACCTGGTGCAGTTTCAGGCGACCTGTTCGGGCATCAGCGCGACCTCGACCGTGTCCAGCTGCGCCGCGCCCAATCTACCATCGCACATCTGCAATCTGCAATCGCACTAGCGGAGACCAGGGTCGCGGGCACACGCATACCTGGTCCATGGAGCCTCATGTCCCGTCCCATCCTGCCCTACCTGGTGCTGTTCGCCGGCGTTCTGGTCGTCTCCACCTCGTCGATCCTGATCCGTTACATCCAGGCGGCCGGTGTGCCCTCGCTGAGCATCGCGGCGTGGCGGCTGGCCCTGGCGGCCCTGCTGCTCACACCGCTGGCCTGGACGCGGGTTGCTCCCGAGCTGCGCACCTTGCGCCGCCGCAACCTGCTGCTTGGCCTGGCCTCGGGCGTCTTTCTGGCCATGCACTTCGCGAGCTGGATCAGCTCCCTGGCCTACACCTCGGTGGCCTCCAGCGTTGCCCTGGTCTCGACCAACCCGCTCTGGGTCGGCCTGGCCTCGCTGCTGATCTTCCGCGAGCGGCCTGGCTGGCGCACCCTGCTGGGCATCAGTGCGACCCTGCTCGGCAGCGTGCTGATCGGCCTGTCCGACCAGGTCAGCAGCAGTGCACCAGACCCGGCCCTGGGTAATCTGCTGGCCCTGATTGGCGCTATCACCGTGAGCGGCTACCTGGTCATCGGGCGTGATCTGCGCCGCCGGCTCAGCGTGCTTGCCTACATCTACGTGGTCTACTCCACGGCCGCGCTGGTGCTCGTGCTCTGGGCACTGCTGACCGGCCAGCAACTGGCTGGCTTTCCGCCTTATGTCTACCTACTCCTGCTCGCGCTCGCGCTTGGCCCGCAGCTCCTTGGCCATACCGCGTTCAACTACGCCCTGTCAGCACTCTCGGCGACCTTCATCGCCATCGCCATCCTCGGCGAGCCGATCGGCTCGGCGCTGCTGGCTCTGCTGATCTTTGGCGAGCGCTTCGCGCCATTGCAGCTGGCCGGCTTCGTGCTGCTGCTGGCCGGCATCGTCATCGCTTCGCGCGAAGCAACGCGCCGCCCGGTCCGCACCTGAGCCTTGGGTTATACCAAATCCAGTTGGCAGTTCCGCATTGTCGTTGCCGTTATCGCTCATCGTGACGCCATGTGCGGCAATCTGCAATCCAAAATCCGCAATCGGAAATGGTATTACACGTACGTGACAAGCCAGCCGTCAGCTCCACAGCGCTCCAGACCGGCGGTGGGGAGCTGTGGCGCTGTGGAGCTGTGGCGCTGTGGCGCTGTGGAGGTGGGCCAGAACGGTGCGTTCTATTTGATGTCGATGTTCAGCAGCTTGAGGAAGTTGGTCGGCCCGTGGCGGTAGACCGGGTGGCCGCCGGTGAGCACGACCGTCTCGCCTGGCTGGGCGAGACCGCGAGCGCGGAGCAGGGCCTGGATCTCTTGCTCCAGCGCATCGAGGTGATCGGCCGAGTGGATGACCAGCGGGGTAACGCCCCAGTAGAGCGCGACGCGCCGCGCCGTCTCCGCGCTGGGGCTCAGGGCGATGATCGGCACCTGTGGCCGGTAATGCGAGACCAGGCGTGCGCTTGAGCCGCTCTGGGTCAGTACCACGATGGCCCGCACTGGCAGGACGCGGCTGATCGTCGCTGCGGCGTCGGCGATCGCGCGGGCACTGCTCTGGATCTCGGGGATCGCCCAGCGCGGCACGGCGATGTCGCTCCCAGCCTGGGCGGCACTGCCCTCGATCGCGTCGGCGATCAGGGCCATCATCTGCACCGCCTCAAGCGGATAGGCGCCCGCGGCGGTCTCACCGCTGAGCATCACTGCGTCGGAGCCATCGAGGATCGCGTTGGCCACATCGCTGCTCTCGGCGCGGGTGGGGCGCGGGTTCTGGATCATCGACTCGAGCATCTGTGTGGCCGTGATCACCGGGATAAGCGCCCGGTTTGCTGCATCGATGATCTGCTTCTGCACCAGGGGCACGCGCTCCGGCGCCATCTCCACGCCCAGGTCGCCGCGGGCAACCATGATCGCGTCGGCCACACTCAGGATCGCGGGCAGGTCCTCGAGCGCCTCGGGGCGCTCGATCTTGGCGATCACCGGCGTGCTCTTGCCGGCCGCGCTGATGACGGTCTTGATCTGCCTGATGTCGTCGGCCACCCGCACAAACGACAGCGCCACGTAATCGACCCCCTGTGCCAGGCCGAAGTGCAGGTCCTCGAGATCCTTGGCCGTCGCCGCCGGGGCGCTCACCCGCACCCCGGGCAGGTTGATGCCCTGGTGCTGCTTCAGGCGCCCACCGTGGACAACCTCGGTCTCGACCTCGTTCGCCCCGGTGGCGCGGACCACCAGTTCGATCATGCCGTCGGAGAGCAGGATGCGGTCGCGGGGCTGCACGTCCTGCGGCAGGGCGGCATAGGTGGTGCTGACTCGCTCGGCAGTGCCGATGATCGGCTCGGTGGTGATCCAGAAGCGCTGACCGGCGACCAGGTCCACCGGCTGGCCATCGGCCAGCGGGCCGGTACGGATCTTCGGCCCCTGCAGGTCCTGGAGGATGGCGACGTGGCTGCCGGCCTCGGCGGCGGCGCGGCGCACCATAGCGATGAGCGCGGCATGATCGGCGTGCGTCCCGTGTGAGAAGTTAAGCCGCGCGACGTTCATCCCGGCCTGGATGAGGCCGGCGACCCGCTCAAGCGTGTTCGAGGCCGGCCCCAGTGTGGCCACGATCTTGGTCCGACGCATGCGCTTACGTCCCTTCCGTGCGGTGTTCTAGCAGCCGGGTCACGGCTCGACCGTGACCAGCGGCGCGATCTGCGCAAAGAGCTTATCACCGATCCCCGTAACCTCGCGCAGCTCTTCGACTGCGCGGAATGGCCCCTGGTCGGTACGGCGTGCAACGATGCGCTCGGCCAGGGTCGGCCCGATGCCGGGCAGTTCCTCCAGATCGGCGGCACTGGCGCGGTTCAGGTCCAGCAGACCGCCGGCTGGCGCAGCGGCCCCCGCCGGCGAGGCAGGCGCCGCGCTGCGTTCGGCGAGGGTGGGGATGTGGATGTGCTGCGCGTCGCTGAGCGGCTCAGCCAGGTTCACGTGCTCGCCCGCGGCATCGGGGCGCAGCCCACCCGCCGCCTCCACCAGGTCCTTCACCCGGGCGCCGGGCGGCAACTGGTACACATCGGGGAAGAACACGGCCCCGCTCACATAGACCACCAGGTCGGCGGGCGGGTCACTGGCTGGCGCATCGAGCGCGGGCAGCATCTGCGCATCCAGCTCGCTCAATGGCTCCAGGACGGTGGGGGGCGCCTCGCGCGCGGTGGGCGCGAGCAGCCGTGGCGCAAGGCCGAGCGCCAGTACCAGCACCCCGAGGGTGAAGCAGGCCGCCGCTGCCACCAGCCGTAGCGTGCGCCCAAGCATTGCCAGATCCATTCGTTGTTCCCTCCGCTTCGCTCCGGCCACTCTCCTGGCATGTACCGTCGCGGGGCAACGAAGGTTCGCTCCCGGGCTGCGTGATGCGCGGGCATTATACCAGTGCGCTGCCTCGGTCCTGTGTCGTACAATAGCCGCACATCGACGAAGACGACCTGAGGAGCGGCCCTATGCTCATCTGTGAGGACCAGCGCAGCGGCGACGGCTGTGGCGCCGAAAACCCCGACGGGGCAACGGTCTGTGCCCGTTGCGGGCGGTCACTGCGTTTTGCGGTCCACCTCCACGACCCGGGCGCGCGCATCGGCGCCTACCAGGTGGTGCGCGCGCTGGGTCACGGCAGCTTTGGCGCCGTCTATGAGGCGATCGATACGCGCACCCCTGAGCGACGGGTGGCGATCAAAGAGACCTTCGAGGCGCCGACGGTGCGCGGCTTCCAGCGGGAGTTTGCGGCCCTGACCAACTTGCGCCACCCCAACCTGCCCCGCTACTACGAGATGTTCGAGGCCGATGGATGCGGCTACCTGGTGATGGAGTTCGTTCCTGGCCAGAGCCTCGACGAGATCCTGGCCCGGCAGAAGAGCCCGCTCTCCGAGCAACTGGTCGTCGCCTACGCCGAGCAACTCTGCGACCTGCTGAGCTACCTGCACAGCCAGCACCCGCCGATCATCCACCGCGACATCAAGCCCCACAACATCCGCGTCACCCCCGAGGGCCAGATCAAGCTGGTCGACTTCGGGCTGTTCAAGCAGGGCATTCAGCGCACACGCAAGACGCTCCACGGCCTCGGTACGCTGGAGTACATGCCGCTGGAGCAGTTCGACTGGTCGGGCGGGACGGATCAGCGCAGCGACATCTACAGCCTGGGGGCGACGCTCTACCATCTGCTCACCAACCGCTACCCGCTGAGCGCGCCCCGGCGGATGAGCCGCGCCCGCGACCCCCTCAAGCCGCCCCACAAGCTGAACCGCCACGTCTCACCCCAGGTCTCCCAGGCGGTGATGCGCGCGATGGCCCGCTTCCCCCAGGAGCGTTACCCAAGCGCCGAGGCCTTCAGCCGCGACCTGCTCGGGCGCAGGCAGCGCTACATCAGTGGCGCGCGCGCCGGGCGCACGCTGCGCGGGCACACCAGCTTCGTCCACGCGGTGACCTGGAGCCCCGATGGCCGCATGCTGGCCAGCGCCGGCGCCGACCGGGTCCTGCGCATCTGGCGGGCCAGCGATGGCGAACCGCTGGCCTGCCTCGCAGGCCACACCGACCGGGTGCTGAGCGTGGCCTGGAGCCCTGATGGTGCCACGCTGGCCAGTGGCAGCGCCGACCACACGGTGCGCCTCTGGTGCGCGCGCGAGTGGGGCGCGCTGCGCGTGCTGGAGCACCACGGCGACGTGGTTCACGGGGTAGCATGGAGTCCCGATGGCGACGTGGTGGCCAGCGCATGCGCCGATGGCGCGTTGCGGCTGTGGCCGCTAAGCGAGGAGGGGCAACGCAGCGAACTGCGCCCCGACGTCGCGCCACGGCTGTACAGCCTGAGCTGGCGCCCCGACGGCCAGAGCCTGGCGGCGGGCTACGGCGACGGCATCGTCCGGCTCTGGCACCTCAGCGACCCGCCGACGCTCGACAGCCTGCCCGGCCACACGAGCTACGTCTACGCGGTGGCCTGGAGCCCCGACGGGCAGATCCTGGCCACTGCCAGCGCCGATAGCAGCGTGCGCCTCTGGCGCCTGGCCAAGGGCCGCCTGGTGAACGAGTTGCAGAAGCACCGCAACTGGGCCGCCGATCTGGCCTGGAGCCCGATCGGCAGAGTGGCCGGCTTCAGCGAGCCGCAGCACCACGACCCGGTCTGGCTCTGGCGGGTCAGCGACGGCAGTCTCTGCACGACGCTCAGCGGCCACCAGAATTACGTCTACACGGTGGCCTGGAGCCCCGACGGGCAGGCGCTGGCCAGTGGCGGCGCCGACTCGACGGTGCGGCTCTGGCGCCACGACGGCGCGCCGATCGCGACCCTGAGCGGCCACGACGACTGGGTCAACGGTGTCGCCTGGAGCCCTGACGGCCACAGCCTGGCCAGTGCCAGCCTCGACGGCACCGTGCAGCTCTGGGATCTCGATTAAGCCATGGTTCAAACACACGTGACAATCCCCCGCTGGAGGAGGGCGTCCGCGGCGTCTCCCCCCAGCGGGGAGAGGTTGGGAGGCTCTCAAGGGTAGGGTTTTTGGCGGATAGCGTCCTGATGCGCTGCTTGCCCTCACCCCCCTCCCCCTCTCTCCCAGCCTGGGAGTGAGGGGTATGTTTTTGTCGTTGCGGTGCGCCAGCG
>JACAEO010000019.1 GCA_013388805.1 Chloroflexota bacterium
AGCGAAGCTGGCGCACTGCAACGCCAGATTCTGGCCCCCTCCCCGGCCAGGGGAGGGGGGAGGGGAGTGGGGTATGCGGGGCCTGGGGGCGCAACTCCCAAAAACTCTACACCTGAGAGGAGGTTGGGAGGGGGGCCGTGCCGCGCGCAGTACCGTATGTGCAAGGTATTGGATCCACGGGTGGGGGCAAGCGGCGTGCACCAGCTGCCCCCTACCCCGGCTAGCTACAACGGACGCCCAAGCCATTCTCGGTAGAACGTCTCCAGGTCGGGCTGGAAGCTATGCACGATCGGGTAGCCCGGTGGCACCGCTTCGACTTCGAGCAGCGTGCCATCGAGCGGGTCGATGTACTCGCGCAACTCCATCCAGCCGGGCGTGCAGTGCATCATCGCCGGGTACAACTCCTCCAGGCTGGCGTCGCTGTCGCGTACCCTGATCCGTGCCTGCAGCTTCCAGTTCTGGCGATAGTCGCCAAACTCGTAGCCGCTGCGGCTCTTGGTGACGATGCTCCCGTCGGGCTTGCGCACGATGAACAGGTGCGGTCCCAGCGGCAACAGGATCGGATCGTCCCAGGATACCCGTTCCTGCAACACAGCGATGTAGGTCGCGAAGCGATCAGGATCCTTGAAGTTGCTCATCATCGCCTTGAGCTGCGGCCATTCCAGCTTCCCATCGACCAGGTCAGCGATGGTAGACATATCATAGTGGGTCATCACGCTCCTCCCTCAAGTGACCAGTCGGCGTCCAGGTTCCAGAAGGTGCGGAAGTGGGCTGCCCAGGTCGGGCTGAGGCTCATACTCTCCTGGTACATCTGGCGCACCGGAGCGATAAAGTCCTGTTGCACCACCCTGGCGCGCTGCTGGGCGATCCATTCCTCCACCGGCATGCTCTGTGCAATGCGCTCGCGTCGCATCGCCGCCCGCTGTTCGTCGGTCGCTGCCGTATCCAGCTCCCACTCGCCGGCAGCATTCTGGATCGCCACCACGCCGTAGGTGCTCACGGCAAACCGTGGCAGCAGGTAGCCCTCGTTCAGGTCGCGTACCACGGCGGCCGGATCACGCTCCAGCACATCGCCCAGACCATTGCCGCCCCGCAGCACGCTCAGATACAGATCGTGCTCGGCGTGCGGGTCGGGCAGGTGGATCGTGCGCTTGTCACGTTCGAGGACACCCTCGACGTGCGCGACCATCTGGCTGTTTTCCGGGTCTTCGTCGCTGATCGGGTACGGCAGCTGGTGTGCGATGCGGCGGGCCATGTCGGTCTGTTTGATGCTCTGACGATAGCCGGCGAAGGCCGGGTAGCCGCCGAAGAGGCCTGTGCCAAGGAAGACATTCCCTTCGCCGAGGTTGTAGAGCACCTGGCTCGGGGTATTGTAGACCATACGGATCGACTCGAAGCCGCTGCCGCCACGAAACTTGCCTGGCCCCGCCGAGTTGGGGCGGATGCGCCGGCCCAGGTAGAGCAGTGGCTCGAGGATCTCCCAGGCCTCGACATCACCCATATCGCCCTCGGGGTTCCACATTGCGGCGCAGGTATCCTCGCCATCCATCACGTAGCGCGCCGAGGTGCCGCACGAGCTCATCTCGAAGTTGGTCCAGGCGCCAGGTTGTCCATAGTGATTGAGGCCACCGCCCTGGGTCATGTTCCACGTACCGGGGTGTCCCGCCAGGACCTCTTCGAGGTAGCCCCGACCCACATAGGCCATGCTCAGGGCACGGAAGATACCCGAGTAGCCTGGAATGAGATAGACCCAGGCGATGCTCACCGAGCAGAAGGTATTGTCGGGGTTGGCCCATGAGCCATAGGGCAGGTTGTTCTGGATAGCGAAGTAGGCCCCGTCATTGACCTTGTCATTTGGCACGAGCGATTGGGTGAGCAGTACCCACAGGCCACCCTGCATCGCACTCGGTGGGGCGTTGAACGAGTGATAGCCCCACTTGCTTGCCCCCTCGAAACTGACCTTGAACTCGCCGGCTGCGCCGATCTCGACCTCCAGCGGCGCGTGCATGAGCGTATCTCTGGCCGCCTCGGGCGGCAGCCGGCCTGCCTCACCGCCAAAGGTGACGTCCATGAAACTCGGCACGACATACTTGCCGGGAATGGTCAGTTCCTTGACCCGCTGAATGAAGGACTGCCGTCCATCCTCGATCACCTCGCGGATGAAGCGCTTGTAGGTCTCGATACCCTCCTCGCGGATCACCCGGTAGACCGCCTCTTTGATCATCTGGCAGCCGGCGATGCGCGTCTGCTGGTCAAGCATCCAGTAGAAGGGCAGGCGCACGGCGGTCTGGCAGCGCAGTTCGTAGTCACGGTGCAAGCGGTTCTTCGAGCCGACCTTCTGTGCCGAGAGCATGAAGCCGTCTTCGTAGCGGTGGATCGGACCCATTGGCATGCCTGAGGGCAATGGTGCACCGACGTCGATCACGTGGGTAACGCCAGCCGCCCAGCCGATCAGTTCACCCTCCCAGAAGATCGGGAGGATGTCTTGCACATCGGCGTTATGTACATCGCCGATAAAGGCATCGTTGTTGCAGAAAATGTCGCCGTCCTCGATGCCGGGATTCTCCTCGTAGTTGTTGCGGATCATCCATTTGATCGCATCTGACATCGTATGCACATGAACCATGATCCCGGTTGAGAGGGTGATGCTATCGCCCTCAGGGGTGTAGAGGGCAAAGCAGAGCTCGCCGATCTCGCGCACAATTGGTGAGGCCGAGATGTTCAGTGCCGTTTCGCGGGCATTGACCATGCCGCCGCGCAGGCGCGAGAAGATCTTCTCATAGCGAATCGGGTCCGCCTCCTTCAGCGTGAGACGATCGATACCGTCGTAATGACCAGTCTCGCTGAAACGGCGCTCACTCTCCTCCAGCATCGTGCGCAGGGGCTGGCCACCCCAGCCAATCCCGGCGCCTCTGCTCTGGTCAGTGGTAATGGTCATCGTGGCTTGCTCCTTCTAAAGGCATTTAGTCACGGGTGTTGGCAGCACCGCAGTGTCTCACGCCTGCTGCATGTGGAAGATGTCGTGCTGGTCGAGCCAGACGAGCCGGCCAGGCGGTACCACCAGGGTGCAGGCCGGCGCCTCGATGATCGCCGGCCCGACGATCCGGTTATCTGCGTGCAGCCGATCCATGGCATAGATGGGTGTGGTCGCCCAGCTGCCTTTCCAGTAGACCTCGCGGGCACCGACCTGGGCCTCGGGGTCGGGGGTGGGGCTGCCCGCCGCGCGACGGGGGAGTGCGGGCTTCTCTACCTCCACCGCGCCGGTCATAATCGCGCGGGTCGCCAGGTAGCCAAAATCCGGTGTGCGCGCCGCGTTGTAGTAGATCTTGGCGTAGAGCTCGTCGAAGGCATGGACCAGCTGCGTCATATCGCCAGGTTCTTCGATCCGCCGCACCGGCGAGCGAAACTCGAGGTCATTCAGCTGGCCGTAGTACTGCATGCGGATGGCCGGCTTGAAGTGGATCTGCTCACGGGCGATGCCGCTCTTGGCAAACTCGGCGGCGACCTGGTCGGCCAGCGTATCCCAGGCGGCGTTGATCGCGCCGCCGAGCTGCAGCATGGTCGCCTCGTCGCTGCCGGGGAAGATCGGCAGGTCGATCGAACGGTCATAGCGATACTCGAAGTCGCCACAGGCGCAGCCGAAGGCTGAGAAGCCGGGCGCCCAGCTTGGGATGAGCACATCGGCGAAGTTGAGCCCGGCCGAGTAGCCGCTCACATGGAGCGGCCCGCCACCGCCGTAGGAGAGCAGGGTGTAGTTCTCAGGACCATAGCCCTTGCCGATGATCCGCCCGAGCAGGTCGTTCTTCAGACTATCCTCAAACAGTTCCACCACGCCGGCTGCGGCGGCGTAGACATCAAGGCCCAGGGGTGTGGCGATCTGCTGCTGCACGGCCGCGATCGCGCGCTGCCGCTCGAGTTTGATCTCGCCACCCAGGAAGTTGTCCGGGTTGATGTAGCCGAGTACCACGTTGCAGTCGGTGATCGTCACGGTATCGACCCCACCCTCGGGGTAGCAGATGCCCACCCGCGCGCCCGCGCTGTCGGGGCCTATCTCGATGCGCCGGTTGCTCGGGTTAACGCGCACGAAGGAGCCGGTGCCCGCGCCGACCGAGTCGATCTGTACCAGGGGAATGTTGAGCAGGAAGCGAGCCACATCGGGTACGTTCTTGATCTGGTACTCGCCGTCGGTGATCAGCGCGATGTCGAACGAGGTACCGCCGATATCGGTGCAGGCGACGTTCTGCGCGCCGATGCGCTCGGCCAGATACTTCGCGCCGATCACGCCGCCAATCGGGCCGGAGATCAGTGTGCGGGCCAGTTCGCGTGCGTCGATGGAGATCGTGCCGCCATGGCTGGCCATCACCCGCAGGTCGAAGTTCGCGCCGTGCGCACGGGTTACCGCGCGCACCCGCTGCAGTTGCTCGCGCGAGGGTTCGGCGGCGTAGGCTTCCAGGAGCGTCGCATTTAACCGCGGGAAGTCGGCCCGCAAGGGGTACAATTCCGACGAGAGATAGATCGGCACACTGCGGCCGGCGGCTGCCATCACCCCCTCGGCGATGGCGCGCACCCGCTGTTCGTGAGCCGGGTTTTTGAAGGAGTAGATCAGGTTGACGACGAGCGCGTCGATGTCCAGCGCCAGCAGTTCTTCTACCGCCGTTCGCGCCTCGTGCTCGTAGAGCGGGATGGCAACCTTGCCGAAGACGTCGATGCGCTCGCGTACGCCAACGATGCGCTTGCGCGGCACCAGTGGCGTATTATGGTGATGGGTCACGGTGTGCAACCGGTCGGAATACGAGTATCCCAGATAGGTCTGGATAGCGCGCTCGAGACGCAGGTAGTCTTCCATCCCGGCGGTGACGATCACGCCTACCCGCCGGCCCTTGCGCTCAAGCAGGCGGTTGAGCATCGCCGTCCCGGAGTAGATTCCGCTGACCATGCCGGCCAGGCTCTCCTCGACGGTGGTGTCCCAGTAGCTCAGTGCATCACGCGCCGAGTTGAGAAAGCCGATCGACTCGTCGTGCGGCGTCGTCTGAGCCTTGCCCACCACAAACTCGCCCCGTTCATTGATGATGAACGTGTCGGTCATGGTGCCCCCGGCGTCGATCGCCAGGATGCGCGGACGGTGCCCCGTGCCGTTGCTCATGCTGCGTGCTCCTTTGCTCACAACGTGCGGTATGTAATTGAGATCGTGGAGATCTCTGGTATCATGCCAGAAGTCCATGGTGCATTTTTGATCGTGAGTGAAGCGTTTCTTGCCTGTTCGTGAACCATCGTCGCGAACGGGCTGCCGACAATGGAGACGGCAGTGGACGGACACGCTGGTGTGGAGCCGGTGCTCTGGCGCTATGGGGTGGTCGAGGTTGCCTGGTTGGAGCACGGGACGTGGCTCACGCCGGCGCGTGCGCCCGAGCAGGCGGTGGGCTTGCTGCTGGCGTACGGGGGCACCGTGCAGGTTGGGCTTGAGGATCAGGGGCGGGCGCCAGCGCCGGTTTGCGCAGCGCCGAGGGGTCGTGAAGGGCCATTCGCACACGGTGAACGGTTTCGTGACCTGGTCGGTGACAGCGGCTGGCTCTGGGATGGACGTGCGCCTCTCGTGGTGTGGCCATGCCCCCCGGGCCGCGGTTTGCTCGTCCGCCTGCCTGTCGAGGTGCTCGCAGCGAGGCTGGGAGGGGTGGCAGTACATCACGGGCTGGTGCTGCGCGCCGATCAGGGCAGCGGCGCCGTCTGTGCCCAGATGCTCGCGGCGCTCGCCGCCCAGGCGCCCCTGCTGAGCCCGGCACAACGCCAGGCGCTGGGCGATAGCGCACTCGACACGCTCGTTGTGTGGCTGCGTGGCGAGCACCTGGCCCGTGCCCATCTGTCGCCGCGCCACAGTGAGCAACTTGCCGCCATCTGTGACTATATCGAGTGCTATCTCGACGATGACCAGCTCTGTCCACGTACGCTTGCCAATCGTTTCGGCATCTCGGTGCGCTACCTCCACCGCCTCTTTGCCCCGACCGGCACCAGCGTTGCACGCTGGATCGCGATCCGCCGCCTGGAGACCATCCGTGGCGAACTGCTGCAGCGCGGCGGTAGTCGTGGTACTATCCGTGATGTCGCAACACGCTGGGGCTTCCACGATATGGCTCACTTCAGCCGCGCGTTCCGACAACACTTTGGCGAGCCGCCCTGGAGCTACCTCCGCCGGCGCACAGGACGTGTGCCGCATGTGGAGCTGTAGCGCTATGGAGATGTGACAATGCGGTTGCTGACACGCCTGCTCGGTTGGGGCTTGCTGGGGCTGGTCCTGGTGCTCGTGCTCGGCGCTGGCGGTGGGTACCTCTGGCTGCGCCGCTCGCTGCCGCAGACCAGCGGGGAGCTTCGGGTGCGCGGTGTCAGCGCGCCGGTGACGATCGTCCGCGATAGCGATGGCGTGGCGCATATCACCGGCGCCACCGAGACCGATGCCGCATTCGGCCTGGGCTTTGTCCACGCCCAGGAGCGGCTCTGGCAGATGGAGGTGCAGCGCCGTATCGGCACTGGCCGGCTCTCGGAGATCTTTGGCGCGGCGACGCTCAACACCGACCGCTTCCTGCGCACGCTTGGCGTGGACCGCGCTGCGCGCAGCGCCTTTGAGCGGCTCGATGCTGAGACGATCGCGATCCTGGATGCCTATGCGGCGGGCGTGAATGCCTTTCTGGCCACCAACCCGGCCCTGCCGCCGGAGTTTCTCATCCTCGGTGTGCAACCAGAGCCGTGGCAGCCGGTCGACTCGCTGATCTGGGCGAAGATGATGGCGTGGGACCTCGGCGGCAACTGGAGCGAAGAGGTGCTGCGCGCGCTGCTGATCGCGCAGATCGGTCCGGAAGACGCCGATCTGCTCTTGCCGGCCTATACCGCTGACGGGCCCGTGATCGTCCCGCACGGCGCGCTGAGCCAGCCCGCAGCGCCGGTCGCCGCCTCGCCGGCCGCTATCCAGCCGGCCACTGCGCAGGCAATGCTCGAACTGTGGCAGCACGTGCAACTGGCCACCGGTCTGGGTGACCGGCTGGCCGGCTCCAACAACTGGGTGATCGGTGGCGCGCGCACCGCCAGCGGGAAGCCGCTGCTGGTCAACGATCCCCACCTCAGCACGCGCATTCCCTCGATCTGGTATCTGGCCCACGTGCAAGGCGGCGCGATCAACGCCATCGGCGCGACCTTTCCTGGCCTGCCGGCGGTCGTGATTGGCCACAATGGGCAGATCGCCTGGGGCGTGACCAATACCGGCCCTGATGTGCAGGACCTCTATGTGGAGCGGATCGACGCGCAGAACTTCGTCGAGTATAACGGCCAGCGCGAGCCGGTGACGCTGATCAGCGAGACGATCGTGGTCAAAAACGATGAGCCGGTGACGCTGACGGTGCGTGTCACGCGCCACGGCCCGATCATCAGCGATGTCACCGACGGCACCGGTGAGACGCTGGCCTTCCGCTGGACGGTGCTCGACGCCGAGGATGCGACGATCCGCGCCTTCCTCAACATCAACCGGGCGCGCAACTGGACGGAGTTTACGGCGGCGCTGCGCGATTACAAGGCGCCAATGCAGAATTTCGTCTACGCCGATGTTGCGGGCAACATTGGTTACTATGCGCCGGGCGCGCTGCCAATCCGTCGCACTGGCGATGGAAGGCTGCCAGTGCCGGGGTGGACCGACGAGTACGAGTGGGTCGGCTATGTGCCGTTTGAGGAGTTGCCGCACGTCTACAACCCGCCGCAGGGCTATATTGCCACTGCGAATAACCGGGTGCTCGGCGACGATTATCCCTATCTGCTGAGCACTTCGTGGGCAGCACCCTACCGCGCCCAGCGCATCATCGAGCTCATCGAGCAGGGCAACCAGTTCACGGTCGCTGATATGCGCACCATGCTGGGCGATGTTGTTTCGGCGCAGGCGCGCGACCTGCTGCCGGTGATGCGTGCGGTTACGCCGGCCGGGCCGCGCGAAGCCGCCGCACTGGAGTTACTGCGCAGCTGGGACGGCGCCATGCACGGCGATAGCGCGGCCGCAGCACTCTATCAAGGCTACTACCACGCTGCCCTCGAGGCGGTCTTCGCCGATGAGCTGCGCGATCTCTTCGACGAGCAGTATCGGACCAGACGCGACTTTCCGGCCATGGCGCTACGCGCCGTGCTGCTCGATGGTCACAGCAAGTGGTGCGATGACAGGACGACGCTTGCCGTCACGGAAGACTGTGCGACCACGCTCGCCAGCGCGCTGACCCGGGGCCTGGAGGCGATGGCCGATGCGCAGGGCGAGCGCGATCCGGCGCGCTGGCGCTGGGATCGTGTCCATCAGGTGGTCTTCCCGCACAACCCGTTCAGCCAGGTCGGGCTGCTGCGGGGCTTGTTCGAGCGGCGTATTCCCAACGGCGGCGACAATTTTACGGTCAATGTCGGGCCGGTGCGCATCAGCGAGCCCTATCTCCAGTACAACGTGCCTTCATACCGCCAGATCATCGACCTTGGCGACCTGAGCGGCTCGCAGTTTATGCACACTACCGGCCAGTCGGGCAACGTGTTGAGCGGCCGCTACAGCGACTACCTCGAGCGCTGGCAACGGGTGGAAGATGTGCCGATGCGGTTTCATGGCGTGATTGAGGGTGAGCGGCTGGTACTGCGGGGCGAGTGATGGGCGCATTGCGTCACCATGACTGTCCGGAGGGCCGGGGCGCCTGGGTGGTGCGACTGGTATGCTGGTGGTCATGCTGAGCGAAGCGAAGCATCTGCTGCCTCATCAGGACGCGACCTTGCGCTGCGCTCAGTGTGACCCGCAAGGTGGTAGCTGCATCACTGAGCTCGCGCCCGGTCCTCAGCCAGAGGCGAGCCGTGTATGAATGAACATCCTGACTTCAATACCGCCCGGCGCCAGCTCGACGAGGCGTTGCAGCGCATCGAGTCGTTCGGCGAGCTGGCGCCTGCTACCGAGGCCCCGATCCCACCGCCGCGGC
>JACAEO010000232.1 GCA_013388805.1 Chloroflexota bacterium
CATCGCCAAACCTGGCTGTCGCCAGTTCCTGTGACGCCCACGCGTGTGCTGTGGCAGGGGGTGTTGTCATGCCTTCAGCCTACCACAGTCACTCCGTCAACTTATGGGTAATGGATAGCCGGCCAAAGGGGCTCCGCCCCTTTGGAAACCCCAAAGCCCACGCCCGTACCGGCCGATCGCGGCCGTGCTGCATGCCTCAGACCGCGCAGCGGTGGACGACCTGCCGCCCCCGGTGCTGGCGGCCGGACCCCTGCCGGCACCCCATCGGCTCGCCGGCGCCCCATGGCCGCATCCCGCGCCCCGCAGGGGTGACAGCACGCCCTGCCCGGCAGCGGCCGTGCCGCTGGGACGGCCCGCCCCCGACCGCGGCACGGGCATGACCCCGCGGCCGTCCCGCCAGGAACGCCACCTTCCGGCGGGGTCCGGGGCGGAGCCCCGGCGCCGGGGGTGCCGGGGGCCGGCGCGCCCCACCAGCCGCCACGAGGCCTCCTGGGGCGACCCGCGTGGTGCACCGCGTGCCGGGTTCAAAAGAGCTGTTGCTCCAGTTCGTGTACAATCGCCGCCAGGTTGTAGCGAACCTCGGCAACCGTATCACGTTGAAGGATCACCACCTATGCTCCCGATCGGTATCTGTCTGCCCACCTTCGGTACACGCTATGCGGAACTGCGCCGGGCTGCGCTGGCGCTCGAGGCCCACGGCTACGACTCGCTCTGGCTCTGGGATCACTACGTCTCGTGGAACGACCCGCGCGAGTCGGTGCTGGAGTGCTGGACGACCCTGGCCGGGCTGGCTGAGGCGACCACGACGATCCGGCTCGGCCCGCTGGTCGCCAATGTCACCAACCGGCACCCGGGGCGGCTGGCGAAGGTCATTGCCACGCTGTACGAACTGGCGGAGGGGCGGCTGGAGGTGGGGCTGGGCGCCGGGGGCTACGCTGCCGAACAGGAGGCCTTCGGCATTGATCAGGGTGACCGGGCGACGCGCACGGTGCGGCTGGAGGAGGCGCTGCAGGTATTGCCGGCGCTCTGGAGCGGCGCGCCGGTGAGCTTTGCCGGGCAGCATGTGCAGCTACGGGAGGCGGTGGTGGCCCCGGGGCTTGACCCGCCGCCGCGGCTGATCGTGGGCGGGCGCAGTGTGGCGCTGGCCCGGCTGGCCGGACGCTACGCCGGCGGGCTCAACCTCCAATGGCGCTTCCGCGACAGCTTCCCGGAGCTGTTCGCGGCCCTCGATGGTGCGCTGGCCGAGCGGGGCCGCGACCGCAGCGGCTTTGACCTCTCGCTCCACGTCGACTGGGCCGACCTGGCGCCCGATCCGGCGGGCGCGCTCGCCACCTGGGCCGGGCTTAGCTTCACGCGGGTGATCGCTATGGCGCCCGTTCCGCTCCCCCTTGATGATCTGGGCCACCTGCGGCGACTGATCGCCTCAGCCGGGTGATCGCCTGCGGCAGCGCGGTCGCGGTGTTTTCAAAGACGTTTCGAGCGGGTGGCGCGATCTCAGCAGATGCGTGGCAGTTGCTCACCGACCTGCATATCGACCACGCGGGTGCCGCCGATCCCGGTGCGCGCGACGACGACCCCGGGGTGCTCGGCGGTGATGTCGCCGATGATCGCCGCGCGCGCGCCGAGTGGCTGGGCGCGCAGCAGTTCCAGGGTGCGCTCGGCGTCCTCGCGGGCCACGATCGCCACCAGTTTGCCCTCGTTGGCCACGTAGATCGGGTCCATGCCCAGGATCTCGCAGGCCGCCCGTACCAGGGCTGGCACCGGCAGCGCCCGCTCATCGAGGCGGATCCCCACCTGGGAGGCTGCGGCGATCTCGTTGAGCGTCGAGGCCACGCCGCCGCGCGTCGGGTCACGCAGGGCATGGATGGCGCAGCCATGTTCGAGCAGCACTGCCACCAGTTCGTGGAGCGGCGCCGTATCCGACTCGATCGGGGCGCCGAACTCCAGGCCCTCGCGCACACTCAGGATGGCCACGCCGTGGACGCCGATCTCGCCACTGACGATCACCACATCGCCGGGTCGCGCGCGCTCCGGCCCGATCTGCACCCCGCTGGGGACCAGGCCCACCCCGGTGGTGCTGATGAACACCCCATCGCCGTGGCCGCGGTCGACCACTTTGGTATCGCCGGTGACGAGCGCGACGCCGGCCCGTTGCGCGGCGGCGCCCATCGTCGTGGCGATGGCGCCGAGTTGATCGAGCGGCATGCCCTCCTCGACGATAAAACTCGCCGTCAGGTAGAGCGGGCGCGCGCCGCTCATCGCCAGGTCGTTGACCGTGCCGTTGACCGCCAGGTCGCCGATGTTGCCACCGGGGAAGAAGAGCGGGCGTACGACGAAGGCGTCAGTGGAGAGGGCCAGGCGCGCGCCGCCGGCCTCGACCACGGCCGCATCGCCCAGTTGCTCAAGCGCCGCGTTGCGGAAGGCCGGCAGGAAGAGGTGGCGCACCAGGTCCGCCGAGAGCTTGCCGCCGCCGCCGTGGCCCATCACGATCGCCGGGTAGTCGCGCAGCGGAGCCGGGCATGTCCAGCCCTCGAGGGAGATGCTCATCCTGCGACCTCCACGCGCTCGCTAGGGATGAAGCGGCCATACTGGAAGTAGGCCGCGCAGGCGCCCTCACTGGAAACCATCGTCGCACCGAGCGGATTGCGCGGCGTACACTGCGTGCCGAAGGCGGGGCACTGGTTCGGTTTGATCAGGCCCTGGAGCACCTCGCCGCTATGGCAGAGCGGCGACTCGGCGGTGTGGATATGGCCTACGTCGAAGCGCGCCTCGGCATCGAAGCGCCGGTAGCGCTCGCGCAGGCGCCAGCCGCTCTGCGGAATGCTGCCAATCCCGCGCCAGCCCCGGTCGGTGAGCTCGAAGACCTGGTCCAGGACGGCCTGGGCCGGCTGGTTGCCTGCGGGGCGCACGGCGCGGGCGTAGGCATTCTCCAGTTCGGCGCGGCCGGCCTCGAGCTGGGTCACGGCGCGGCGGATACCCTCAAGCACATCGAGCGGCTCGAAGCCGGTAACCACGATCGGCACCTGGTAGCGCTCGACCAGCGGCCCGTACTGCCAGGTGCCCATCACGCTACAGACGTGGCCAGCGGCGAGGAAGGCCTGCACGCGGTTGCGCGGCGCCTCCATGATCGCGCTGATCGCCGGCGGGACGAGCACGTGCGAGACGAGCATGGAGAAGTTGGTGAGGCCGAGCCGCTCGGCCTGCACGATCGCCATCGCGTTGGCCGGCGCGGTGGTCTCAAAGCCGATGCCAAAGAAGACCACCTCGCGGTCGGGGCGCTGCTGGGCCAGTTTCACGGCGTCGAGTGGCGAATAGACGACGCGCACATCGCCGCCCAGACTCTTGACGCGGAACAGATCCTGGCTGCTGCCGGGCACACGCAGCATATCGCCGAAGGAGCAGAAGGTAACCTCAGGGCGCGCCGCGATTGCCAGGGCCTTATCGATCACCTCCAGGGGCGTAACGCAGACCGGGCAGCCCGGGCCGTGGATGAGCTCGATCTCGGCTGGAAGCAGCTGGTCAATGCCGTTGCGGATGATCGAGTGGGTCTGGCCGCCACAGACCTCCATAATCGCCCAGGGCCGGGTCGTGATACGCCGGATCTCATCGAAGAGCCGGGCGGCCAGTTCGGGGTCGCGATACTCGTCCAGGTACTTCACGGCCCTGCCTCCGTGTCTTCGCTCGCGCCCAGTTCCTCTTCGAGGATGCCCAGTTCGTGGAACAGGGCCAGCGACTCCCTGGCCGAGGCCTCGTCGAGCTGGGTGATCGCAAAGCCGACGTGCACAATGGTATAGTCGCCGACCTGGATGTCGGGCAGGTAGGCCAGGCAGACATCTTTGACGATGCCGTCGAAGTCGACCTTGCCCATACGGACGCCGCCGTCCTCGACGATCGCAAGCACCTTGCCGGGGATTCCAAGACACATCAGGCTGCTCCTTCGTTAGCGCCGTGTAGCATCCAGATTATAACCCGATTGTTGCCCGAATCGGCGATTGCCAGCCGATTGTCGTGCAGCCAGAGCCCGTAGGGCCAGCAGAGCGTATCGGGGGCGACGGCCTGCCAGCGATTCTCGCCGTTGCCCTCGAGGTCAGCCTGGCCGAGGGCCAGGTCGGCGGGGGCGAAGGCGCCGGTGCGCGGGGCCTCCGGCCAGATCAGCACGCGGTTGTTGGCGGTATCGGCCACGGCCAGCCGGCCATGGGCAATGGCCAGGGCATAGGGGAAGCGCATGCGCTGCGGTCCCTGGGGGTGGTAGGCCAGTTCCTGGGTGCTCGCGAAGTCGGGCTGGCCGAGCACCAGGTCGGCCGGGCGGTCGTTCGTGGGTGGCGGTGACCAGCCCAGCACGCGGTGGTTGCCCGCGTCGGCGACGTAGAGCGTTGTGGCGTCGCCGGCGACGGCGTGGGGCCAGCGGAAGCTCGCCGGGCCGGGGGCGCCGCCGCGGTTCTCGTCGTGGGCGGTGGGCGTAGGCTGGCCGAGCACCAGGTCAGGCGCGCGCTCCGGCGCTGGCAGGCCGCGCCAGCCCAGGACGCGCCGGTTGCCGGTGTCGGCAATGTAGAACCAGCCGGCGCACCAGCCCAGGCCGTAGGGCCAGTAGAGACTCTGGCCATCTGGTGTGGCGCCGCGGTTGGGCTCGACCGCGTTGAGGTTTGCCTGGCCAAGGGCATAGTCGGGCGGCGTGGCGGAGCGTTCGGGCACCTGTTCCCAGACCAGGACGCGGTGGTGCCAGGCGTCGGCCACATAGAGTCGTCCCGCGACGACGAGCACGCCAGTGGGCAGGTGCAGGCCGTTGGCCGGGCCGCGTCCACCGGCGGCCGGGCCTTCGCTGGTGAAATCGGGCTGGCCCAGCACAACCGTGGCGGGGGCACCGTCGGTCGTGGGCAGTCCCTGCCAGATCAGCACGCGATGGTTGCCCGAGTCGGCGACGATCAAGCGCTCGGCGTCGAGGTAGACACCGCGGGGTGCATAGAGTTGCCCGGGTGTCGGTTGGGCGGCGGGCAGGGCCAGTCCCCCCGGTGACTCGGCGCCGAGGCGCAGCACAGGGCTGGCGGCGAGGGTGATCATACGGGCCGCACCCAGATGAAGCCATCCTGCACGCGCAGCGGGAAGGGCTCGAGTTGGGCCTGGGGCGCGGTGCGACACTCACCGTTGCCGGCGTCGAAGCAGAATCCGTGCCAGGGGCAGGTGAGCGTGCCGGCTGCCAGGTCAAGCTCGCCGCCATCGAGGGGCAGGCCCTGGTGGGCGCAGGCGTTGCGAAAGGCGCTAAGCCGGTTGGCGAGGTTGACGAGGAGCACGTCGGCGTCGCCGGCGCGTAGCCGGGCCATGCTGCCGGCGGGCAGATCCTCGACCCGCGGGCCGCGCACCCAGCCCGCGGCCGGATCAACGCTGCGCACTCCGACGGTGTCGGGGCTGATCAGCGCCGGGCCGGGCTCGCTGGGCAGCACCGCGATCTTGCGGATCTCGGGGATCTGGCTCAGAATGGCCTCCTCCACCCCCTCGCGCAGGGTCACCGCCGACAGCGAGCAGCCGTTGCAGGCGCCGTGCAGGCGCACAAAGACCGTATCACCGTATCACCATGCACGTCGACCAGTTCCACATCGCCGCCGTGGGACTGCATATACGGCCGCACCTGCTCCAGCACCCGTGCCACGCGGGTAGCCGGGTCGGCGCGAACCAGTTCGTGCATGGCGAAGAGTGCGTAGACCAGGGGCTCGTCGACCAGTTCAAAGAGCAACTCCTTGCCGCGCGGGTCGGCTCTGAGCCGCTGGATGATCGTTGTGAGCCCGGCCTTATGGAAGGCTTCAACCGCCTGTTTGAGCTCGGTCGCCTTGCCACGTGCATCGTCGTCGAGTGTGCGCACCACGGCCATCGCCTGGTCGACCCGCTGGGCGAGGGTTTCGAGCGTGTCAGACTGTCTGATCACGGAGGCTCCTTGTCATGCCTACGGTCGTTCGAGTGCCTCGATCGTCTTCGCGCCCAGCAGGTCGGCGAAGGCGCGCAGCGCCAGCTGCTGGAGCATCGCCTCGACCGTGCCGCCCTCCGGGGGGGCGACCTGGCGGCGGGGCAGGGCCTGGAGCACAAAGCAGGCTCCGGCCGGGTTGTCGAGCAGGAAGTCACGGAAGATCGCCTGGGTGAACTGGTCGAGCCAGATGCCCTCGCCCTGCGGGTCGCTGCACAGGCGCTGCAGGGCGAGCTCGGCGCCGCCGTTGCGCTGGACAAGTCGCTCGGCAAAACGCTCAACTGCAGTGAGCAGCAGGAAGTCAAACTGCTGGCGCTGGTAGGCCTCCATTGAGGCGCTCCCCCTTCTGTGCCGCCACGTGTTGCTCGATTTCGCCCAGCAACTGGCATACCGTTGCGGCGGCCTCGTGGTCGCCGCCGGCGGCGAAGAGCCGGGCAGCCTCCTGGAGTTTCGGCCGGGCGTGGGTAAAGACGCCCAGGTGAGCCAGGGCATTGCCCTGGTTGGCCAGCACCCGCCCATAGCCAAGCGGGTCGCGCTCCGGGTCGCGGGCGGCCAGCAGGGCCTCGTACAGCTCCACTGATTCTACCAGGTGCTCCTCGGGGTGGGCCGAGGGCAGGTACTGCAGCGCATTGGCCAGGTTGAGCTGGGCGCTGCTCCAGTGCTCCGGGTACTTGTCGGCGCTGTAGACCGTCAGCGCCTCGCGCAGCGCCTGCACGGCGATGCCCATACGCAACTGGTCGCTGGCTTCGGTGAGCGGCATCGCCAGGTAGGCCAGGGCCAGGTTGTTCTGGGCCAGGGCGTAGAGTTCGGGGTAGGCGGCGCGGCTGAAGACGCGCAGCGCCTCCTGGTAACACTTCACGGCCTCGAGCAGCGGCGCGCGCTGGCCGTTGGCGAGCTCCTGGTAGAGCATCCCCAGACTGAGGCTGGCGTAGGCGCGTGTTTCGGCCAGGCCACCGCCGGCGAGCAGACGGATCGCCTCGCGGTAGTGCTGGATGGCCAGCGGCTCGGGGCCCAGGCGGGCCACCCGCATCTCGGCCCGCGTGATGTGCAACTGGGCTGCCAGCAGTGGCGAGTGCGGCCCCGCCGCCGCGATGGCATCGTCAAGCTCGGCCTCGGCCGCCGCGCCTGCCCCGCACTCCAGCGCGTAAGCGACCCGCGCCATCAGGACGAAGGCGCGCAGTTCACCGCTGGTGGTGCCAGCTGCAGGCGGGCTCGCGCACAGGCCGAGCGTGTAGGCCGTCACCTCCAGGAGCAGAGCCAGGTCGCCGCTGAGCTCAGCGCGCAGTGCCGCGTAGAGCGTCGGGTCGCCGTTGAGCACGAAGCGGTTGTAGCGCGCCTCGGGCGTGGGGTCGTGCGCCAGGGATGCCAGGGCGCCCGTGATATCGCCGGCGAGCGCCAGGGCGAAGAAGCGCCAGGGTGCAGGGAGCGGGTCGGGCAGGTGGCCTTCCAGCAGGGCGGGCAGCGCCGCGGCAGCGCCCTCGGCGGGCGGCAGGACCAGGTGGCCCGCCGGGAGCGGGAAGATGCCGAGCGGCTGGGGGCGGACGGCAAGCTGCGTCATCGCGGGGCGTCTCCTGTGTGCCTGGTTTCTCCGGGCTAGACTCACATCCCGGTGGGAGGATGCGGCAGTTCGCGCTGGGCGGCGCGCTCGATCCAGTCGGCGGCGATCCGGGCCTGGCGCTCGCTGCGATAGGCCTCGATGCGGTAGCGGCGCGTCTCCGCCCTGAAGATAATCTCCAGGTAGACCACCCACTGGCTACGCTCGTAGACGACACTGGTCTGGGCGGCGACGGCCGCATCAGGAAAGCCGTCGCTTTGACCCGATGGGCGTAGCCAGTTCACAGCGCCACCCGTAGCGCGCCGCTGCGCTCGTCCCAGAAGGCCGGACGCGGGCCGGGTGGAGTGCCGGCGGGCAGCAGTTCCCAGATCAGCACGCTGCGGTCGCCGTGGAGGTTGCGCTGTTTGAGCAGCAGGCCGCCGGCGGCCGCGCCGCGGGTGGGCAGCAACCAGAGCTCGCGGCCGCGGGCCAGGGCAACCAGCACATCGTGCGGAAAGTAGCGCCCTGCCAGGTCAGCGGGCAGCTGCAGATAGCCCCGGCTGGTCAGTTCAACCTGCAATGTTGTCATAACTGTCGCTCAGTTCCCGCACGAGGTGCCGGGCCAGGGTCTCCATCTGGGCGGCTACGGCGTCGCTCAAGGGCGCGCCGAGATCGAAACAGGCCCCCTCGATCAGGTAAACAGTGATATTGCGCGGGTACTCGTCTTTGAGCAGCCAGCGCCCGAAAGCCAGTGCGTGGTCCCAGCGGAAGGCGTGCAGGTTCATCCCCTCGAGGGGCGGGAGGTGCTCAAGCGCGGCGCCGG
>JACAEO010000212.1 GCA_013388805.1 Chloroflexota bacterium
CCCCCCCCCCCCCCGCCCCCAGGCGCGTGTGTCACCCCGAGTGTGAACACTTACACTTACCTGGGTGAAGGAGACGCGTATGTACGACCAGCAGTTTACCCCACCTGCGGCCCGTCCCGCGTGGCAACGCCTGCTTCTCCGCTGGCTCATCAGCTCACTTGGCATCTTCGTCGCGATCTGGATCGTGCCGGGCATCCACTTTAGCGGCCCCGGCTGGCACATCGGCGTGGTTGCCCTGGTCTTCGGGCTGCTGAATGCCCTGTTGCGCCCGTTGCTCTACCTGCTCACCTGTCCGCTGGTCATTCTGACCCTCGGCCTGTTCGGGCTGGTGATCAACGCCGTGCTGCTCGGCCTGACCTCGGCACTGGCCGATCAGCTCAATATCGCCTTCCATATCGACGGCTTCTGGCCCGCGTTCTGGGGTGGGCTGGTGATCTCGATCGTGACGACCGTTCTGAGTCTGCTCGCCGGCGACACCAATATCCGGGTCGTCACGGTTTCACGCGAGCAGTAGGGGTACAAGCCATAGTACGAACTCGCTCAATGGAGTGCTTCACCACGTTTGCACAGGGCGTGAGGCGTGCGTGCTGTACCAACGTCGTGAAGCAGGACAGCGGTCGCAACACATCATGCGCCGCATGAAAACGGGCGCTCAGGCGCAACTGGCGCTCCCGGCACCTGATTGGCGGCAACGCTCACGGCCACACCCGACCGAATCATTGCGCGGATGGTCCAGCACCCCGCACCGGGGAGATTCTTTACTTTTGTACTACCAGCATGGCCGGGCCGGACGTGGTAGGATAAAGAACTGGACAGATCGCGACTGTGCGGAGGGGAGGCCAGCGAGCGCTTCAGGTGCGGGGGACGCCGACTCGGTGGAGGTGGTATGGGTGGACCTCCCGAACTCGAGAGTCTGGCAGGCGCAGGGTATGCCCACCTGTTGGAGCAACTCGGAGCAGCACGGGTCATCGCTGACCAGCTGGGCGACCAGTCGGCCATTGCATTGCTCGAAACGCTCCAGCGTCTCTGTGCCAACCGGGCGACCTATCATCCCTCGCTGGAACAGGTGGTTGGTGGTGGTGCTACCGTTACCAGCGCCCCGGCGCAGCTGAATGCCTACTTCCTGGGCCGCTTCCGCGCCTACCTGAACGGCCAGCCGATCAGCAACTGGCGCAAGAAGAGCGAGGCGCTCTTCAAGTACCTGGTCCTGCAGCGCGACGCGCCCGTCCACCGCGATCAGGTGTGCGCGCTGTTCTGGCCCGAGGCCGAACCGCAAGCGGCGCGCAACTGCCTGAATGTCACCCTGCACGCCTTGCGCAAGAGCCTGATCGCGGTGGGTGGGCCGATGCCCGAGGGCGGCCCGATCCTGTTTGCCGACGATCGCTATCAGCTCAACCCCGCGATCGAGTGCTGGTGCGACACCGACCTGTTTCGCGAGCACGTGGCGCACGGCCAGGCAGCCGCGATCGCCGGCGACCGCACGGCGGCGATCGCGGCCTATGAGCTGGCCGCCACGCTCTACAGCGGCGACCTGCTGGCCGATGACCGCTACGAGGAGTGGGTGATCAGCCCGCGCGAGCGTTTACGCGACAGCTTCCTGGCGATGTTGCAGCACCTGGGCCAGCTCTACGCCGAGACGCTGCAGCACCAGCAGGCGATCACCTGCGCCCAGAAGATCCTCGCCTACGACAACTGTCACGAAGAGGCCCACCGCCTGATCATGCGCTGCTACGCGGCCCAGGGCCAGCGTGGCCTCGCCATGCGCCAGTATGCCCTCTGTCGCGCGACCCTGGCCCGTGAACTGGGCCTGCAGCCGATGCAGGAGACCGAGCAACTGGCCGAGGCGATCCGCAGCGGACGGTAAGGGACGCGGATCGTTTTGCTTGTCCCGTCGCTGCCACCCTGTCACCCTGAGCGCTAGTGAAGATGCTTCGCTGCGCTCAGCATGACATGAGGCTTGAATGCTCAAAAGCTTCCGCGTCCCGTAGTGTGGCGTGTGGGCTTATGGTCCGGGGACGCGCGTTGGGCCGAAGCGTTGGCATAGCCAATGCTTCGGCCTATTGTATTAAGCGCCAGCTAAGCGCGATCTATGTGCCATCTATGCGCGATCTAAGTTCCTTTTGCGTGTGATGTAAGCACCGTCTAAGCCACGGCTGCTACCATTTCCTCCAGGCGCCCAGAGCGCAGCGACCAGTCTGCGACATCCCATCATTTGCGTTCAGCCGCCGCGTTCCGTTTCCCGCGTTGATTGCGATCGCTGGCCACCGCTGCCGATAGGGGGACCCATGGGCAGGCCAGTCTCCTTTGTGCTGCGGATCGCCAGCTTCGATCAGAAGCGCCTGCACGGCCAGATCGAACACGTGCCCAGCGGGACGACGTCGTACTTCGCCGATCTGAACCAGGCAGCGGCGTTTATGCGTCGCTATCTGGCCGAAGAGGCGGCAGACGCAGCCGCACCCGTGCCGCGTGGAGGAGCTGTAGTGGATTCGATCTTCCCTTTTTTGCGGCGCAGAGCGGCCGCAGTAACGACGCCGCCGGAAGCGAGTGCGGCGCCGGAAGGCGCGGCGCCAGCGGCGCCCGCTGAGGCGGCAAGCGCGCTGC
>JACAEO010000213.1 GCA_013388805.1 Chloroflexota bacterium
CGGCACTCGTCAATCCCGGCGAAGACCGCCAGCTTCCCCCGGTGCTCGGGCAGGCTCAGGGCGGCGACGGCCCCCGTCTGGGCCAGGGCCTCGACGATCAGCACCCCGGGCATGATCGGATTGCCGGGGAAGTGGCCGGCAAAGTGCGGCTCATTGGCGCTCACCAGCTTCTCGGCCACCGCCCGCGCCCCCGGCTCGAGCTCCAGCACGCGGTCGATCAGCAGGAAGGGGTAGCGGTGCGGGATGATCGCCATGATCTCCTGGGTGGACAGCATAGGATGTTCCTCACGACCAGATGCAGCGCGCCGGCTCGCCCGCTGCGTTCTATTATGACAACGAGACGTGCCATGCCGCGTAGCTGATGGCCGGCGCCACTGGCCCGCCGCCGGGCCATCAGGTACTCGGAATGACACGAACGACATGGTGCGGAGGAGCCCGTCGGCTCCGCGGCTCCCGAGCTTGTCGAGGGGCAGGGTACACGCAGCGCGGAATGACAGGGGCGCTGGCATACGAAAGACACCTGTCGTAGCGGTGGTCGCCATCAGGATGCGCTTCCACGGTGACGTCTCGCTGTCATAACTATCCTACCACGCCGCGCCGCTGGCTATCACAATATGGTTGGCGCATCGACTGGGAGGTGACGCGGCCCACCGTGCCGCCAGTTCGCCATCATCACCCGTTCGTCGCACCCGCGATGAACCACGATCAACGGACGTTCGCGGGCGACCACGGCGAATCGCCCCTCCGATACGGGACATTCACCAACACGCTTGTTACTCCCTCACCCCATCACCTTGTCTCCCCACCCGCCTTTGCGCTCCCTGGCCGCAACTGATATAATCCCGCCATCGCGAACGCCCAGCCTACGAGCCACTGACCGCTCAAGGGAGGTGATGCCCATCGCCGATCGCACGCCCCTGGAATGGCCCTTCGTAGAGTGAGGTGGTTCCCCATGCAAACAGGTACCCTGCCGCGGCGGCACAGCATCGCCGCGCTCATGCTCCTGGCCCTGCTCGTCCCGGTGATCGCCGCCTGTGGCGGCGCCCCGGCTGCTCAGACTCCCACCGAGGCCCCGGCCGCTACCGCGGCCCCCGAGGCGCCGACCGCTGCGCCCGCGGCAACCGCCGCGCCCGCGGCAACCGCCGCGCCCACCGAGCCCGCCGCTGCGAGCCAGGCGATCTATACCACTGAGAATGACCTGATGACCGTTGCCGCCGTCGAGTGCGGCGGCGATTACACCGGCCTGCTCAAGGAGATCGCCGCGGTCGACCCGCTGACCGTGCGCTTCAGCTTCTGCGTGCCCGACCCGGCCTTCCGTGCCAAGGCCGCCTTTACCCCCTTCTCCATTCTGCCGAGCGAGTACCTCGAGTCCACCGGCGGCACCGGCGATCTGATCGAGCGGCCCATCGGCACCGGCCCCTACCAGGTCGAGAGCTGGACCCGCGGTGATAATATCACCCTCAAGCGCTTCGACGACTACTGGGGCGAGCCGGCGAAGACCGAGACGCTGATCTTCCGCTGGAGCGCCGAGGCCGCCCAGCGCCTGCTGGAGCTGCAGTCGGGCACTGTCGACGGCATCGACAACATCGCCCCCGATGCCTTTGAGGTGGTCGCCGCCGACCCGAGCCTGCAGCTGATCGAGCGCGAGGCGCTCAACGTCTTCTACGTCGGCATGAACAACACGGCCCCGCCGTTTGACAACGAGAAGGTGCGCCAGGCCATCGCCATGGGCATCGACCGCCAGCGCATCGTTGACAACTTCTACCCGCCCGGCTCCGAGGTGGCGAGCCACTTCACGCCCTGCGCCATCCCCAATGCCTGCGTCGGCGAGGAGTGGTATGAGTACGATCCGGAGATGGCGAAGCAACTGCTCACCGAGGCCGGCTTCCCCAACGGCTTCGAGACCGTGCTGGAGTACCGCGACGTGGTGCGTGGCTACCTGCCCGAGCCCGGGCGCGTGGCCGAGGACATCCAGGCCCAGCTGGCCGAGATCGGCATCAAGGTGACGATCAATGTCGTCGAGTCCGGCGCCTTCCTCGACAAGGCTGATGCCGGCGAGTTGAAGGGCCTGCACCTGCTGGGCTGGGGCGCCGACTACCCCGATATGACCAACTTCCTCGACTTCCACTTCGGCGCCGGGGCCTCCAAGCAGTTCGGCAACAAGTTTGACGACCTGACTGCCGCGCTGCAGCAGGGTGCCTCAAAGGCCGACGATGCCGAGCGCGAGCCGTTCTACGTCGAGGCCAACAACCTGATCAAGCAGCACGTGCCCATGGTGCCGATCGCCCACGGCGGCTCGGGCGTGGCCTACAAGGCTGACGTAGCGGGCGCCTTCGCCAGCCCGCTGGGCAACGAGTACTTCGCCGTCATGGACCCCGGCGGGCGCGATACCTTCGTCTGGATGCAGAACGGCGAGCCGGCCGGCCTCTACTGCGCCGACGAGACCGACGGCGAGGCCCTGCGCGTCTGCGAGCAGGTGACCGAGGGCCTGCTCGCCTATGAGATCGGCGGCACCGAGGTGGGGCCCGGCCTGGCCGAGGAGTGCACCCCCAACGCCGACCTGACCGAGTGGACCTGCAAGCTCCGCGCGGGCGTGAAGTTCCACGACGGCTCCGAGCTCGACGCCAACGACGTCGTGATGTCCTGGGCCGTGCAGTGGGACGCCGCCAACCCCCTCCACAAGGGGCGCGACGGCAGCTTTACCTACTTCTCGTCGCTCTGGGGCGGCTTCCTGAACGCCCCGGCGGAGTAGGGCGCTCCGCAGGGTTGCGTGGGGGTGGGGAACCCCTCTCAGGGGTAGGGTTTTTGAGCGTTGCGCCACCAGGCCCCGCATACCCCACCCCCCTCCCCCCCCCCCGCCC